>JAGADH010000056.1 GCA_017613715.1 Desulfovibrio sp. | reverse complement strand
GCTGTGACCGCCTTCAAGAAAGGCTGGCAGGCTTAATCCGGGAGGGTACTCACATGCCTTCACTAAAAGATGTAAAAATGAAGATTGTCGGGGTCGGCAAGACCAAGCAGATTACCAAGGCCATGAACATGGTGGCCTCGGCGAAACTGCGTGGCGCACAGGCTCGTATTGAGGCCTTCCGACCCTATGCGGCAAAATACCATGATGTTCTGGCAGAGCTTTCGAGCAAAGTCGAAGGCAATGCGCATCCTCTGCTTGCCGAGCACGAGGAAAAGAAATCCTGCGGTGTCATCCTCATTACCAGCGACCGTGGCCTCTGCGGCAGTTTTAATGGCAACATTATTTCCACTGCCTTGAAGCTTGCCAAGCAGAAAGAGTCTGAGGGCATGACCGTGAAGTTCAGCTGCGTGGGTCGCACGGGCCGCGATGCTGTGCGTCAGGCAGGCTATGAGATTCTGACCGCCTTTGCTGACAGAATGGGCAGCATTGACTTCTCTCTGGCCAGCACCGTGGCTCAGGAACTCATTCATGGTTATGAGACTCTGGATTTTGACGAGGTCTGGTTGATCTATGGTGAATTTGTCTCCATGGCCCAGCAACCTCCAAAATCGCTGTGTCTTTTGCCGTTAAAGACTCCAGAAGCGGATGAACAAGCTGCTCCCGCCGAAACAGGGCCGCATTGTGAATACATTTACGAGCCCAAAGAAGAGCAGTTGCTGGCTGAACTTCTGCCGCGTTATGTCAATGTGCAGGTCTACCGTGGACTGCTCGACACCTCGGCTAGTGAACATGCCGCACGTATGGCGGCCATGGACAATGCCACGAGGAACTGCAACGAGCTGATCAACTCGCTGACTCTGCTCTACAACAAGACACGTCAGGCTTCCATCACCAGCGAACTCATCGATATTGTCGGCGGCGCAGAAGCGCTGAACGGTTAAGGAGCCGTAGTATGAGCAAAAATACAGGAAAGATCGTTCAGGTCATCGGCGCTGTCGTGGACGTCGCGTTCCCCGACGGCAACCTGCCGAATATCCTGAACGCCCTTGAGATTAAAAACCCAAATAATGCCAACGCAGCGGATCTGGTATGTGAAGTGGCGCAGCATCTTGGCGACAATGTGGTTCGTACCATCGCCATGGACGCTACTGACGGTCTGACCCGCGGCATGGAGGCTGTGGATACGGGTAAACCGATTATGGTGCCTGTGGGCAAAGCCTCTGTGGGTCGTATCCTGAATGTTCTGGGTCGCCCAGTGGACGAATTGGGTCCGGTCAATGCGGAAAAATACTATCCCATTCACCGTCCCGCCCCTGAGTTCACCGAACAGAACACCAAGGTCGAGCTGCTGGAGACCGGTATCAAGGTCGTCGATCTGCTCGTTCCCTTCCCCAAGGGCGGTAAGATGGGCCTCTTCGGTGGTGCCGGCGTGGGCAAGACCGTTATTCTGATGGAAATGATCAATAACATTGCCCAGCAGCATGGCGGCTCTTCCGTTTTCACCGGCGTGGGTGAACGTACCCGTGAAGGTAACGACCTGTACCATGAACTGAAAGAAGCCGGCGTTCTTGAGCGTTCCACCTTGGTTTACGGCCAGATGAACGAGCCTCCGGGAGCCCGTGCTCGTGTGGCCCTCTCCGGTCTGGCCTGCGCGGAATATCTGCGTGACGAAGAACATCAGGACGTGCTGCTCTTCATCGACAATATCTTCCGTTTCACCCAGGCTGGTTCCGAAGTGTCGGCTTTGCTTGGACGTATGCCTTCCGCCGTGGGTTATCAGCCCACCCTGGGTACTGACCTTGGTGCTCTGCAGGAACGCATTACCTCCACCAATAAGGGTTCCATCACTTCCGTCCAGGCCGTTTACGTGCCCGCTGACGACTTGACCGACCCTGCTCCTGCAACGACCTTCTCTCACCTGGATGGTACCCTGGTGCTTTCTCGTCAGATTGCCGAGCTGGGTATCTATCCCGCTGTGGACCCCCTGGACTCCACATCGCGTATTCTTTCGCCCGACGTTGTGGGCGAAGAGCACTACAATGTGGCCAGACGTGTGCAGATGGTGCTGCAGAAGTACAAGGAACTGCAGGACATCATTGCCATTCTTGGTATGGACGAACTTTCCGACGAAGACAAGCTTACGGTGGCTCGTGCCCGTCGTATCCAGCGCTTCCTCTCCCAGCCCTTCCACGTTGCTGAAATCTTCACCGGTACGCCCGGTCAGTATGTCAAGCTCGAGGACACCATTAAGGGCTTCAAGGGTATTCTGGATGGTGAGTACGACGAACTGGCTGAAGGCGACTTCTACATGCTGGGCGGCATCGATCAGGCCGTGGCCAAGTATGAGAAGCGTAAGCAACAGGCCTAGGATTATTGCCTTTCGTTCCTACTTGCCTTTCAGTATAAGGAGAAGCTATGTCCACGCTGCAGCTTAGTGTGGTAACGCCAGATAAGACGGTTGTGAGTGAGGCCGTGGAGATGTGCATTTGCCCTGGTGTGGCAGGTGAATTCGGTGTTTTGCCGAATCACGTCTCCATTCTCTCTGCGCTCAAAATCGGCGATTTGCGTTACCGGGTCAATGGCAAGGACGAGCATGTCTTTATCTCTGGCGGCTTTGCTGACATGAACAATAATGTCTTGAGTGTCTTAGCCGAGTCGGCTGAAAAAGCAGCCGACATCGATGAGGCACGCGCCAAGGCGGCCAAGGAACGTGCTGAAAGAAGGCTTGCCGAGAAAAGTGACAAGGTCGATGAAACGAGGGCCAATGCTGCATTACAGAGGGCTATTGTCCGTCTGCAGCTTGTCAGATCCTAGTATCGTCTTCCAGTGATTGTGATAGAGGCTTGCAACCTTGTTGCAGGCCTCTTTTTTTTGTCTTGACGTGTTTTTGCAGTTCATAGCATATATTGCTATCAGCTCCATGGCCTGACATGAGCAGGCGGCAATCTGCCTCTGATTGGGCACCCGCAAGAAAAATCTTCTCTCAAGGCGGTTTTTTTCGCTTTTCTTCTTGAAAAAGCCTTGCATTGGGTATAAGTTAGTCGACATTCTGAAACTAGAACGAAAATTGTTTTCTGCTATGGCAAGCTCAACTGAAGAGACCGCCAAGCGACTTCGTACGCTGAAGAAATGTCTGAGAGAAAAGCATTTGTCCCCTTCTCCTAAGCCATCGACGGAAAAAACACAGCCTGTCTCTGAACGTCGTAAAATCTTCAGAGATTTTCTCTCGCAGCAGCAGGCAGGCATGAGTGCCTTGGCCAGTGCCGGTGTGATTGGCTTGCATATGGTCAGCGGACCTCTCGTCGGATTTGGACTTGGTTACGCGCTGGACTGGTTTTTTGGCTGTCATCCCTGGGGCAAGATCATTTTTTTGATTGTGGGTATTGGTGCTGGTTTTCTCAATGTCTACCGCGATACCAAAATCTTGCTTGCCCGCATGGCCACTCGTTCAGCAGCGGAAAAAGCAGCCGCCAAAGAGCCCCGTTCATGAAGTCTGATCTTTTTCGACCAGCCTTTCTCATCGACCGCTGGCTTTGGCGCAAAGGCCTTGGGCATCCGCAGATTATGCCCATTCTGCGCAACGAGATGCTCTTAGCACTGGTATCACTGCTTGCCGGTCTTGCGCTCTTCCTTGTCAGCAGCTGGCTTTTTTGGTTTGGTGTTGGTGCTTCAGTCATGGCTATGACCTTTTATGGTCTAGCACGTTTCTTCTTGCGGACAAATTTTGGCGGTTACGGAACAGGCTTGCTGATCAGCGTTCTTATACGCTGGGCAGGACGACTTCTTTTGACCGTGATTCTTCTTTATGTGGCCTTGGTACTCTGTGCAGCGCCTGTATCGGCGATTTTGTCGGGCCTTGTCTCGGCATCGATACTGGCTTTGGTGACGTACGCAGTACAGGCGAAAAGATCCTAACTGCAGCAACAGGGGGTTGTTATGGCAGGTGCATTGCCAGAACCAGTACTTATTTCCACCGCTCTTGGTCTTGATGAAATCACCATCAGTGGTCAGCTGATTGAGTTTAAACACGTCTTTTATTCCTGGGTTGCCATCGCCATTTTGGTCGTACTGGCGCTTATGCTGCGCAAACGTTTGACTGAAAAAACCCCGGGTATGCTGCAGAACGTCTTTGAGTCAGTCATTGACACGATAGAAAAATTTGTTGTCTCCAATATGGGCAAGGACGGGCATTTTTATACGCCCTTGCTTGCCGGTATGTTCCTCTATATTTTCTGCATGAATTTTTTGGGCCTCGTGCCCGGCTTTGACGCACCTACAGCCAATTTGAATTCCACCGTCTGTATGGCACTTTTTGTCTTCGTGCTGTACAATATCGTCGGTATCATCCGCTGGAAAGGCCATTACATCAATCAGTTCACAGGTCCTTCCAAGGTTCTGATTCCCCTGATGTTGCCTCTGGAGATGGTTTCCCACCTGGCTCGTCCGCTCTCTCTTTCTCTCCGTCTTTTCGGCAATATCCGCGGTGAAGAAATTGTCATGATTCTCTTCTTCTCCATGGCACCGATCTTGAGTACTGTGCCGATCTACGCCCTCTTCCTTCTTGGCAAGACCATGCAGGCCTTCGTTTTCTTCATGCTGACCATGTTCTACCTGAAGAGTGCTTTGGAAGGTCCTGAACATTAATCTGCGGGAATGGTCGCTTTGACCCCAACATATAACCGTTTTAGGAGTGTATCATGCGTAAAATGCTTCTCATCGTGCTGAACACCGTCGCCCTTCTGGGCATCGCCAGCCTTGCTCTTGCTGCCGGCCTCGATCCTATGGCCATGGGCTATAGCAACCTCGCCGCTGCTCTGGGTATTGGCATTGCTGCTTGTGGCTGCGGTTGCGGCATGGGCCTGGGCCTCAAAGGCGCCTGCGAAGGCGTTGCCCGCAATCCTGAAGTGAGCGGCAAAATTACCGGTACCATGATCCTGGCCTTCGCCTTCATCGAATCTCTGGCCATTTATGCTCTGGTTATCAGCTTCATCCTGCTCTACACCAATCCCCTTGGTGCCTAGTAGTCCGTACGTTAGGCAAGGCTAATCCCTTGCAGAGAATATCGAGGGCGGCATTATGCCGCCCTCTTTTTTCTTGCCTTGAGCTTGTGAAAAATTGTACAAGTAATGACCCGAATGCGTTTTTTGCAGAGGGATCAGCACAGAGCCAATTTTTGCAAGTGAGCCTTTATGTCAGAGACGTATGAACCTAAAAGCAAGCATATTCCTCAGGCGACCATCAAGCGCCTGTCAACCTATTTGCAGGTTCTGAAAAATTTGGACCGCGATAAGGTGGAAGTGGTTTCTTCCAATCCTCTTGCCGAGGCCTGCGGCGTTCAGGGTTCACAGGTGCGCAAAGACCTCGCCTATTTTGGTGAATTTGGCATCAGAGGCGTTGGTTACCAGGTCAAAAGCCTCATGCAGTCCATCACCTCCTCCTTGGGTATTGATCATGAATGGCCTATGCTGCTCATAGGCGTTGGCAACCTTGGTCGCGCTATGATCAATCATGTTAGCCGTCATGCCAGTGCCTTTAGCATTAAGGCCATTTTTGACTGTGATCCCTTCAAAATCGGTGACAGCGTTTACGGCTATGAAGTTTTGAGCCCCAGCGAAATTCCTCAATGCGTGGAAAAAATGCACATTGATATCGGTATCATCACCTCACGACCTGAACGTGCGCAGACTGCCTGTGATCATCTTGTGCATGCCGGCATCACTGCCATTCTGAATTTTGCCCCTGTCCGTCTCAAGGTCCCGGACAGTGTCAGAGTGGAATATGTTGATTTTTTCCGTAATCTCTACAGCCTGGTTTTCAATCTCAGCCAGGGCGGGAAAAGCTGATGTGGTCCAATTTGCGGCAAGCCCTGGCCTTTCTGACACGTTTTCCGGCTTGCCCAGACCTTGCCGATCCCGTTACGAGCGTCCCTTATTTTTTACCAGCAGGCTTTGTGCTTGGGCTATTTCTGAGCCTTGCAGCCTTTGTCGTTGACAGCCTTTTTGCCGTTCATGCCTATCATGCTCTGCTTGCCGCCTTTCTTTGGCTATGTCTTGAGCTTTGGTCAACACGAGCTTTGCACTGGGATGGACTGGCCGATCTCTCTGATGCGCTCGGCAGCGGAGCACATGGGACGCGCTTTCTTGAGATTTTACGGGATAGCCGTCTTGGCAGCTTTGGGGCCATTGCGCTCATACTGGTGCTTTTAGGACATTTTCTTGTGGTCTCTCTGCATCTTGCAGAGCAGAATTATCTCATCCTGGTTCTTGCCCCTGCTTTTGCCAGGGCCATGCCCGTACTGCTTGCACAAGGTCTCGATGCCAATGCTGGCTCACGTCTCGGTTTGATAGTTGTACAGGCATTGTCACGTTATCCCTGGCTTCTGGCTCAAACACTGGCTTTTGTTCTGCTGCTGCCCTTGCTTCTTGTGCTCTTCAAATCTTCCTGGCAGGTATTATTACTCTACCCGCTGACGGCTGCTCTGCTGCACGCTCTGCGCAGTACAGCGCGCCGCGAGGGCGGCATATCAGGCGATTATTGTGGCGCGGCCATAGAACTTGCGCAACTGCTCTTTCTCTTTTGTACACTCGGATACTAAGGAGGCCTTATGGATTTTCTCGCTTTTGTCAAAAAAGCCAGGACTTGCCGGCGTTTTGCCGAGGATAAACCACTGCAGCGCCAAGATCTCGATTTTCTTGTGGAATGTGCACGTCATACGCCATCGGCCCGCAATGCCCAAGAGGTACGTTTTGTGGAAGTTTTGAGCGAAACTTCTGCCAAGCTTTTTCCGTTAACGCACTGGGCCATGGCTTTGAAAGACTGGAAGGGGCCGTATGCCGGCGAACGACCCACAGCTTTTCTCGGTCTTCTTCTGCCTGAAAACTGCTCTGAGCTCTGTCTGGTGGATCTTGGCATTGTGGCCCAAACCGTGCAGCTTGCGGCGACAAGCAAAGGTTTTGGCTGCTGCATCATCAAAAGCTTTGATCAAAAGAAGGCCGAGGAACTGCTTGAGATTCCGCAAACTCTGCGCTTGCAGCTTGTTCTTGGTCTTGGCGTGGCCGTGGAAATGCGCTTCTGTGTGGATGTGCCTGCATCAGGTTCCCTGAGCTATTATCGGGACAAGGACGGGGTACACTATGTACCCAAACGTCCGCTTGAGGAACTTGTGATCAGGCGCTTTGACTGAAGAGACGGGCCGCAAGCAGGAAATTCCTGGCCCAGGAGGGATGGGCTTCTGCAAAGATATGCATATAGGAGGCCCATGTTCTGTTGACGCATAAACCGTCATAGGCTCTGCCATCGACTTTGCCCATGCCCTGGCCAAGGCAGAGGCTGAGCATGGGGGGCGCTGGCAGAGCGCCGACACAGCGTGAGTAGTGGAATTCATGGCCGCGCAGCACCTCACCCTGGGCAAAGAAGGGATTGCTCCGGAGCACGCTGCCCTGAACATAGCCAAGTCCCTGGGGCCTGGCACAGAATTCCACATCAACCGGAAAAACACCGCACATGTCATAGCGTTGGCCTTTGACCAGTAGGGATCTGGCCAAAAGCATGAAGCCCCCGCATTCGGCATAAATGGGAAGCCCCCGCTTAGATTGCTTGACGATTTCGGCAAGAACCGGGGATTTTGCAAGCTCCTTGGCGTAATCCTCCGGAAAACCGCCTCCTATGTAGAGGCCGTGGATTTCCTGCCAAAGGTCAGGGGGGCTTGGCTCACCCAGAATGCGCAGAGGCACAAGCTTAGCACCTTGTTCTGTCAGTGCCTCCAGGTTTTCTTCATAGTAGAACCAGAAAGCCTGATCCCGCACATAACCGATTTTGAGAGCTTGCTCAGTCTTTGGCTGGTGCCTTGGCTGGTCCAGGACTATGGTCGGGAGGGGTTTGGCTTTATCCTTTGGCTGGCAGCGTGTCCAAAGCTCATCCAAGGCAACGGAGCTGCGCACAAGGCTTGCTAGGCTATCGAGTTTTGTCTCGCAATGCTCAGCCAGCTCATCACCACTGCTTGCCAGTCCCATATGTCGTTCAGGCAGGGGATTGGCCGACAGTCTTGGCATTGCCCCCAGCACCCTAAGTTCTGTTTCGTTTTCAATGCAGGTCCTGAGCAATTGCTCCTGACGTGAAGTGCCTACCCTGTTCAGGATACAGCCGGCAAACGTCAGCCCTTCCTCAAAGCTGGTCAGGCCACGCAGGAGCGCTGCTGCGGTGCGTGTGGTCTTGGTGACATCAAGAACGAGCAGAATGGGAAAATTGAGCAGTCTGGCCAGCTCGGCTGTGGAGCAGGTACCCTGGCTGTTGAGGCCGTCGTAGAGACCGCGATTGCCTTCAAGCAAAGCAAAAAGAGGCAGGCCGAGCCTGGCCAGTTTTTGCAGCGATTGTTCTACCAGCTTGATGAGCGCAGCGTGGTTCAGAAAAAAAAGGTCAAGATTAGTGGCTTTTTGTCGGCTTGCTTTGGCCAGCCAGGCCGCATCGATATAGTCAGGTCCCTTTTTGAAGGCTTTGACGGCAAGGCCGTCCTGGGCAAAGGCACGTGCCAGCCCCAGAGAGACCAGGGTTTTTCCGCCTCCGCCTCTGGCCGCCGAAATACAGAGCCTGGGGCAGATGGGTAATGCTTCTTGTTGAGCCTCTGCCATATCTCTTCCTGAGCCCGGGGTTTATCCCCGGGCTCATTTCTTTTGGCTTAATGTTTGAAAGAACGCTGCGCTGTAAAGACCATGGCCACCTGGGGACTTGCTTCGTTGCAGGCCATGATCACTTCAGCATCCCGTATGGCTCCGCCAGGCTGGGCAATAGCCGTCACGCCTTGGGCCACGGCCACATCGACGCCGTCTCTGAAGGGGAAAAAGCCGTCGGAGACAAGGCGGGAACCTGCCAGGCCTCCGTGCGCCTGCTGCACGCGTATCTCAATATCCTTGAGCTGTTCAGCCTTGCTGCTGTCAGTGGCTGCCTTTTGCTTCAGTTCGTAGAGAGAGAGGCCAAGCTCCTTGAAAGCCAGGACATCGGCATACTTGGTATAGGCCTTGTGAATGGCCAGCTCCACACAGCCGACTCTATCCTGCTCACCTGTGCCGATGGCACAGGTTGCGCCATCGCGGGCGAAGATGACGGAATTGGAGGTTACGCAGCTCTCCACAGCCCAGGCAAAGCGCAGGTCATCCAGCTCTGCCTGACTTGGCTTGCGCGTGGCAACCTCCAGGCCTTCCTTGGTTTTGGCCTGAGCGGGCAAGAAATCGTCATTGCTGAGGATGCGGTCAGCAAAGGATTTCTGCAGAACGAGTCCGCCGTCGGCCAGGCTTTTAATATCGAGAAAAGCTGAACGGGTGAATTCCTCAAGCCGTCCGAGGCCTGGCAGTTCCATGATGCGTAAATTTTTGCGGCTTTTGAGCAGCTCAACGGTCCCTTCTTCAAAAGACGGTGCAGCCACGACTTCAAAATAATTGGCTGCCACAAGTTCTGCGGCTTCGCGGGTGAAAGCTCGGTTGACCACGCAGGCACCGCCGAAGGCTGCGATCCGGTCACACCAGAAGGCCTTGGTCAGCGCATCAGCAATACCTTCATTGCTCCAGGCTGCACCGCAGGGATTATTGTGTTTGACAATGACAGCTGCTGCACGTTCATGCAGGTATTGCAGCATATTGGCGGCATTATCCACATCAGTGAGATTGGTCTTGCCAGGATGTTTTCCCGCCTGCAGCATCTGCGTTTCGCTCATGGCCGAAACAAGGGCATTGCCCGGGCCTCGCCAGGAAATGCCGCCGATGGAGAGTGTGCCCTCGCTTAAGGCGTAGAGCGCGGCTGGCTGATCAGGATTTTCTCCGTAACGCAGGCCTTTGACCTGACCATCGAGCGTCCAGACGCGTTTGCTATAGACCAGTTTCTGATCGCCTACCAGGATGGTTAATGTATCCGGGAAGGAATCGGCGACTATGGTGGAATACATTGCCTTTAAGTTCTCAGCCATCGTGATTCTCCTGCAGCTTGACAGAATGCAATTTTTTAGGTTTAAATATAAATTTGCGCGAAGATTGCTAACACAGAAAGAAAAATTTGTGCAAGCACATTCCGAGTGGCTTGTTCTGTCCTTTTTTGGGCAGCCAAGGTCGCAAAAGCGCATCCTGTTTTTTTCTTGGTCTTTGCCAAGTCTATCAGGATTTGCCCACAAGTGCCACAAGATCTTTTGGAAAAGGCAAGACTGGAGGAAGTATGGCCCGTATTACCGTGGAAGATTGCCAAGAGCGCGTCAACAACCGTTTTCTGCTTGTGCAAATGGCCATCAAACGAGTGCATCAGTACCGTGACGGCTATGAACCTCAGATTAATACGCGCAATAAGGAATGTGTGACGGCCCTGCGAGAAATAGCCGCGGGCAAAGTGCGTCCTGATGATGAAAGTCTCTACACGCCATTAAGTGCTTCGGAACTGGAAGCCGCTGCGAACCGCGACTATCCAGAAGATTAATGCGAGAAAGAGTTATTGCCCATTTGGGTCTTGGTCGTTTACTGAAAAGAGCAAACAGTCATGTCGCAGCGTGATTACTATGAGGTTCTGGGCGTCAGCAGAAACGCCAGTGAAGACGAGCTGAAGAAGGCCTATCGCAAGCTCGCCATGAAATACCATCCCGACCACAATCCCGGGGATGCCGAAGCCGAGCAGAAGTTCAAGGAGGCAGCCGAAGCCTACGATGTGCTGCGCGACGAGAACAAGCGCGCCCGCTATGACCGTTTTGGCTTTGCTGGTGTACAGGGAGGCGGCGGCGGTTTCAATTCCACGGATGATATCTTTTCGCATTTTGGCGATATTTTTGGCGACTTCTTTGGGTTTTCGGGGATGTCGGGGTCTCGTGCCTCCGAAGGGGCTGATCTGCGCTATAATTTGACCATCAGCTTTGCCCAGGCAGCCAAAGGCGATAAGGTCACGCTGTCACTACCCAAGCATGTCACCTGTCCCGAGTGTCAGGGCTCGGGTGCTGCTCCAGGTTCCAAGGTGGAGACCTGTCGGCACTGCAATGGCACAGGTCAGGTGCGGCGCAGCCAGGGTTTTTTCCAGATTGCCATGCCCTGTCCGGTCTGCCACGGACAACGAAAGGTTATTGTTAAACCGTGTGCTCGCTGTAAAGGCGAAGGCATGGTCGTGGATACGCGCAAGCTCGAAGTGCATATCCCAGCAGGTGTGGATACTGGCGTGCGCCTGCGTGTTCGCGGTGAAGGAGAGCCGGGTACGCACGGAGGGCCTCCAGGCGATCTCTATGTTGTGATCACGGTGGAGGAGGACAAGCGTTTTGAACGACAAGGGCAGGATCTGCTCTGTCATGTCGAAATTACGTTTGTGCAGGCGGCTCTGGGCTATAAGACTCAGGTACCAGGCCTTGACGGCGATCTGCCCATTGAAATCCCCAAGGGCGTTCAGAGTGGTTCCATTTTGCGTTTGGCCGGAGAGGGCATGCCCTATCCTGGCCGATCCACGCGAGGTGATCTGCTGGTGCAGGTCAATGTCCGTACGCCTACCCATCTCAGTGAGCGTCAGGAAGAGCTTTTGCGCGAATTTGAGGCTCTGGAGGACGAGGGACTTGTGAAAAAGGCCCAGAAAAAAATGAAGAAGTTTATGGGATTGTAATCTGCCTTGAGAAGGAGATCTCCGTGGAAAAGATGCTGGCCCGTCTGGCGCGACAGCTGGATTCTTTGGATGAAGCCTCCCTGCTGAATTTGTGGAGTAAATATGCCACATTGACGCAGCGTTTTGAGCCCACAGAGCGCTGGGAAGAAGCGGCACTCATTTTTTCTCTGATTCAGGCCAAACACTGGAAAAATCAGCTTTTTAACTACAATCTCTCTCAGTTGAGCCGTCCTGCAGCTCACAAACCAGGCAGCGCGCCGTCTTCGCTGAATTTCGGCTTTTCTCTTGAGCCCAAGGAAAAGGATAGCAGGCGTAAAGAAGTAACGCGTTGCCGGGTGCTTTCCTTCAAACAGGATGCGCAGGCTCCGCACAACGACGATTCTCACGAAAGCTAGTTGACACTTGCAACGCAAAGGAACACAGCATGGCCAATACGGTGATTATTGGTGCCCAGTGGGGCGATGAAGGCAAGGGAAAAATCGTTGATCTTTTGAGTCAGCACAGCGACGTCATTGTGCGCTTTCAGGGGGGTAATAATGCCGGGCACACGATTAGCGTCGCAGGCCACAAGACCATTTTGCATCTCATCCCTTCAGGCATCCTTCATCCCAAAGCCCTTTGCCTGATCGGCAACGGCGTAGTTCTTGATCCTCACGTCTTTTTGGAAGAAGTGGATGAGCTTGTGAAGAATGGGGTGGATGCCTCGAGTCAGCGCCTAGGTATCAGTTATAAGACGCATCTTATTCTGCCCTATCACAAGGCCATGGACGCCGCACGAGAAAGTGCACGGAGCAAGGACAAAATCGGTACAACCGGCCGCGGTATTGGCCCCTGTTATGAAGATAAGGCTGCTCGTATCGGTCTGAGAGCCGGAGATCTTGCCAATCCCGATCTTGTTCGCGCCAAGATCGAGCGAGCCCTCAGTGAGAAAAATATCCTCTTCACCAGACTCTATCAGCGTGAAGCCATGGATGCGGCCAAGGTTGCCGATGAGCTGCTCAGTCTTGCTCCGCGCCTTTTGCCATATCTGAAAAATGTCGAAGAAGAGATCTCCTGCGCAGAACAGGCGGGAAAGCAAATCCTCTTCGAGGGGGCGCAGGGCACGCATTTGGATATCGATCACGGGACCTATCCCTTTGTCACTTCCTCCAATACTGTGGCTCCCAATGCCGCCACAGGCAGCGGCGTTGGCGCAGGTCTGCTGACCAAGGTTACGGGCATTGTCAAAGCCTATACCACCCGTGTCGGTGAAGGTGCCTTTCCCACAGAGCTCTTTGATAGTGTGGGCGAGTATCTGCAGAAAAACGGTCATGAATATGGTGCAACCACGGGCAGGCCACGCCGTTGCGGCTGGCTTGACTGTGTGATTCTACGGGCCAGTGCACGCCTGAATGGCCTGACAGAAATTGCTTTGACCAAGCTCGATGTGCTCAGAGGTCTTGAAACCCTCAAGATCTGTACCTCGTATGGCTATCAGGATCAAAAGCTCGACTATCCGCCCCAGGGAGAAGGTTCTCTTGCCCAGGTTACTCCCTGCTACGAAGAGCTGCCCGGTTTTGACGAGGACATTAGCTCAGTTCGCAGTTTTAGTGCTCTGCCTGCTTGTGTGCGCCGTTATGTGGAGCGCATTGAGGAAATTGTGGGCGTGCATATCGCCTACGTTTCTGTTGGTGCCGACCGAGAAGCGACCATTGTCCGCTAAGACCCTAGCGCAAGCTTTTCCTGCTCTTGTCAGGCTTTGCGGCGATAGTATGATCAATCGCCTGCAAAGTCTGGCCAGACGTCCCCCTCAAGTTCTGCTTTTTGAAGGGGGGAATGAAGAAGCACGCCTTGAACTTGCCCGTTACTGGGCGTGCGTGAATCTCTGTGCGAGTGCTGAGCGACCCTGTCTGGCCTGTGTTACCTGTCGATCCATTTTGCAGGATCAATGCGTTGAGATACGCGCGCTTGACGGGCGCATCAGCAGCAAGGACGATGAGGATAATCCCGGTTTTTTCAGGACATTCAATGCTGAAAATGCCCGTGATTTGAAGCACTGGCTCGGCAATTTTCCCAAACTGCGTTATCATCTGGTCTATATCACAGGTATTGCAGCCAGTCGTCCTGAGGCGCCTAATGCCCTGCTCAAAATCCTTGAAGAACCCTCTCCATCCGCGCTTTTTGTGCTGCTTGTGCCTCAGCGCGAGCAGATTCTGCCTACGCTTGTTTCCCGCTCTCTGACGCTGACGCTTCCTTACGTGCAGCGTGACGAAGCTCTTTCAGAGGATGTCGATGATCTTTTGAAGCGTTTTGCTGCCTTTTTAATCGGCAGAGAGGATTTTTTGGGCATTATCAGTCCCAAATCCTTTCTCAATCTGCAGCTGGCCAGAGACTTTTTGCTCGGCTGTCAGAACAGTCTCGTGCATACTCTTGCCGGTGAGCCCAAGACGCCTCTGGAAGACTGTCTGAAGAACTTGTCGGTACAAGCCTTGTCTCAGGCTATCTTGTGGACGCAGGAAGCCTGTGAAATGCTGCGCAATGATTTATCGCCGGTTTCGCCGCTCAGGGTGCTCGAAGCCTATGCCATGCGTCTTTATTTGCTTGGCCGCAGCTGAATGCGCAAGATCCTTGTTTGCACCTGCCATAGAGTGATCTAAGACATCTCGCTCCGTAGTCCTTCTTTCTGCTACTTCCCTTGATATGACATTTTCCAAAAGTGGTTCTCTTTACGTTGAAGAAGTATCAATAGAGTATTCTTTATAATCATATTACAATAATACTTTTACTGGTATATTTTTCTTTTTGATCAATAATGATGTCTGAAGATAATTAACCTTGATTGAGTATAGGCGATGAGTTGATAGTCGCTACTGAAAAAAGTAGCTCTTGCTTTCTGTGGAGCAAATTTTTCTGTAATGTCAGAATTTTTTTCCATGCGTAGGCTGCAGGTGGGATAATTTTTCTCTGGCGTGGCTTTTGTTCAAGGTGCTTTCCCAGAGGCTGATTGGGGCTTTTGCTTGGGGGGACTGCAAAGCCTTGTCTGTCTCATTTGCGTATGAGCCGGACTATGCTTTCTACGTGGGGAGTATGGGGAAAGAGATCGAGGGGAATAATGGTCTCAACCGTAAAACGCCCGGACAGGCGTTCGAGATCGCGGGCAAGCGTCGACGGATTGCAGGAAATATAGCAGATGGCCTGAAGCTCAGCACGTCGCAGCAGATCCTTGAGGGTTTCAGGTTCAAGACCTGTTCGTGGAGGATCACAGAGCAGAATGTCCGCTTGGGGCAGATTGGCCATCAGTTGCTGACATTGACCTGCCCGTGCCTGATAGTTTGTGCAGTTGAAGGCATGGGCATTGTTTTGAGCGCAGGCTGCGCTGCGGGCCTGTATTTCGATGCCGAAAACCTTGTGGAATTGATCTGCCACAAGGAGTCCCGGGGCCCCTACGCCGCAGAAGAGGTCAAGCAGCGTGTCCTTGCCAGCGTAGGGTGCAAGCAGAGACTGAACATGCTGGGCAAGGAGCTGACTTGCCTGCGAATTGATCTGAAAAAAAGAGGCCGCATCAAGACAGAACCAACGTTGGCCAAGCGGCAGGCTCAACAAGGCATCGGCAGCCTGACCGAGCACAAGCACACGTTGGTCGCCTATGGCCAGTCCATCACAGGCCTTGCGTTCTTCATGCACAAGGCAGGCAATCTCTGGGAAGGCTGCCAGCAATTTTTCACAGACCAGGCGGACGCTTTGCCGTTCCTTCTTGCTGCCAGGGCTTGTCAGCAAAAGCAGCCAGTAGGCTTCCTGGTGACTGGCAGGCAGAAAACCTTTGCGCAAGACGAGAAAACGCCAGAAGCCATGGGGCTTGGGGCGCGGCTGAAAGGCAGGCAAAGCGGTTTCAGAGCAAAGTTCGGCGCACTTCTGACAGATCTTCTGGACGATTGCTGGCATGCGTTCGCACAATGGCGTTGCAACGAGAGCGTGACTGTGAAAGGCGCGTTGCCCTACCAGAATGTGCCCTTTGTTGTCGCAAGCCATGGCAAATTCCATTTTATTGCGATAGCAGCCAATGTCAGGAGAAGCCAGGATGGGAGCAAGAACTTGCTCAAGGCGCTCAGCGGGAATTTTGCCTGTGCGCAGCATGGCCTGACGCACGAAGTCGAGTTTCCAGTCAAGTTGCTGGTTATAGGGCAGACGTGCCAGAGCACAGCCGCCGCAAAGATCGGCGTGCGGACAGCTGGCCTTGGGAAGTCTTTGGATGGGTTCGGCAATCTCAGCCGTCAGATAGCTGCGCGTTTGTTTGCGGATCTTGATGCGTACGCGTTCCCCTGGCAGTGCTCCGGGAACAAAAACGACAAGACCACGCCAAGGTCCTGCGGAAAGCCGTCCCAGCCCCTGACCATCGCTGGAGAGAGCGGTGATCTCAAGTACGGGAAAAGCGTCATGTCCTGGCTTAGGAAGAGTATTGGGGTCTGCTTGAGTGTACAAATTTCTTGCCTGTACTTTATGGATGGATAGTGGCTTGTGCCGTGCAGATGTTAAAAAAATGCACAGCAGCCTGTCCTGGCTTGCCCTGGCCGCAAAAAGCCGCAGATGGCAATGGCAAAGATTTTGAACTGCTGCGACTTATCCTTGACTATGGGGCTCAATAGGCACATATTCAGGAACTTCAAAGCAGGAAACGATCAACGCTTTTTGCTGCGGTTGCAAGCGGGATTTTTTCACAAGAACCCTGCTTTTCTGTTTTTGTCAAGCAGACGTCAAACTGGCGACTTAGGCCAGTGGTACTCATATTGGAGAGGGGCAGTTGAGGGATGTCCAAATTTCTGGATTTTGCTTTCGGATTATTTTCCAATGATCTCGCCATCGACCTGGGCACGGCTAATACCTGTGTCTATGTCAAAGGACAAGGCATTGTGCTCAGGGAACCCTCTGTGGTTGCCGTACGCAAGGATGCTCGTAACAATACGGAAGTGGTTGCCGTTGGCCATGAAGCCAAACGTATGCTCGGTCGTACTCCGGGCAATATTTGGGCCATCCGTCCCATGAAAGATGGTGTGATTGCGGATTTCGAGACCACAGAGGCCATGTTGCGCCATTTCATTGCCAAAGCGCATAATAGTCGCTATCTCGTGCGTCCGCGTATTATGGTTTGTGTGCCCACTGGCATCACTCAGGTGGAAAAGCGCGCGGTCAAGGAATCGGCCCAATCAGCCGGAGCGCGTGAGGTCTACCTCATTGAAGAGCCCATGGCTGCAGCCATTGGCGCAGGCCTGCCCATTCAGGAGCCCACGAGTAATATGGTAGTGGATATCGGCGGTGGTACCACGGAAGTTGCCGTCATTTCCCTTTCCGGTATTGTTTATTCGCGCTCTGTGCGGGTGGGCGGCGACAAGATGGATGAGGCCATCCTCACCCACGTCAAGCGCAAATACAAGATGCTCATCGGCGAATCCTCAGCTGAAGCCATTAAGCTGAAAATTGCCTCAGCCTATCCCATGGATCCTGAACAGCAGATTGAAGTCAAGGGACGTGATCTGGCAACGGGTATTCCTCAGAATATCATTATCTCTTCAGAGGAGATCCGCAAGGCCATTGCCGAACAGGTGGAAAGCATTGTTTCGGCCGTGCGCATCGCCCTGGAACAGACGCCGCCCGAGCTTGCTGCCGATATCGTTGACCGCGGCATTGTCCTGACAGGAGGCGGTGCCCTGCTGAAAGGACTGGATTCGCTTTTGCGCGATGAAACGCAGCTGCCCATCACGGTGGTGGATGATCCCCTTTCTACCGTTGTGCTGGGTACGGGCAAAGCTTTGGACAATCTGCATCTTTTGCGCGACGTATGTATAGATTAGCCCTCGTTTTTTGGTAAGACCGTGTCCTTGCGTCGCATTCTGGTTATTGCCGGTGGCCTGCTGATTCTCTTTCTCGGCATGTATTCGTGGAATCAGAGCACTCGGACCCTTGATGATCTGTCAACGGACGTCGGTCTTGAGGCCGCTGGTGCGGTGCTGGGGCCTGTGCGCGCAGCCCAGGATGTTCTAGGTGGTCTTTGGACGCGCTATGTGGACCTTGTGGCTGTGCGTGAAGAAAATGAAGCCCTGAAAGCGCAGGTCACTGAGCTCGAGACACGGCTTCTGGCCAATAGTGAGGATCTGGCTGAGCTTCGGCGTCTGCGGATTTTGCTGCAGGTGCCTGTGGACAATAACTGGCGTCCACTGGGAGCCAGAGTGCTCTGTGGACAGATTGGTCCCAATGCTGTTTTGGACACCATCACCATCAACAGGGGCTATGCCACAGGTGGCAGGCCTGGTACCCCGCTTTTGACCAATAAAGGTCTGATTGGCCGAGTTCTCAGAGCCAGTGCGCATTCGGCCAGTGTGCTTTTGATGACAGATCCCGGCAGTCGCATTGCCATCTATACCCAGGACAGCCGGGCTATGGGTATTTTGCACGGCAACGGGGCCAAGCGCCCTTTGACCGTTGATTTCGTCCCCCGTGATGCCGGTGTGCGTTGCGGGGAACTTCTTGTTACATCGGGGCTTGACGGTTTTTATCCCAAGGGCCTGCCTGCAGCACGTGTCGTGTCTGTAGAGCCTTCCAATTACTCGGAATTTCTGGCCATCACAGCTGAGCCTCTTGTGGATCTCCAGCATCTTGAGGAGGTTTTGCTCTTTGAAAAGACCGGGCAGGCACCTGAAGTGGAAGAAAACACAGCCTCACCTTCACAGTTTGTCGGTCCTCCCAAACCAGGGAAAAAATCCAAAAAATGAGCTTCTATGCGTGGCATTGGCAACGTCTGTTTTTGGCTTGCTTTTACAGCCGTAGGTCTTGTGTGTGAAATGCTCATTCCGCGCATTGATGCTCTGATCTGCGGCTTTATTCTGCTTTTGCAGGAGCGCAATTACCGCACGCTGTGCTGGCTCTTGCCTCTCTTTGTGCTTTTACAGGAGGGCCTGGGCTCGCGTACCTTCGGTGGCAGCATTGTCTGGTATGCGGTGATTTTCCTTTTATTCCGCATAGGCGAGCGTTTTTTCAATTCAGGTACCTTTATTTTTGTTTTTTTCCTTTCTGCGGCCTTCGGAGCTGCCAGTTACGGGCTGAATGTGCTCATGGCACCGCTGCAGGATTTAGAGATCGACGTGCAACAATTGATCGACAGCAGTCTTGCGCAGGCCATCTTTTTGCCGCTTTCCTGGTGTGTCATCAAATATCTGCGTCTTTGTCTGCCTGCAGTCTTTCAACCAGATCCTGCCAAAGTCGAGAATTTGCATAAGTCCAATGCCTGAGAGCATTCGCCATGAAAACGCAACAGAAGAATGCCCCAGGGCAAGAGAATGAAGAAAGAGAAAACGGGGAACAGGGACGTTCATGGCTCAAAATTCCCGTTGAACAGGAACATTATCAGCCCCCCAGAGCTGGGGTGATCCTGCTGCAGGTCCTCATCGGCATCTTTTTTTTCCTCGTGGTGATTCGTTTCTGGTACCTGCAGATGCATAAAGGCGATTTTTTTGCCAGGCAGGCCATCGAAAACCGCATGCGTCAGGAATATGTTCTGGCTCCACGCGGCCGTATTCTTGATCTGCATGACCGTATTCTCACCGACAATCGTACAACCTACGGACTGTTTCTGATTCGTGAGGACTGTCTCGATCTGCCAGCAACCCTTGCCCAGATCAGCGCCTGGTCCCAAACGCCGCTTGCGAAAATCATTGAGAAGTATCAGCAGGACCGCATCAAGATCAAACCCTATGAACCTCTGCTGATGGTGCCAGATCTGAATTTTGATCTTGTTGCTCGCATTGAGGCGGAAATCCACGCCTGGCCGGGATTGAAGATCATTGTGCGCACCAAGCGCAGTTATCCCGAACGTGAGCTTTTCAGCCATATTCTTGGCTACGTTGCCGAAGTCAACGAGCAGGAAATGGAAAAGGATCCGGAACTGGCCATGGGTGATCTCATGGGCAAACAGGGTCTTGAACTGAAGATGGAAAAGCGCCTGCGCGGGAGCAAGGGCCTCTATGAAGTTGAGGTGGATGCGCATGCCCGCGTCATGGGGAGATCCATGCGCGATGAGCCCAAGGGGGGGCGTGACCTGACGCTTGCTCTGGACCGGGATCTGCAGCAGGCCTGCTGGGATGCTCTGCAGGGCGAGGACGGCTGCGTTGTGGTCATGGAGCCGGATTCCGGCAAGGTACGAGCCCTTGTCACCTCACCGGCCTACGACAACAATCTTTTTGCCGAAGGTATTTCTCACAAGGATTGGGAGGAACTGCGCGGTAATCGCAGCTTTCCCCTGCAGAACAGGGCCATCCAGAGCACCTATCCTCCCGGCTCTGTCTGGAAACTGATGATGGCGGCCCTGATTCTCGAAAGCGGTATCAGCTCCAGGGAAACCGTCTTCTGTCCAGGCTATGCCAAACTTGGCAAGCAGATCTTCCGCTGCTGGAAACACAGCGGTCACGGCTCGCTGAATCTTGAGCAGGCTCTGATTCATTCCTGTGACGTCTATTTTTACCTGATGGCGGAAAAGCTCGGCATTGACCGCATTGAAAGCTTTGCCAAAAGCTGCGGTTTTGGCAAACCCACGGGCATTGACCTGCCGCATGAACGTTCAGGTCTCGTGCCTTCCAAGAAGTGGAAACAGAAGCGTTTTGGCCGCAGCTGGGTGCGCGGTGATACCTTCAATGTCTCCATAGGCCAGGGTTCAACGCTGGTGACGCCTGTGCAGATGGCCAATTATGTCTGCGCCCTGCTCAATGGCGGCAAGCTCCTGAAACCGCAACTGCTTGAGCAGGCGCCCAGGGAAGTTGTGGCTACCTTGCCCTGCCGGCCTGAAACGCTCGAATTCATCAAAAATGCCATGCATAAGACGGCCACTGTGGGCACGGCCAAGGTCGTATCCCGCAAGGATGCGGAAATGGGGGGCAAGACAGGCACAGCACAGGTGGTCAAACTGCGCATGGCGGGCAATCGTCGCTTCAAGAACAAGGATATGCAGAAAGCCATGCGCGACCATGCCTGGATCGCCACCTGGGGCAAGAAAAACGGCAAGACCTATGTGGTCGTGGTCATGGTTGAGCACGGCGGAGGCGGTTCTTCAGTAGCCGGCCCCGTGGCCAAGAAGGTCTATGAGCATCTCTTTGGCCCCGTAGGGCAGCCATCTTTTTAAATGCGGAGCCAAATCATGGATATGCGACTCTTCAGCCATGTCAACTGGTCCCTTTTGGCCTGCATGGCTCTGCTCTTTTTTGTGGGCCTGCTCAATCTCTATTCTGCCAGCGGTACGCGTCTTGAGGACGGCATTCTCGTCTCAAGTTTTTATCAGAAACAAATAGTCTGGGGCCTGTGCGGACTTGGCTGCATGCTGGCCACACTGGCTTTTGACTACCGTCGTCTGCGCAATTTTGCCTGGCCTTTTTACTGGATCACCTTTGCCCTTCTGATTCTGGTGGCTGTGGCTGGCAAGAATGTCTATGGTGCTACGCGTTGGATTGCTCTGGGCGGCATCAGTTTTCAGCCTTCGGAAATGGCCAAGATTGCTGTGCTTGTGCTCACGGCACGGCTCTTGTCAGCCGATGGCCAGGCCCTTGGCTGGAAACGTTTTTTTGGCGTTTTAGCCATGGGGCTTTTGCCTTGCGCCTTGATTCTCCATCAGCCGGACCTGGGAACGTCCATGATGCTGATGTTGATTATGGGGGGCATGATTCTTTTTCACGGTATGCGCGCTTCTGTTCTCCGCAGTTGTCTTGTGGCCATTCCCTGTGCCGGGGCTCTGCTCTGGTTTGTGGGCATGCACGACTATCAGCGTCAGCGCATTCTCAGTTTTTTAAATCCGGGCAATGACCCAAGAGGCACGGGCTATCATATTCTGCAGTCGCACATCGCCATCGGCAGCGGGCAACTCTGGGGCAAGGGCTTTGCGGAAGGCACGCAGAGTCAGCTGCGTTTCCTGCCGGAACGACATTCCGATTTTGCGCTGGCGGTTTTTGGGGAGGAATGGGGCTTTGCCGGCTGCGTGGCCCTGGTTTCGCTTTTCTGTTTTTTCCTTCTCGCCATTTTTTCTTCTGCGGTGCAGGCCAAGGACCGTTTCGGCAGCATGCTTGTTGTGGGTATTTTCTTCTACTTTTTCTGGGAGATTCTCATCAATATGTGCATGGTCATTGGCCTGATGCCCGTTGTGGGCATTCCCCTGCCCTTTATCAGCTACGGTGGCAGCGCGACACTGGTGAATTTTACCCTTCTCGGTATCGTACTGAATGTTTCCATGCGGCGCTTTATGTTTAAGTGTTGAGTAGGCTTACTTGCCGCTTTGGCCATTTAATGTCATGTTTTGGAGTGGCAGCGCTTGTCCTTGCAAAACACGGTTATGTACGCAATTGTTGCTCTTGGGCCAGTCTGGCCATGGGCCTTAGCCTGGCAGGCTGGTCGTTATCATTTCAGGAAAAACAACGGAGGCAGCGTTTCCTCCCAGGTTCGCCTGGGTCTGCACGCTGAAAATTGTGATGAAGAAAGTTAAAGTTGGTATCAATGGTTTTGGCCGTATCGGCCGTCAGGTTTTTCGTGCCTTGAATGAAAACTATCGTGACAGGGTGGAAGTGGTCGCCATCAATGATCTCTATGATGCCGAACAGAATTTCCATCTGGCCGAATACGATTCCATCTATGGTCGTGGCCATCTCAACGCCAAGGTCAATGGCAGCGAAGTCAGCGTGGGTGACTGGAATATTCACTGCTTTGCGGAAAAAGATCCCAAGCAGCTGCTCTGGAAAAACTACGGTGTGGATGTGGTCGTCGAAAGCACCGGTATTTTCCGTAAGGCCTCGCAGGCTCAGGTCCACATCGACAATGGTGCCAAAAAAGTCATTATTACCGCTCCTGCCAAGGAAGAGGACATTACCATTGTCGTGGGCGTGAATGATGCTGCCTATGATCCCAAAAAGCACCACATTGTTTCCAACGCTTCCTGCACCACCAACTGCTTGGCTCCGGTGGCTCTGGTTTTGCAGCGTGAATTCGGCATCAAGCTCGGCAATATGGTGACCATCCATTCCTACACCAACGATCAGCGCATTCTTGATCAGGCCCACAAGGATCCCCGGCGTGCGCGTGCTGCAGCCTGCAATATCATCCCCACCACAACCGGTGCCGCCCAGGCCGTGGCCAAGGTTATTCCCGAACTCGCCGGCAAATTCTCCGGCTATTCTCTGCGTGTGCCCACCCCCACAGTTTCCGTTGTTGATTTTTCGGGCATTCTGGAAAAGTCCACGGATACCGAGACCGTTCTTGCCAAGATGCGTGAAGCAGCTAATGGTTACCTCAAGGGCATTCTTGAATACAATGATAAGCCTCTTGTTTCCATGGATTTCAAGGGCAATAGCGCTTCATCCATCCTTGAGAGCTCTTGCACCACCGTGCAGGAAGGAACCCTGATCAAGGCCGTGGCCTGGTACGACAATGAATGGGGCTATTCGTGCCGCGTCTGCGATCTCATTTGCCTGATGCAGGACAAGGGCTTATAGCAGCAAGTCCAGGACGAAAGCAAAAGCCCGCAGCGTCTGCGGGCTTTTGACGTTTTTACGGTCTTGGCAGAATGAGCATGCAGTCGCCGTAGGAAAAAAAGCGGTAGCCATGCAGGATGGCCTCCTGATAGACGGCAAGGATGCGTTCCCGCCCTGTGAGGGCGGCAACGAGCATGATCAGCGATGAGCCTGGCAGGTGAAAATTGGTGATCAGGCCATCCACAAGCTGAAAGCTTTTGCCGGGGTAGAGAAAAATATCTGTGGTCCCCTGATAGGGTATAATACCACGTCCCTTGGCCATCATACCTTCAAGGGCGCGCACGCTTGTGGTGCCCACGGCGATGATGGGACGGCCTTCTTGCTTGGCCTTGCTTAAGGCCATGGCCGTACTGGGGGAAATTTCGATATATTCACTGTGCATCTGATGCCTGCGGATATCGCTTGTACGTACCGGGCTGAATGTGCCATAGCCCACATAGAGGGTCACTTCTTCCCAGGCAAAGCCTTCACGGGCAAGCTGCGCGCGTATGGCGTCCGTAAAATGCAGACCAGCTGTTGGTGCAGCCACAGAGCCTGTTTTGTCAGCTCTGGCGTAGACTGTCTGATAGCGGCTCAGGTCAAGCGCTGTGTCCTCGCGTTTGATATAGGGTGGCAGGGGAATGTGACCTTGACTCTCAAAAATTGCCGAGAGATCTCCCGACCAGGCAAGTGTCACCTGACAGCGACCGAAATCTTCCAGTGCATCGATGCGTACACGCAGAGTTTCGCCAAAGTTGAACGTTTCGCCAGCGCGCAGGCGGGCATTGCTGCGCAGAAGGCCTACGGCCCGGGCTTCATGTAAGCCGGCGTTTGTTCTCTGAGCCTCAAGCAGCAAGGGCAGCGGCGTCAGCAGCAAAAATTCAACCTTGCCGCCTGTGGCGCGTCTGCCGAAAAGCCGCGCCTGCAGAACCCGTGAATTATTGGCCACAAGCAGGGCCCCCTTGGGAAGGAAACGGCAAAGTTCTGAAAAATTGCTGTGTTCGCAGAGGGGTTTGGAGCCATCAGAGCCGTTTCGCAGGACCAAAAGGCGCGAGTTTCCCCGCTTTTCAGGCGGAAACTGGGCAATCTGCTCGGGCGGCAGCGGAAAATCATAGCTTGAAAGCTGAAAATCGAGAGTATTGGTCGTGGGCATGCATACCTCAGTCTTGCAAAAAGGCCGGTGGACGGCTAGCTTAGGAGAATCGATCTCTGGCGTCTTGGGCCGGGTGCCCTCCGGACGCAAAGCCATTTTGAGCAAAGGCTAGGAGTGATATGGCAGAAAACGAGTGTCTTTTTTCTGACTCAAGTCAGTTTCAGGGAAAACGTCTGCATCTTGGCGTCACAGGTTCCATAGCCTGTTACCGCGCCTGTGATCTGCTCAGGCTTTTGAAAAAAATTGGGGTGCAGGTTTCTGTGACCGTCAGTCGCGGTGCGCGACAATTTGTGACACCTCTGCTTTTTGAAGCTCTGGGTGCCATGCCGGTCTATGCTGACACCGAGAGTCAGGACGGTGCGCCATTTGCCCATCTTGAGCCGGGCGAGATCGCCAATGCTCTGCTCATAGCACCTGCTTCAGCCAATTGTCTGGCACGACTGGCGCACGGGGCGGCTCAGGATCTGCTTTCAGCTCAGGTCCTGGCTTTTCAGGGCCCGGTGCTCCTGGCTCCGGCCATGAATCCCAAGATGTGGCAGAATAAGGCTGTACAGGCAAATGTCCGGCTTTTGCGCGAGTTTGGCTGCGAAATACTTGCCCCTGGCTTTGGCAGCTCGGCCTGCGGCGATACTGGGCAGGGGCGATTGTCTGCGACCAATGAGCTTTTCTGGGCTGTGCTGAAAGCCTTGTCTCCCAAGGACTTGGCCGGCCTTCGAGTCATGTTGACCCTGGGGCCGACACGAGAGTTCTGGGACGGTGTGCGTTTCTGGTCCAATCCTTCAAGCGGACGCATGGGGGCTGATCTGGCCATTGCCTGCTGGTTGCGCGGTGCAGAGGTTGACGCCATTTGCGGGCCAGGTGTGGCCTTTGCTCTGCCTGCAGGCATTGGACGCCACAACGTGACCAGTGCCAGGGAGATGTTGGTCAAAGCCAAGGAACTGTGGTCAAACGCGGATCTGGGTATCTTTTCTGCTGCTGTCGCTGATTTTGCTCCGGATGCGCAGGCTTTGCCGCAAAAATGCAAAAAGGCCGACTATCCTGAACATTTTGACCTGGCTTTTCACAAAAATGCTGACATCCTGATGACACTTGCCAGCTGCAAGCGGCCTGAACAGAAAATTCTGGCCTTTGCTGCGGAAACAGCCTGTGACATGGACGAACTCTTGTCTCTTGCCAAGGCAAAAAGGGCGCGCAAAGGAGCGGACCTTCTGGCTGCCAACAGTGTGAGCTTTAAGGATAGCGGCTTTATCTCGAAAACCAATACCATGGCCGTAGTCGACGGACAGGGCCGTTGCGAGCAGTGGCCCTCTTTGACCAAGGCGGATGTCGCCTGGAGATTGTGCACATGGCTTTCGCCAACACCCACCTTTTAAGCAGACTCTGGTTGAAGCGAGGGCTTTTGACGCTCTTAGCGTCGCAGGCTCTGCCGCCGGAAACCTCGCTTGTGAGCGGCAAGACTCTCAGGAGCAGGCCGCAGCCTCGAAAGCTTCCCTCAAGCGAGCCCCGGCTTCGACCAAAGCCTCAAGCTCCCAAGGTTCAGCCCCAAGTCACGCCGCTAAGACCTCCCAGGGCTTTTGCGACCTGGCCCGTGCTCTGGCAGCAGCTTTTTGAGCGCGTCAAAGCCGGTCACGTGGTCTGGACCTATCCACTGCTGGGGAGTGACCTTTGGCAAAAGCCAAGTCCCGGGCTTGCCGAGCGTCGTGCTTTTTTAGGGCGCCTTGTCAAGGAACCGCCCGTCTATCCTCAGGGTACGCATACCTTCTGGCCGTATCAGATGGCTGATGCTGTGGCTCAGCCAGAGCTTTTTTGGGCAGGTGTGCGGCAGTTGAAGGCCAGTGTGGTGATGATTCTAGGTCTTGAGGCCGGTCAAAAGCTTTTGTCTCGACCAGTTGTACCCTATAGTCAGCACCACGCCTATGGCTGTCATGTGATGGTTTTTCAGGAAATACAGGATCTTGCGCAGAATCTTGCGCTCTACGGAGCCATGCGCAGGATGCAGAGAGATGTCCTTGCGGCTCTTGGTCTTAACCCTGTGGCATAGGCAGGAGGAAGCTATGGCGAGAATGCGGCAGGCTAAGCAAGCCATCAGGCAGGCTTTGGAAGATCCCTTGTGGCGCAGCCGGCTGGATACCATTGTCGAAGGTGGTCAGACCAGTGTTGGCCCGCTTTTTTCCTTGCTGCTCCTTGATCCCCTGATGCGACATAAAGCTGCTTTGGCGCTGGGGCTGACCGTGGCGTCCATAGCCCGGCACGAAGCGGAAAAGGGGAGAAATGTTGTCCGCCGCTATATGTGGCATTTGAGTGAAGAGAGCGGCAATATCGGTTGGGGTATTCCCGAGGCTTTTGCTGAGACCTTGGTGGCGAGCCCCCTGCTTTGCCGTGAGTTTCACAAAATCCTCATCACCTACGTCATTGACCTGGGACGTGAGGACAATTTTTGTGACAACGATCTTTTGCGGCGTTCCTGTTACTGGGCTTGCGGACGTTTTGCCGAGGCTCGGCCTGAACTCTGTGGCGGTTGGCGTCCCTGGCTTCTGCGCGGGCTTGAGGACTGTGACGTCATCTGCCGGGGTATGGCCGCCTGGGCCCTGTCCAGGTTGCCCAGGGATCTGATGGATGTCCCGCATTTGCGGCGTTTGGCCCAGGCCGGGCATGAGGATCTCTGTCTGCTTTTTGATGGACAAAAGCTTTACGAAAAAAGCGTTCGTCAACTGGCCCTTGACGCCCTTGCTTAGACCACAGCGTGCAGCAGAAGATTGTCGCGGTGAATGACGTCAGGATAATGGGCATCGCCCAGAATGGCGGCCACCTCATGGCGTTTGAGGCCCATGATGCGCGCAATCTGCTGTGAGCTGTAGTTGGAGAGGCCGACACCGATTTCCTCGTTGTCGTTTTTGATGGCAACCAGAGCACCTTCCTGAAAATTGCCTTCCACACGGCAAATGCCTCCCGGCAGAAGACTGCGGCCGAAATTGAGCAAAGCCTCGGCTGCTCCCCGGTCGATGAAAAGGGTGCCCGCGGGATCGGTCTGATAAGCCAGCCAGTATTTACGGCGAGAAACCACGTCCTGGTTGGGTTCGATATAGGTGCCAAGACGGGAATTTCTGGCAAAAGCCTCAGTGAGAATATGGGCTTCTCTGCCTGGCAGAATCAGCGTTGGCACGCCAATCTGCGCGGTTCTCTGAGCAGCCTTGAGTTTTGAATACATACCGCCTGTACCGACATTGCTTTTGCTGCCGCAGATTTTGCTGATATCGAGTTTGGCAACGTCAGCGATGTGCTCGAGGATGGGGGCTGCGGGATCTTTTTGCGGATCACAGGCTCTGACGCCGGCAGCCTGTGTCAGATTGACCACCAGATCCGCATGTACCAGATTGGCCAGCAGGCTTGAGAGATTGTCGTTGTCGCCGAATTTCAGTTCCTGCACAGAAACCGTGTCGTTTTCATTGACAATGGGCAGAATGCCCCAGTCCATGAGTTCGGCAAAGGTATTGCGGACATTGAGGAAATGTTGTCGCGCTCGCAGGTCTTCCCGCGTCAGAAGGACCTGGGCCGTCGCAATCTTGTGTACGGCAAAGGCTTCGTCCCAGGCCTGCATCAGCTGACACTGGCCTATGGCGGCAATGGCCTGTCGCGCAGAGAGCCCTGATTTTTCAGCATCAAGGCCCAATTTGCGCAAAACGCTGCGACCTGCGGCAACAGCAGCCGAGGTCACAAGCACAAGGCGTCGGCCTGGTCTGGCCTGCCAGATGGCCGCCATCTGCTCTGCCAGGTGGGCGATAACTGCAGCGTTTAAGCCCTGGGCATTGGTCAGAACGGCGCTGCCCACCTTGAAGACAATGGTGCGAGCCTCCTCAAGGATGCGTGAACGTTCAAGTAGCCAGATTTCTTCTGCGTTGTTCATAGTTGTGTCTTGCGGGGGGCTCCCCTTGCTGAAGGAGAGCTGCTCTTAAGCGATTTGAGGATGCCAATAGGCTGGCCTTGTCAGGCAAGTGCCTGATTGACAGTTGTCAGGCATACGGTCAGAGATTGCGTGTCTATTCGTGGCAGTAGTTGACTTCAATCTCCGGGAACTCTTCCATGCCAGACTCAGTCTTTTGCTGACTCTGCGGGCTGAGCAGGGCTGCGCTTGGCGGCAGGCTGTCGAAGGCCTGCCAGACCTCGCGCATCAGCTCCTCGAGGCCTGTTTTTTCTTGAGCTGAGATGAAGAAAATCTTCTGTCCGTCCTGGCGTGCTTTTGCCTGCAGAGCCTGCAGCGCTTCCTCGGAGAGCAGATCGATTTTATTGATCACTCGGATTTGCTTGCGTTCGCTAAGCTGAGCATCAAAATTTTTCAGTTCCTCGTCGAGCAGGGCAAAGACTGCCCAAGGATCGTCAGGGCTGAGCTCTTCACAGCTTGCGATATGAATGAGAAAGCGAGTCCGTTCGATATGCCTGAGGAAGCGGTGGCCAAGCCCCAAACCCAGATGTGCGCCTTCCACAAGGCCGGGAATGTCGGCCATGACCATCCGTTTGTCGGCATCGTTTTCGTCAATGACTACGCCAAGATTGGGTTCAAGAGTGGTGAAGGGATAGGGCGCAATCTTGGGGCGAGCCTGGGATACGGCGCTGATGAAGGTTGATTTCCCGGCATTGGGCAGGCCGAGAAGACCAACATCCGCCAGGATTTTCAGCACAAGACGCAGGTTGAGACATTGTCCTTCTTCACCTGGCTGGGCAAAGCGTGGGGCACGCTGGGTGGCGCTTTTAAAGAATTCATTGCCCTTGCCGCCGCGGCCTCCCCGGGCAGCCAGAAAGAGGGCATCCTGGCTCTCAAGGTCGGTCAGAAGCCATTCTTTGCCGTCCTCCTGGACATAGACCTGCGTGCCCACGGGCAGTCCAAGGATCAGATCCTGCCCTTTGCGGCCGTCACACTGGCTGCCCTGACCCGGCCGGCCATTTTCAGCTGTATAGCTGCGTTTCAGGCGAAAGTCATAGAGCGAGAGCAGGCGTCTGTCAGCCTTGAGATAGACAGAGCCTCCGTCGCCGCCATTCCCACCGTTGGGTCCACCTTTGGGAATGAATTTTTCCCTGCGGAAGGAAACACAGCCATGGCCACCGTGACCGGCTTTGATCTGAATACAGGCTTCATCGATAAAGCGCATGCGAACCTCATTTTGCGCAGGAAAAATGACCAAAGCAAAGAAAAGAGGAAGAGCCCGGACGGGTTCTTCCTCTTAGGCAATTTCTCTCTGGTCGCTCGTGCGACAGTGGACAAAGAGCAAAGCAGCTACTGGGCTTCGGCACAGTCCACATGCACGCGTTTCAGAACGCGGCGTCTGCGCACGTATTTCTCAAAACGGACTGTCCCGTCGATTTTGGCAAAAAGGGTGAAATCTCTGCCCATACCGACATTCTGTCCGGGATAAACGGTTGTGCCCAGCTGACGAACGATAATATTGCCAGCCAGAACTTTTTCGCCGCTGAAGCGTTTGACGCCGCGTCTCTGACCGGCACTGTCGCGGCCATTGCGTGAAGAGCCGCCAGCTTTCTTATGAGCCATGATATCCTCCTAAGCCTAGGCACTGATGCCGGTAATGCGCAGCGTTGTCAGGTACTGACGATGACCTTTAAGTCTGCGGCTGTCATTGCGACGCCAGCGTTTGAACACACGGATACGGGGTCCGCGACCCTGTTCGACGACCTCAGCGGTGACAGAAGAGCCTTCGACGTAGGGTGTGCCGATCTTGGCCTCACCGCCTCCGATCATCAGTACCTTGTCGAGGGTGACGGTATTGCCGGGTTTGACGAGAAGTTTTTCCACGCTGATGCGGGAACCCTCTTCAACGCGGTACTGTTTGCCACCAGTTTCTATAATTGCGTACATCTTACGAACCTCCAAAATGGGAAGGTTTTTTTTGCCTCAAGCAGCTGAAAAAGTCAAGCGTGAACGCAAAATTCCATTGGCAGTTTGGCGAGGTGCGCCTGGCGTCTTTTTTCTTGTGGAAAGACGCCTTGAACGGTACTCTGCAGGCTGTGTTCAAGCACTGCTTTTTTTGCCAGCAATTTAGCCTGCGGGAGGTTTGATATGGGTGAAGCCATTGAGGTCACAGCCAGCGGCCGTTTGCAAACACCAAAGAATCCAGTAATTCCCTTTGTTCCTGGCGACGGTATTGGTCCTGAAATCTGGCTCGCTGCCAGAAAGGTCTTCGACAGCGCCGTGTCTCAAGCGGGTGGAGGTCGCAGCATCGACTGGCTTGAAATTCAGGCCGGCGAAAAGGCTCTCAAGACTTGCGGAGATACTCTGCCTGAAGCCTCGCTTGAGGCCATCAGAAAATATCATGTGGCCATCAAAGGTCCTTTGACCACCCCCGTGGGGAAAGGTATTCGCAGTGTGAACGTGGCGCTGCGCAGAACGCTTGATCTTTATGCCTGCGTACGGCCTGTGCGTTATTTCCCGCCTGTACCCTCTCCGGTCAAGCATCCTGAGCAGGTCGACATGATTGTCTTCAGAGAAAATACCGAAGACGTTTACTGCGGCATAGAATGGCCCAAGGATTCTGACGAGGCCCGGGAAGTCATCGCTCTTGTGGAAAAACTCTCAGGCCGTAAGATCCGCCAGGATTCCGGCATAGGCATCAAGCCGATAAGTAAATTCGGTACCCAGCGCCTTGTGCGCATGGCCATTGAATACGCCCTGGCCCACGGCAAGGACAGCGTGACTCTGGTGCATAAGGGCAATATCATGAAATTCACCGAAGGCGGTTTTCGCCAATGGGGTTATGAGCTGGCCAGGGAAGCCTTCGGTGATGTGACCATCACTGAGGCTGAACTTTGGGAAACGTACGGCGGCAAACTGCCTGCCGGCAAAAAGCTGGTCATCAAGGACCGCATCGCCGATGCCATGTTCCAGCAGGTGCTGCTCCAACCATCGGAATACAGTGTCCTGGCTCTCCCCAACCTCAACGGTGACTATATGTCTGATGCCCTGGCAGCGCAGGTCGGAGGTCTTGGTATGGCACCCGGAGCCAATATCGGGCACGGTGTGGCGGTCTTTGAAGCTACGCATGGATCCTCTCCCAAGGATGCCGGGCAGAATAAAGTCAATCCCAGTGCTGTCATTCTTTCGGGCGCCATGATGTTTGAGTATATCGGCTGGAACGATGTGGCTGAGATGATTCGTCAGGCCGTGGCCAAAGCCGTACAGACACGCCATGTGACCTTTGACCTGGCAGCGCAGATGGAGAATTCCGTGCAGGTTTCCTGTTCGGATTTTGGCGATGCCATTGTCGCTCAACTACGCTGAACAGACTCTTGGGATTTGTGAAGAGGGCAGCGGCTCTACGCCCACTCAAGAGCTTGCAGAGCCCCTGGTCTGCGTTAATTATGTCCCCATGAAGCTCCCTGCATGCTTTTGATGGGGCCCTTCACCACGTTATGCTCTGAGAAGCCGGGTTTTCGAAGCTTTTCGAAAGCCCGGTTTTTGCTAGGGGATTTGCCTGATCAGGGCCTGTTCAGCAGGGTTGCCGTGAAGTTTTTGCATTTTAGACAGACAAAAAGCGTATTTTTCCCTTTTGTTGCTTGTGTTCTATGCTATTGTCTGATAAAAGGAACAAAAATTACGAATAGCAATTCGTTTAAGAAAATTTTTCGATAGTTTTTGTAGATCGATTCAACGTTACAGTAGGAAGACCTTATTT
>JAGADH010000055.1 GCA_017613715.1 Desulfovibrio sp. | reverse complement strand
TTGATCGAAGATGTGTCACTTGAACTGTGCGGTGGCATGAATGTCCTAAGCGGCGAGACTGGCGCAGGCAAGAGCTTCATTTTAAAAGCCCTGTCTTTTCTTCTGGGTGATCGCCTGAAAGCTGATATGGTGCGCCCTCAAGCTGAACGGGCCATTGTGGAAGGACTTTTTCAGACCGACGCAGGAGAACTCCTGCTTCGGCGTGAGCTCATTGTAGAAAGTGGCCGCAGCCGCATCTTTGTCAACGATACCCTGCACACCCAGGAGATCTTAAAGGAATTACGACCAAAGCTCATCACCTATACAAGTCAGCATGCACAGCAAAAACTCCTGGCCCCGGCCTTCCAGAGCCAGCTTATTGAACGCCATTTTCCAGAGCCAGCATTGCTTGCAGAGCGTGATCAGCTCGTAAGCCAGCTCAAGGCCAATGCCGAGCAGCAGGAAGCGCTGCTGGCGCGTCAGAAGGATCTTTTGGACAAGCGCGATCTTTTGGACATGCAGCTTGCCGAAATCCGTAAGGTTGCCCCTGAAGAAGGCGAAGAAGAACGCCTTGAAGAGCTTCGCCAGAAGGCCAGGCTCACAGGCGAAATCAAAAAACGCTATGAAGCCGCCCTCTCCCTGATTTATGGCTATGATGCCCCGGGTCTGCAGGATATGCTCGCAAATCTTGAGAAGGAACTTGGCTCGCTTGGCGAAATGGATGAGAGCTTTGGGGCTTCTCTCAATGTCTGTATGGATTTTCAGGCGGAACTGACGGCTCTGGCCAGACGTCTGCAAAATCCGCCAGAGGCAGCCGAGGTGCAGGATCTTGACGCCATTGAGTCGCGCCTCTACGAGCTTGCCCAGCTGAAACGCAAACTGCACCGGTCTCTGTCTGAGATTATGCATCTGCAGCATGAGCTTGAGGAAAGCCTCTCCTTTTTAGATTCCGTGGCCCTGGATCTTGGTCAGTTGCAACGGGAAGAAGAGACACTGATGGGCAAGCTCTCGGCTCTTCTTGAAAAGATCATCCCTCTGCGCCATACAACGGCTGAGCAGTTTTTATTACGGCTTGAGAGCGAATTGAAAGATCTGGCCTTTTCGGAACATGTGCGCGTTTTGCCCGAATACCTGCCTTTCCCCCTTTACAAGGATATCGCCGATGAGCGTATCCGTATTCTCTGGGCACCCAACCCTGGCCAGCGCCCCAAGGCTCTTGACGATATCGCCTCAGGCGGCGAGCTTTCGCGCTTTCTGCTGGCGCTGACCAGTCTTGAGACCCACAGGGACAGCTCAACCTATATTTTTGACGAAGTGGATTCGGGTGTGGGCGGCTTCACTCTGAACAAACTTGCGGAAAAACTGCGAGAGCTGGCGGGCAAACATCAGATTATTCTTATTACCCACTGGCCACAGCTTGCGGCTCAGGCTGAACGGCATTTTCAGATACAGAAGATTGTGACGAGCGATTCCACACAGACGCTTTGTCAAAGACTTACTGAAGAGGAGCGCCGCAAGGAGCTCGCCCGTATGGCCGGGGGCGGCGATCTGGGTGATGTCTTTCTTGGCCGCAAGGGATCTGTGAATGCCTAACGGCTGTTCTGAACCGCTTGTGTAGGCTTTTTTTGTCGCCTTTTATTCATGGCATTTTTGTCTCTTTTGTCCCAGGGCAAGTATCTGTGTTTTTTCTTCGAAGCGGTTTTGAGAGCAAACAAGCCTTGTCTTGGGGGAAAATCTACGGTTTTGCTCGCTTGCAAGAAGTCATGCTCAGCTCTTGAACGCTGTGGATTATCGCTGTTATGCTCTGAGGGGCTGGCTGAGTTTGCAAATCGCTTGTGGCTTGCCCTTGCAATTTGCAGCGGTTCGATTTAGCATACTTTTTGTTTTTTTTCGCGATTGTGTGTGCATATTGGCAGACTGAAGCCGCATTTTTGGCCAAAGGCGCGTTATGATCCCCTTGGACTGGGCGATAGTGTGACCGCTTTGGGCTGTTTGTCTTGTCTGCTCAAGGCCGGAGGTTATCCATGCCTTTTCCCGCGTTACAAATTGGTGATTTGAAAGCACAAACGCCTATTGTTCAAGGTGGCATGGGTGTTGGCATTTCGCTTTCGCGTCTAGCCTCGGCCGTGGCCAAAGAAGGCGGCATCGGGGTTATTGCGGCTGCCATGATTGGCATGACCCAAAGTGATGTGGCGCAGCATCCCGTTGAGGCCAATTTACGTGCCCTGAAGGAAGAAATCAGCAAAGCGCGTGCCGCGACCAGCGGTATCATTGGCGTGAATATCATGGTGGCATTGACCACCTTTGCCCAGATGGTCAGAACAGCCATTGAGAATAAGATCGATGTGATTTTTTCAGGTGCAGGCCTGCCCCTGGATATGCCCAAGCATCTCCTGGAACTGTGCGAAGAGAAAAAAGAAGAGTTCAAAACCAAGCTTGTACCGATCATTTCCTCAGCCAGGGCCGCAACCGTGGTCGCCAAAAAATGGCTTTCCCGTTTTGACTATCTGCCTGATGCTTTTGTGCTCGAAGGTCCCAAGGCTGGCGGTCACCTTGGCTTTAAGCCCGAGGAAATTGATAATCCTGACTTTGCTTTGGACAAGCTTCTGCCCCAGGTGGTGGAGGCCGTGAAACCCTTTGAAGACAAATACGGCCGTAAAATTCCTGTTATCGCAGCCGGAGGAGTGTATACCGGCGAGGATATTCACCGTTATCTTGAGCTAGGCGCAAGCGGTGTACAGATGGGCACACGTTTTGTGGCGACGCATGAATGTGATGCCGATGAGAAGTTTAAGCAGGCCTTTGTTAAGGCACGCCAAGAAGATATCACCATCATCAGCAGCCCTGTTGGTATGCCAGGCCGGGCCCTCTATAATGAATTTATTCAGCGTTCACGCGATGGTCTGACCAAACCCTTCAAGTGCATTTTCCACTGTGTGAAGACCTGTAATCGGGAAAAAACGCCCTACTGCATTGCCCGTGTGCTCTTAAACGCTATGCGTGGACGTCTGGAACAGGGTTTTGCCTTCTGTGGAGCCAATGTCTACCGGGTGAACTCCATTATCTCCGTGCACGAACTCATAGAGAGTCTGCGTAAAGAATACGAAGCCGTAGAGGCGTAAAAGCGCCCTACTCTCCTTTCTCGCTTGGGGAGTGCCAGTCCTGTGGTGCTCCCCATTTTTTTCTCTCCTCGTAAGGGCGAGACTCGTTCGCAGCTCTAAGAGAGAAGATTGACGGTGACCGTTTCTTCTTCCCGTTGTGTTCCACGTTCGTTCTGCTTTTCCCCCTCTTTGCAGGCATATGACTGCCCTGTCTTTATTCGCTCAGCCATCCACCATTTTCACTGTCTTGGCAGACCGCTCTGCTTACTCAGCTCATCCCGTTGTAGCATGCTTATGCTGCCTAGAGTTTGTCTATATTGGCACAGTATCGGTATGTCTTTTACTGTTATAGCTCTTGATATAGGTAAAATACTTATAGACACTTAGTAAATATTAAACATAAAAATAATGTTTTAGTGAGATCTGGAAGTTATTATGTCGCATATTAATATTAAAATAGGTTGTGAATCATTTAGAGATATGCGTATAAATAATTATTGTTACGTAGATAAAACGCAATTACTAGAAGAGATGCTCTGTAATTGTCCACCGGTAGCATCGCTTATTACACGGCCAAGACGCTTTGGAAAAACATTAAATATGTCTATGTTGGATGAATTTTTTGATATTAATAAAAATAGTATTGAAATTTTTCAAGACTTAAATATTTCAAGAAATAAAAGTGTTTGCCAGGAGTGGATGAATCAATACCCAACATTGTTTATCACATTTAAGGGGTTAGAGGCTAAGAATTTTGATAATGCTTACTTGCTGTATAGGAAACTTATTTCAAATATATGCAGAGATAATAAATATCTTTTGAAAGGTGACGCTGTTGATAAAGTTGATAAAGATTTTATTGATCGTGTATTGACTAGGACTGATGATTATGCTGATATGGTGGAAAGTTTAAAAACCTTGTCTCACGCCCTTCAAACTTATTGGCAAAAACAAGTCATCTTGCTTATTGATGAATATGATGCTCCGATATATTATGCTGAACAAAATTGTTATTATCAAGATATGATTCAGTTTATCAGGTCTGTACTTGGGGCTGTGCTCAAGACCAATCCATTGCTTAAGTTTGCAGTTCTTACAGGTTGTCTACGCATTGCTAAAGAGAGTATTTTTACTGGTTTAAATAATTTTAAATGTTTTGGAATATCTGATTCACGTTTTGCTGATAAATTTGGTTTTACAGTAAATGAGGTAGAAAGACTTCTCAAAGACGCAAATTTATCAGAAAAAAAAGATGTTATCCAAGAATGGTATGATGGCTATCGTTTTGGTCAAGAGGGAGAAATATATTGTCCTTGGGATGTTCTTCAATATATTGATGATCTGCAAGATGATCCAGAAAAACAGCCAAAGGCATATTGGAATAATACTAGCAAAAATGCAATTGTACGCACACTTGTCAATCAGGCCAACGAGGAGACACGCAGTAAAGTTGAGAAACTGATTTCAGGTGAAGCTATTACTGTAGATCTTGTTGAGGACTTAACCTATGATACTGTCTATAATGATGAGAACAATATATGGTCAGTAATGTATGAGACTGGGTATTTAACCAAGGATGCAAGTCTAACTCAGCATAGTAAATCTTCATTGGTCATCCCCAATAAGGAAGTGCGACAAATTTTTACGCAAACAGTATCTCAATGGTTTCGTGAGACTCTCAAAAAGCAGGATTTTAGACTATTTATTGAGGCTTTTTGGAGCGGTGACAGTAAGGCTGTTCAGGAAACGCTGACAGACATACTCTACAGCACGATCAGTTATTATGATAGCGTCGAAAACTACTACCATGGTTTTATGACTGGATTATTGCATGGCGCTGGCTTTAACGTCAAATCCAATCGAGAAAAAGGCCTCGGTCGCCCTGATATTGTTATCGAGGATCTTAGAAAAAGGCGGGCCATCCTTATTGAAGTGAAATCTGCCAAGAGGTACGAAGAACTTGAGAAGTATGCTTGTGCTGCTCTCCAGCAGATTGAAGAGCGCAACTACGCTGCAGGACTTGAAGTTCAGATCCAGAATATTATGAAATATGGCATAGCCTTCTGGAAAAAGGAATGTTTTGTTAAAG
>JAGADH010000054.1 GCA_017613715.1 Desulfovibrio sp. | reverse complement strand
GGCTTCTGAATCTTGGAGCTCACGACTACTGGCTTGAGCCTCTTGATGTTGAGCGGATCCTCTCGGTTGTCAGGGAACCCAAAAAACCTGTTCCGGTACCGCAGGTCTCAACGCTTGGAGGCCATAAGCCCGGTTTCACAGAAGGTATCGGTCCCCGCATTGTGGGACGTCATCCCTCCATTGCCCGCGTGCTGGCCCTGGCCAAACAGGTGGCCCCATCCAAGGCCACTGTCCTGATCATGGGTGAATCCGGTACGGGCAAGGAAATGTTTGCCCGCTATCTCCATGCCATGAGCAAACGTGCCCGTGGTCCCTTCATTGCCGTGAACTGTGCGGCCCTGCCTGAACATCTCCTGGAAAGTGAACTCTTTGGCCACGAAAAAGGGGCCTTTACCGGTGCCATTGCCAGAAAACTCGGCAAATTCGAGCTGGCTAATGGCGGCACCCTGCTTTTGGATGAAATTTCGGAGATGGATCTGCCGCTGCAGGCCAAGCTTTTGCGTGTTTTGCAGGAAAGTGAGGTGGACAGGGTCGGTGGCTCTGAGACCATACGTGTAGATGTCAGAGTCCTGGCTACCACCAACCGCAATCTTGAAGACTGGGTCAAGGAAGGCAAATTTCGTCAGGATCTCTATTTCCGCTTGAATGTCATCCCCTTGCGACTTCCTGCCCTGCATGAGCGGGGCGATGATGTGCTTGAGCTTGCCAACTTTTTCATCAATATGTATGTGCGGGAATACAGTCTGCCTGCCATGACGCTCTCAGAGCCGGCCATAAGCTGGCTGACATCCTATGCCTTCCCGGGCAATGTCCGCGAACTGCAGAATCTTATGGAACGGGCCGTGCTTTTGGCCAATGGCCGACCCATTGAACCCTGTCATTTTCTTCTGGAAAATGCCGAATGGCCGCTCTTTGAAGAAGAAAATCCTCCCTCCCCCGAAGACGCAATGCCCCAAGCCTCCCCTCAAGCGTCCGATCCCAAGGCTTCCGATACTTCCCACGATGTGCTTAAGGCCTTTTCAGGACCTGTCATTCCTCTGCATGAGATGGAACGCATCATGATCATCAAGGGCTTGGAAGTGACCAGCGGCAACCGTACTCAGGCCGCTGAGATGCTTGGCATTTCCGTACGTACCCTGCGCAATAAGCTCAATGAGTACCGAAGCCAGGGTCAGCCTGTGGATTAATACCTGGCTGTGAGAGATAGATCAGCTCTTCGGTCACCTTGAGCATCTCCCCCACAAGTCCGCCCCCGTTTCTAGGGCAGCCGAAAATGGCCAGCTGGCGCTCCTTGAGGTCACGATGGCGTATGGCGTGCGGCAATAATCCTCCAAGCACACCGGTGATGCGGCTGGTCAGAAGGCTTTCCTCGGCACCGGCCGCAAAAAGCTGAAGCGTACGCATAAATTCGCTGCGTACTCTGTCCCAGGCTTTTTGGGCGCAGGCTGTAGGGGCTTGGGCCAAGAGTCCGGAAAGGGATGTATGCAGGGCATTTAAGGCCGCTCCCGGAAGGCCTGTGCGCCAGCCCCAGAGCCAGGGTGTGCGGCGAAAGAAAAGATGCTGGTCAACGCCAAGATCCAGGAGCTTGCGCGTGATGCTTAAAGCTTCGTACAGCGGCTGCGTATGGTCATTTTTTGGCCAGAGGCTTTCCTGTTTATCCAGGTCCCAGGCAGGAATACGGGTGTGTGTGAGTTTTATGCCTGTGAGCTCGCCAATAAGGTGGGATAACCAGGTATTGGCGTCAGGACTTTCTGGGGTCTCAAGGTGGGAATAGCTTAAGAGATAGCGGCCGTTACCATATTGCCCACTGATCACAAGGGGCATATTGGTTAAAAAATCCGAGGAAAGATCTAAGCCGTATTCTTCCTGCCAGATGCTGAAGCATTCGTTCGGGATGCTGGCGAGTGCCAGATCACCCAGCCAGAAGTCGCTATCGCGTTTCCTGGCAGAGGCCAGGATCTCGATGGTCTTGTCAGCATTGGCAGAAAAACGGCCAGGCCACCAGATGGGCAGAGAAATATCGTGGCTTTGCAGGCTCTCTGGACAGAGTTCGTTTTTTGCAAGCCTTGCCAGAACGTGGCCGCTTGCCAGATGCTGCAGGCGGTCGGGATAGGGCTTTCTCGACCAGGAGCAGAGACCAAGGGCGTTTTCGCCGGATAAGGCCAGGCCAGCCCCGCCGCAGAAGCCAAGGTAATTGCCGCCCTGGGCTATGCATTGGCGAATGGCAGAAAGTCCCCTGCTCCCCAGGGCTCGGGCCTTGGCCCGGGCATTGCCGCCAGGCACAATAATCAGCTTTGGGCCAGTCTGCTCTGACTTGCCTAAAAGCAGGCCATACGCTATTTCTTGACCTTTCGAGAGGCGAATGGAGAGCCCAAGCGCAGTCAGGGCGCGCCAAGCCATGAGCCCCCAGATATGGGAGGCGTCCCAGAGCAGGTAGATGGTTGGGTGCGGCATAACCCTAGTATTGCCGGCTTTGTCGGAGAATGCAAGTTCGCTCTTGCGGACTTTTTCTTTGACACTTCGTGCAGGCAGATTTTTTGCAGTCAGGCGCAAAGTTTCAGCTGCAACTTAGAAAAGGAGGAGGGTACAGTTTTCTGTGCCCGTAATACCCCATGGCAGAAGAGATGCTTCCAAGCGGCTACGAGCCCAAGGATGTGGAGGCCCGGTGGCGCCGTCACTGGGAGGAAGATAAAACCTTTACTCCCGACCCGGATGGTCCCGGCGAAGGCTATGCCATCGTCATTCCCCCGCCCAATGTCACAGGCGCCCTGCATATCGGCCACGCCCTGAATTTGACGCTGATTGATGTCTTAATCCGTTATGCCAGGCAGAAAGGCAAAAACGTGCTCTGGGTGCCGGGCACAGACCATGCCGGCATAGCCACGCAGAATGTGGTGGAACGCGCTCTGGCCCGTGAAGGCAAAAGCCGTCATGATCTTGGGCGTGAGGCCTTTATTGACCGGGTCTGGCAATGGCGTGAGGAATACGGGCACCGTATTCTCGATCAGATCAGCGCTCTGGGTTGCTCCGTTGACTGGACGCGTCTGCGTTTTACCATGGATGAGGGTTTATCCCGTGCCGTGCGCCGCGTCTTTGTGCAGCTCTATAATGAAGGGCTGATCTATAAGGGCGACTATATCATCAACTGGTGCTCGCGTTGTCATACAGCACTGGCTGACGATGAGGTGGAACACGAGGATAGTGCAGGTCATCTCTGGCATATCCGCTATCATCTGAAGGATAGTCAGGAATCGCTAGTTGTGGCTACCACCCGTCCTGAAACTATCCCCGGTGATACCGCAGTCTGCGTGCATCCTGAGGATGAGCGCTACAGTCGTTTCATAGGCTCTAAGGTCATCTTGCCGGTCCTGGGTCGTGAGCTGCCCGTCATTGCCGATAGCTATGTGGATCGTGAGTTCGGTACAGGCTGCCTTAAGGTCACGCCCTGCCATGACCACAATGACTGGATGCTCGGCAAGCGCCATAATCTGGAATTTCTCCAGGTCATTGACGAAAACGGCATGATGAAAGCCGAGTCAGGTCCGTATGTGGGACTGAGCAAGGAAGAGTGCCGCAAAAAGATTGTGGAAGATATTGAAAAGGCCGGCGATCTCGTTAAGGTTGAACCTTTAACGCATGCTGTGGGCCACTGCTACCGCTGTCATACCGTTGTTGAGCCACACGTCTCAACCCAGTGGTTTGTGGCCACAACCAAGCTTGCGCCACAGGCCCGCGCAGCCGTGCCCGCTTTGACCAAGATCTTTCCTGAATCCTGGATCAAGACCTATTATCACTGGCTTGATACCATTCGCGACTGGTGCATCAGCCGTCAGATCTGGTGGGGACACAGAATTCCCGCCTGGACCTGCCAGGACTGCGGTAAGCTCATTGTCAGCGAAGAGACCCCAGAAAAATGTCCTGCTTGTGGTCAAAATCATCTTTTGCAGGACGAGGACGTCCTGGATACCTGGTTCTCGTCAAGTCTCTGGCCTTTTTCCACCATGGGCTGGCCGGATAAGACCAAGGATCTTAAGCGCTGGTATCCCACAAGCGTGCTGGTTACAGGCTTTGACATTATTTTCTTCTGGGTGGCCCGTATGATGATCATGGGCCAGCATTTTCTGGGAGAAGTGCCCTTTAAGGATGTCTATCTGCATGCTCTGGTACGCGATGCCGAAGGCCGCAAGATGAGCAAATCCACGGGCAATGTCATTGACCCTGTGCTGATGATTGAAAAATACGGCTGTGATGCCCTGCGCTTCACGCTGACGGCTTTTGCCGCCATGGGACGCGATATCCGTTTGTCCGAAGACCGCATTGAGGGCTATCGCCACTTTGTGAACAAGCTCTGGAATGCCGCGCGCTTTACCCTGATGAATCTGGCAGGTATATCTCCCCGGGCCTGCGATCCTGCCAAGGTGACAGGTCTGCATCACATCTGGATTTTGCATCGCCTTGAAGAGGTCAAGGACGAGGTCTCAGGCGCTTTGGAAAACTATCGTTTCAACGATGCGGCCCAGGCCTGCTACAAGTTTTTGTGGGGTGCCTTCTGCGACTGGTACCTTGAGCTTGTCAAGCCCGATATGCAGTCCAATGATGCTCAACGCAAAGAAGACGCCCAGTACGTGCTGCTGCTTGTGCTGCGCGAGATCTTGGTGCTTCTGCATCCGATCATGCCCTTTGTCACAGCGGAGATCTGGGCTGCCTTGCCAGGCAGCGACAAGTACCCTGAGCTTGCTAGGGTTGGTTATCCAGAAGCTCGTCCTCAATGCAAGAGGCCGGATGAAGCCAGGGCTATGGAATTTCTGCAGGAAGTCATTGTCTCTGTGCGCACCATCAAGGCTGAGCTCAATATCAGCCCCGGCAAGAAGGTGAGATTGCTTCTGCAGCCTGTGGATGAAGCCCAGAAAGAGTTGCTTTTGAGTAATCAGGAAGTGATCATGCAGGTTGCCCGCCTTGAGGAGATGCATGTTGATCTTGCGCTTCAGGCCCCGCGTGCCTCGGCTTCGGCCGTGGCCTTTGGCTGCCAGATTGTCGTGCCCCTGCGCGGAACTGTGGATCTGGCCGGAGAACTGACCAGGCTTGATAAGCAGTTGGCCAAGCTTGAAAAAAATCTTTTGAACGTCAATCGGCATCTGCAGGACGAGAATTTTCTCGCACGCGCTTCCGAAGAGGTCGTGGCCCGCGAAAAGGCCACAAGTTGCGATCTTTTGGACAAGAAAGAAAAGCTTCTGGCCATGCGCGCCCGTTTTGCCGAGGCTCTGGCTGAGGAAAAATCTTGACAGCCAGGGGCCACTCACGTACAAAGACGCCCTTAAACCTTTTAGTCTGGAGGAACTATGCCTACCATTAACCAGCTTATCCGCATTGAGCGGAAAGCCGTGGTCAAACGCAAAAAGACACCTGCTCTGCAGGCCTGCCCGCAGCGTCGCGGCGTCTGCACCCGTGTCTACACCACCACCCCTAAGAAGCCTAACTCGGCTTTGCGTAAGGTTGCCCGTGTGCGTCTGACCAACGGTATTGAAGTCACCGCCTACATTCCCGGTGAAGGCCACAATCTGCAGGAGCACTCCGTGGTCATCATCCGTGGCGGTCGTGTTAAGGACCTTCCCGGTGTGCGTTACCACATCGTCCGTGGTACCCTGGATACCGGTGGTGTGGCTGATCGCCGCAAGAGCCGTTCCAAGTACGGTGCCAAGCGTCCGAAATAGTTTTTTTCATCCGGGGTTTGTGCCATGCAGAGTAGTCTGCGGGGTTGGTACAGCCCAAAGCCTGTGGAAGGAGTAACCCCATGCCACGTAAAGGTTCAGTGCCCAAGCGGGAGATTCTCCCCGATCCTCTCTATAACAGCCGTCTCGTCACCAAATTTGTCAATCGTCTGATGTACAATGGCAAACGTGGTGCCGCTGAAAAGATTTTTTACAGTTCACTGCTCAAGCTTGCGGAAAAGACCGGTGAAGATCCGTTGCGCGCCTTTGAAAAGGTTCTGGACAATGTCAAGCCCCACATGGAAGTCAAAGCGCGTCGTGTGGGCGGCGCTACCTATCAGGTGCCCATGGATGTTCATCCCGATCGTCAGATTTCCCTTTCCATTCGCTGGATCATCAATTACGCCCGTTCGCGCGGCGAAAAGGGGATGACGGCCAAGCTTTCCGGTGAATTCATTGATGCCTACAATGGCCGTGGTGGTGCTGTGAAGAAGCGTGAAGACACCCATCGCATGGCTGATGCCAACAAGGCGTTCTCGCATTTTCGTTGGTAGTGGTTCCTTTTGTCTTGCATGACCGTGCCAGCTTCGGCATGTGTGTACTGATACCAACTTTATAGGAGAAATGCCTGTGTCTCGCACCGTAGCTTTGGACATGCAGCGCAATATCGGCATCATGGCCCATATTGACGCGGGCAAAACCACAACGACCGAACGCATTCTGTACTATACCGGCGTGAACCACAAAATCGGTGAAACGCACGACGGTGAATCCACCATGGACTGGATGGAGCAGGAACAGGAGCGCGGTATTACCATTACCTCGGCAGCCACAACCTGCTATTGGAAAGAGCATCGTATCGATATCATCGACACCCCAGGCCACGTGGACTTCACCATTGAAGTGGAACGTTCCCTGCGCGTGCTCGACGGCGCTGTCTGCGTCTTTGACGCTGTGGCCGGCGTTGAGCCCCAGTCGGAAACCGTCTGGCGTCAGGCTGACCGCTACAATGTTCCGCGTATCTGTTTTGTCAATAAAATGGATCGCATTGGCGCTGATTTTAACCGCTGCGTGGGCATGATCCACGACCGTCTGGGTGCCAAGCCTGTGGCTTTGCAGATCCCCATCGGTTCCGAAGACAAGTTTGAGGGCGTGGTGGACCTGGTCAGCGGCAAGGCCATCCGTTTTGACAAAGAGACCAAGGGCGCGAGCATGATCGAAGGTGACGTGCCCGAAGAGCTCAAGGCCGTCTTTGAAGAAAAGCATCATGAAATGCTTGAGGCCGTGGCCGAAGAGGATGAAGCGCTGCTGGATAAGTATCTGGGCGGCGAAAAGCTGACTGAAGAGGAAATCATCTCCTGCGTGCGCAAGGCGACCATTTCGCGCAGCATTGTGCCCGTACTCTGCGGTTCGGCCTTCAGAAATATGGGCGTCCAGCCGCTTTTGGACGCCATTGTGGCCTATCTGCCTTCGCCTGTGGACATTCCGCCCATGACCGGTCATGAGCCGGGTAAGGAAGACAAGCTCATTGAATGTCACTGCACCGATAAGGAGCCTCTGGCAGGTCTTGTTTTCAAACTCTTTTCCGATCCCTTTATCGGGCATTTGTCCTTCTTCCGCATTTATTCCGGCTGCCTGGAAAGCGGCATGACCGTCTATGATGCCAATACCGGCAAGCGTGAGCGCATTGGCCGCATTCTTAAAATGCACGCCAATAAGCGTGAAGACATCAAATGGGCCGGTGCCGGCGATATCGTAGCTCTGGTTGGTCTGAAGAATGCCTCAACCGGTGATACGCTCTGCGATGAAAAGCGAGCTGTGATCCTGGAATCCTTGAACATTCCTGAGCCCGTCATTGAAGTGGCCATTGAGCCCAAGACCAAGGCTGACCGCGATGCGCTTTCAGCCGCCCTGAACAAGCTCGCCAAGGAAGATCCTTCCTTCCGCGTCAAGGGTGATGAAGAAACCAATCAAACCTTGATTTCCGGTATGGGTGAGCTGCATCTGGACATCATTGTTGACCGTCTGACACGTGAGTTCGGCGTCAACGCCAATGTCGGCAAGCCTCAGGTTGCCTACCGTGAGACCATTTCCAAGCCCGGCAAGAGTGACATGAAGCATGTCAAGCAGTCCGGCGGTCGTGGTCAGTACGGTCACTGCGTGATCGAGATCGAACCCAATTCCGGCAAGGGCTATGAGTTCATCAATTCCATCACCGGCGGTGTCATTCCCAAGGAATATATCCCCTCCATTGACAAGGGCATTCAGGACGCCATGAAGAGTGGTGTGCTGGCTGGCTTCCCCTGCGTTGACGTCAAGGTCAATCTCGTCTTTGGTTCCTACCACGAAGTCGACTCCTCGGAGCAGGCTTTCTATGTGGCAGGCTCCATGGCCATCAAGGATGCCATGCAGAAAGCAGGTCCTGTCCTGCTTGAGCCCATCATGGACGTGGAAGTGGTGACACCAGAAGAATATCTTGGTGATGTCATGGGCGATCTCAACGGCCGCCGCGGCCGTGTGCAGAGCATGGAAGCGCGGGCCGGCGGAGCCCAGAGCATCCGCGCTCAGGTGCCGCTTGCCTCCATGTTCGGCTATGCCACGGATCTGCGCAGCCGTACCCAGGGACGCGCCACCTTTACCATGCAGTTCCATCACTATGAACGTGTGCCGCAGGCCATTGCAGACGAGATTCAGAAGTCGCGTGCTTAAGCCCTGCTTGTCGTAGCTTTTTGATGACGCCTTTTTTGTCGAGCGATAAAAAAGGCGTCTTTTTTTGGGAGGACCTATGTTGGATGATTTGCCCAAGGGCTTTCGGGCGAGCAGTGCCAAGGCTGGCTTCAAGGCCGCTGACCGCTATGATCTGGGGCTTCTGGTCTCGGATGCGGATTGTGTTTTTGCCGGCATGTTTACGCAGAACCGTTTCTGCGCGGCACCGGTCGTGGTCTGCCGCGAGATTCTGGCTCAGGGCAGGCCTGTGCGGGCTGTTGTGGCCAATTCAGGCCAGGCCAATGCCTGTACCGGCGATCAGGGGATGCGCAATGTGCGGGACTGTCAGAGGCTCATTGCTGAGCATTTTGGCCTTGCTGAGCAGGGGGTGATTCCCCTCTCAACAGGCGTCATAGGCGCTCAGCTGAAAATGGACTGTTTTAGAGCTGCTTTGCCGGAACTTGTGGCTAATCTTGGCAGCCGTGATGCCGAAGGCTTTACCCGCGCTTTCATGACCACGGACGCTTTTCCCAAGTTCGCTGCGCGCGATCTTGCGCTATCCGGGGGCACGGTGCGTTTAACGGTCATGGCCAAGGGGGCTGGTATGATTTGTCCCAATATGGCCACCATGCTCTGCGTCTGCCTAACTGATGCCGGCATAGCCCAGCAAGCCTGGCAGGCAATGTTTGGCCGGGCAGTGGAAGAGACCTTTAACCGTGTTTCCGTGGATGGTGATACCTCAACCAATGATACTATCGTTGGTCTGGCCAATGGCCAGGCCAAGGTGCGTGTGCAAAGTCAGGAGGATCTGGCCTCATTTGAGACGGCCTTGACCGAAATTCTGGGCAAGGTTGCCCATATGCTCGTTAAAGACGGTGAAGGTGCCAGCAAGGTCCTGCAGATTCTTGTGCATGGGGCCATTGATAATCATCAGGCGGAAATAGTGGCCCGCGCCGTGGGGCGTTCACAGCTTGTGAAAACAGCCATTTACGGAGGTGACGGCAACTGGGGCAGGATCATTACGGCTGTGGGATACAGCGGAGCTGATTTTGAGCCGGAAAAGGTCAGCCTCAGCCTCTGTGGTATTCAGCGCTTTTGCCAGGGGCAGCCCGTCAATGATGATCAGGAAGAGGAACTGGCCAGGCGACTTAGGGCAGACAATATTGCCGTTGATATCACACTGGGTGATGGGCCAGGGGTCTATCGTCACGAAGCCTCGGATCTTGGCCATGAATATGTGTCGCTGAATGCCGACTATCGCTCGTGAAGACGATGCTTGCTTGACCAAAGACCCCGCCTGTGCGGGGTCTTTGCTTTGCATTGGCAGGGAAGATGCTTTGAACCTCACAAGCAGGCCGAGTTTACTTGCGTGACAAGATTTTGACGGTAGGCAAACTTTGCTTAGACCTGGCTGATCGAGATGCTCTCAGCAAGAGCAAAAAACCCGCAAACTGGCTATAGAAGGGCTTTCTCAAAAAGTGTTAGGAAAATCTCAAAACTTGGTATGGGTTTTGCATTAAAATCTGACGTAAGAATGGCTATACGTTGAGGCTTTTCTTAACACCGCTATCAGACACTGCAGGAGACTTCTTATGGAACTGATGCTTGGATGCGCTGTTTTTGCCGAGGTTTTGCTGAGCATGCTCTACGCCCACCGTATTGGCCGTGTGCCAGCCAAAGAAAGCTGGCGGAAGTACTGCTAAAGGTCAATTGGAATAGCGATCATAGTGTTCTCCCTCCCAAGAAAAAAAGCTCCGATTGTGCGGGGCTTTTTTTGTGGCTGTGCTCAGGCTGAGGAGAGCGTTGCATTACCGATCGGCGAATTCTTCTATCTGGTAAACCACATGGTCGTCACAGGAGCGTTCAGCTCTTTGTGACGATAGATTTGAGTTGAAGTGGGAAAGATCTGCCCATTGTCTCTTGAGGAAGATCGGCAAAAAATGCGTGAAAAATTGTAATGCTTGGCATGCCGTTTGCATAAATTAGAGCATAAGCTTGATGAAAACGTTAGGCTTTTTTTCACAAGGACTTCAGACACTGCAGGAGACTTCGTATGGAACTGGTACTTGGATGCGCTGTTTTTGCCGAGGTTTTGCTTATTATGTATTATGCCCACCGTTCAGACAGGGATTTGGCAAGAGAAGACAGCCAGCAGTATGCCAGGGAGTCCTTATGAAGATGTCTCAAGACCAGGCAAGTATTGCGGTCGACAAATTTTTGACAAGAGAAAGCTCCGATTGATGCGGAGCTTTTTTTTGTACGCAACAAATGCTATCGGTAAGTCAAGTCTTCTACAGAGCGCTGAATCGTGGCATAAATGCAGAATTTTGCAGCATAGCGGCTTGGGCGCAGCAAACAAGGTGGAGCTTTGGGTATTCCCGTTAGGCTCGGACGGAGAAAGTCAATCCTGGCCAAGCACGCATAGTTCAGCTGCGCGTTTTGGGATCCTCCGCACAATATCGGCTTGTCTCAGGTTCCCGTTAGACACTCAAAGTTCAGAATGCCTTCACCCTCCACTCTGGCAGCGGCCCAGGAATCCATAACGCTCTGTGAGTCAATTGCTTTTGACGAGGAGTCAGCATGTCCCGTTTCCCCTGGCTTAACAGTCTGGACAGTGATCTGCGCGAACATGTCCTCTTTACTCTCAGAGTGCTCTGGACACAAGCGTCGAACGCTCTTGAAGGGAATAGCTTTTCAGTGGGAGATACGCTCTTCTTTCTCAGAGAAGGCTTGACGGTTTCCGGAAAAACCCTGCAGGAGCATCTCGACATTCAGGGCCATTCCGACGCGGTCAAACGCCTAGCGGAAATGGCTGTAGGCGACGTGCCTCTTAACGAGCAGGACCTTTTCAGCCTTCATCGTCTTGTTCAGACAGCAATAATCCATGACGTGTATCGTCCCGTTGGCGTATGGAAACGGGAGAACAATGGAACCCAAGTCGAAGAAAATGGAAAGATTGTCTGGCACGAGTATCCGTCCTGCGAATTGACGCCAAAGCTCATGCAAGAGTGGATCGACGCATTTTCTGTACTATCCCCGAAGACGCGCGCTGAAGCGACGCTTTGCTACGCAAAGGCGCATCTTTCTTTCGTGTCCATCCATCCTTTTTTCGACGGCAATGGGCGAATGGCACGCCTTCTGGCAAATTTTCCCTTGTTGCGAAACGGTTTTCCTCCAATCATCATTCCACGGAGTGAACGTCAGTCATATCTCAAATTCTGCTATACTTTTCAGAAAACGTCGGTATCGCCATTTCCTAGGGATACTGATTGCGTGGACTTTGCAATGTTTCTCGAGAGACAATGGTCTGAAACCTGGAAAATCATCGACGAAGCGCAGCAAGCACAGCTTGCCCGTAAGCATTCCTGAGAAAGCCTGCCTTCAGACTGTCCAGGCAGCAGAGGCAAGCGTATTGTCCGATATTTCAGTCAATATCAGCCGTGAAGGGCGGAGTTTGCCCCGCACAAACGGAAGGAGCCGCTTTTGCCGTGCAGCGAGAAAAGGGCGAAGCAGCTCTTGGTGCTGTCGCGCGCGCATTCACAAATGGAGCCGTTCACGGCTCGTTCTGCATCGTGTCCGCAGACGGAAAGCGCGACGGGATTTCGTGGAAGCACTATAGACAGTCCTGCGTTTCGACGGTTATGGCTACTGCCATGTGACAGGCCTTGTTAACGAAGGGAGATAAGGAGGCGGCGTTTCTACGCCGAATACTTGATGAACTTCGGAGAAGATTTCGCCTGGCTTGCAGAGCGAGTCAGTTCCCGGTTAAGGCTTTGGAACACAGTTTGCGGGATCGTTGGCTATTCATAACGTTTTCTGAAGGACTCTTGCGCAGCGTGTCTGGAAAATCGGAAAATTTGGCATAAGATTTGCTTAGATAAGAGCATAAGCTTGGAGTTACGATTTTTCAGAAAGTTCACAGACTCTTCAGGAGACTTGCTATGGAACTTCTACTTGCTTGTGTGAT
>JAGADH010000053.1 GCA_017613715.1 Desulfovibrio sp. | reverse complement strand
GGCTGCGCCTCAAGAGGTATCCACGACGGGCCTGACAGCGGCTTTTTGCCGTCCTTGGGGAGCGGCGCCTGCCTCTTCTGCTCACCGCTCATGGGAAGTGAAGTCTCGCCCTGCTTGAAAAGCCAGGGAGCCTTGGGATTTTTCTCATGCCAAAGGCCTTTGGCATCCTTTTGGGCTTCTTTCTGCAAACCAAGCCACTTTCTGCAGACCATGGCCCGGCAGGACGCCTCAACCCAGGCATGCCCCTCGCGCACGAGCCTGGCGTTCACAACCTGACCGTTTCTGACAAGATAGGCAATCACCCGCCCATGGGCATCGCAACTCACGGGGATAATCTCGACCTGACTTTTCAAGGGCAAAAGCTCTGCAAGAAAACGTCGAGCGTCATTTCCGCCATTCTGGCCAAGCTCTGGGGCATCAATCCCATAGAGCCTGACAAAAAGCGGACAGTCCTCGTCGGCAGAGGGCGCAACCGTCAGCGTATCGGCATCGTAGATATTCATCACGGTTGCAGGCCAGGCAAGAGCAGCTCCGACCTGCATAAGCCAAAGAAACGCTACAAGCAGAAGGATGCGCATTTACCAGTCTCGGAAGCGATTGAGCATATCGGAGCGTGCTCGCATCTCGTCCAGTCGCTTGCGGGCCTGACTATCACCCTGCGCCGCTGCCTTGTGGAACCACGAGATGGCCTGAGAACGACTCTTGGGGCAGCCATAGCCTTTGCTGTAGAGATCACCCAAGGCATACTGGGCCGGCGCATAACCGGCTTCGGCGGCCTTGCTGAAGACCTGCACGGCCTGTTCGGCATTGGCACGCACTCCCACACCTTCTAGCAACATCTTGCCAAAAAGGTACTGTGCTTCCACATTGCCCTGCTCTGCCGCCCGCGAGCACCAAAAAGCCGCTTTGCCTTCATCCTTGGGTAGACCGTCGCCATTAAGATACAGCGTGCCAAGATTGAGCTGGGCCTGGAGATTGCCCTGTTCGGCCGCAAGACTGAACCAGCGTGCGGCTTCATGAGAATCCTGCGGCACGCCGTGACCATTATAGTACATGACCCCAAGATGCTGCTCCGCCTCGGCAAAACCGCGGGTGGCAGCTGCCTGGAACCAGGCGCAGGCCTGTTCGTTGTCCTTGGGCAGGCCGCTGCCATTGTAGTACATGAGGCCGAGCAGATCCTGCGCTTCCGCAAGGCCGCTTTCTGCTGCTTTGCGACAGTAAAAGGCCGCCTGCGCTGCATCCTTGGCTACGCCGCGTCCTTCGGTATAAAAAAGCGCAAGATTGTAGAGGGCATCAGAATCCCATTTTTCTGCTGCCTTGCGATACCAGTAGGCTGCCTTGGTATCGTCGCGCGCAATGCCTTGTCCCTGCTGATAATTCCAGGCAAGACGCGCCTGAGCCTGGGGTACGCCCTGCTCAGCCGCCAAACGCATCCAACGTACATTTTCCGCCAGATTTCTGGCCACACCCCGACCATGGTAGTACAGGTCACCCAGGGACAGTTGTGCTTCTGCATGCCCGGCTTCTGCCGCGCGCAGAAAATAGCGGGCTGCCTCCTGCATATCCTGCTCATTGCAGGCATCCTTTTCAAGACGTAAGCCTTCCCGGTAGCAGTCTTCGCTGTCGAATTCATCGTCAGTATCGGCAAAATCTGCGCCCTTCTGCTGGCCATAGGATGTCTGCAGGTGCTCAAAGTCCTGCGCACTCCGGCCCAGGATTTCAAGCAGACTTTTCTGCAGCGATGCCGGCTGTTTTTTGCAGAAACGTGTCAGATGCACGGCAAGGGCTGCGCCTGTCTCGTCAGAACTGACATCGGACACTTCACGTTCCGTAAGCTGCGACAAAAAGTACCACGAGGCCAGAGCCCGCTTGACCGCAGGTTCCTGCAAATAGTATCTGCGAGCAAAGGTTGTAGCCTCCTGCTCAATCCAGTACGCAGCCGTAGCCCCTGAGACAAACATCTTATGGGGATACCCCTCCATATACAGCCTGAGCATCAGCCCGACTTCACCCACGAAGCGGTTTCCCAGAAGTTCTCCCAGAGCCTCTTCCAGTGTGCCGGCAAGACGACGATCACGGAAGAGCTCCTCGCCCATGTACTGACGAATTTTGATCAAGGCAATGAGTATCTCTGTGCGCATAGACCACCCTGTGCTGAAAATTTCCCCTGCTCACAACACAGACCCTGACCATTCGTGGCACACGTCAGGACTGTGCCTGCTAAAGCAAGCCTCTGCCAAAATAGCGTAGGATTTTGGAAAGAACAAGAAGTGCCACGCAAAGAACCTGACGGAAAAAATCGGTCCCCGCTCAGGCTGATTTTCCTCTCGACCAAGGAGCTCGTATGTTTCGTCCTGTCGCCTTCTTCCTTGCCTGTCTTTTTTTAACCCTTGGCCTTAGTGCACTTGATCCTGTGCAAAGTCTCTCTGCCCCTCAGAACACTCACCCTGTTCTCAAATTCATCAAAAACCTGCGCTCTCCCCATATCTTTTCGCCCAAGTCCGCCGTTTTCTCCCTGGACGGCACAAAATTCTATATCAATGCCCTTGAGGGCAAGGAGACCTTGGTCTACGACACAGAGACCCTTGAGCTGAAAAAGGTCATCTCACACACCTTCGGTCAGGAAGACGCCCCTCTCTTTCTCAACGGAGAAACTACGCTTTTTGATTACACCTATCACAATTGCCGGGGCACAGGTGACAAAAACCGCTTCAGCGGCAAGCCCGTGGAATGCACCTTTACCCACAACGGACGTTATCTCTGGGTTTCCTACTACCGCAGAGAATGTGATTACAATGCCTCCTCCCCCTCGGCTCTGGCCATTATCGATACCACCCAAGACAGCATTGTCCGCGTCATGCCCACAGCACCTCTTCCCAAGATGGTTGCGGCTTCGCCCGACGGCAAACGTCTGGCTGTCACCAACTGGGGCGACAATACCGTGGGCATCATCGACATTTCTTCAAACAATCCTCAGGATTTTCACTATGAACGGCTGCTTGTGGTGGGCCAAAAGCTCAATGTGGCGGGCGTAAGCGGCAACCGGGACAATGTCTGCGGCCTTTGTCTGAGGGGCACAGTCTTTACCGCCGATGGCCGCTATCTTCTGGTTGCCGGCATGAAGAGCTCGTATCTCACGGTCTTTGACGTCGAAAACGGCAAGAAGGTCGGCTCCGTGCATCTGCCAGTAGCCAATCCAAGGCATTTTGTCCGCAGCCCAGACGGTCAGAAACTCTATGTCAGCTTCAATGTTCCGGGCAAGGTTGCCGAGATCGCTATGGCCGAGATTCTTCACCGCGCCCCAAGTAACGGTAGTGTTACAGGGCGCGTACTGACTGTGGGCAGTGGCGCACGCACCGTGGCTGTTTCACCCAATGGCCGTCATCTCTATGCTGCCTGCAATAAGAGCTCTTCGCTGACCTGCATAGACATTGCAAGCTGGCGCATCCTGGATACAGCCGCTGTAGCCCCCTATGCCGTAGGGCTTGCCATTCATCCGCAAGAAAAGCTTGCCCTGGTCACCAGCCAGGGACGCAACGGCCAGGGAGGCAATAATGTGGCAGTCTTTGCCATAGAACACAAGCAGTAAAACCAAGCTTCTGCCAAACGAGCCCCACTTTTGCCAGCGCAAAAAGTGGGGCTCGTTTTTGTTCATCGAAACGTTCTCTCCACAACTCGAAAACGTCACAAATGACTTTGGGCTCAAGGACTGTCCCTTTTGCCAGGCGGCAAAAGCCTCTGCCCAAAAGTCTCAACGTGCCTGAGCGTTCTTCAGCAAGGGCACGTTCTTTTTTGCCACGCTAACCAATAAATTTCATACTTTTGGCTTTGTGTTTTCAAAACCTAGCCCCTAGCCGCGTAGCTTCTATAGTTTATATTTACAGAGTAATTAACGACAAAAAAGTAAACTTAGAAGATGTCAAATAAACTAACGCTTACCAATATTAATTATAACGCGACCTTTATCGTGCTTAAGAGGTTTAAAACCAACACGTGTGCCACCACTTAGCTTCTTATCACCTCTAGACGTGAAAGGTTTGCCGTGGATAATCCAACCAGAAAAACGATTTCCGCTAGCAATTACTCCCCTATGTCTTTGTACAGCAAAGTAGTAGTAATTATCCTCTTCATTATATATAAAAGCATTTACCGTGACACTCTTCCTCGCCCCACAAGCATACCAACCTTTTGTTTCATGATCTGAAGCATTATAACCATTTTTACGAGCTACGGCTATCGCGACATCTTCGTTACTATAGTTATTAATTGTTATCCTTAAATATCGTTCGGCCTGAACGCTGGACACAGAGGTCAAGAGAGCCAGTATACAAACTAAAAACGACGCGAAAAAAACATAACTATGTTTTTTCATAGACAAAATCGCCTCCTTTGTCTCCCCGAAAGAGCAGAGTATTGGCAGTGGCGCACGCTGCGTGGCTTTTTCGGCCAAGGGCCGTCATCTCTATGCGGCCTGCATTATGGCAAGCTGGCAAGTCCTTGACGCAGTCGCTGCGCCCCCATTCAGCGCCAGGAAAAGCCTGCTCTTGCCCTGGACGAAGGGCCAGGAGAGGCAATACTTTGACAGTCTCTGCCGGAGAAAATGCCATAAGAGCAAGGCTTTTGACCAAAAGTCCCAACGTGCAAGCTTCTTCGCCAAAGGCACGTCCTTTTTGCTTACAATACTCTCAGCAAGAAAGAACACAAAGACTTTTGTCGTTATCTTTTCAACGCCTGCCAAGCTCAGTTAGTCCTCTCATCAAGTATTCGGCGTGGAAACCTCGCCTTGAAAGGCTGGGTGAAAACGCCGCCTCCTTATCAATAACTCCTGCCACATGGCAGTAGCCATAAGCGTCGAAACGCAGGACTGTCTGCAGTGCTTCCACGAAATTCCGTCGGCTTTGCGTCTACGGACACGATGCAGAACGAGCCTGATTCCCGAAGAGCTACCCGTCCTATCCCTGTTCCCGCGTTCTTTCCGCTCGCAACGACAGCCTTGACGATGTCTCCCGTCGCGAATCCGTGAACGCTTTTGCTCCGCATGCAACGCGCGGAAATCCGTTCTTGTCCAGGCGTGTCCTCTGGTGCGAGCCGCGTCCCGTACAGGATATTTCGAGGACATGCAGGTTGATGCCGTGCACGGCATCAACTTCGCCGATGCACAGCTGTTAAGCCCATGCGCCTTCGGCACGCCAAGCCGCATCCTGTTTCCCTTCGTGCGCCAGCCTTCGAAACGGTGACGGGAACTTCAAACGGATTAACGCTTACCAATATTAATGTTAACGCGACCTTGTTTTTCATTAAGAGTTTTAAAACCAACACGTGAGCCACCGCCTAGCTTTCTACCACCTACAGAGAGGAAAGCTTTGCCACGTAAAATCCAGCCAGAAAAAGCGTTGCCGCTGGCTATTACTTTTCCATTCTGGATAGCAAACCAATAGTAATTATCATCGGGACTATATCTAAAAGGCTTGACAGTTTTAGTCTGACCAGGTCCACAATTAAACCAACCTTTTGTTGCATTATCAGAAGTATTATAACCATTTTCACGAGCTATGGCAATCGAGACAGGATGGCTACTATAGTTATTGATTTTAACCACTAAAAATTGTTGGGCTTGAGCGCTGGACACAGAGGTCAAAAGAGCCAGCATACAAAGAAAAAATGACGCTAAAACGACATAGCTAAGCTTTTTCATAGACACAATCTCCTCGTTTGTCTGTGCGGAAGATCGGAGAAAGGCTCGTAACTCCAGCAGGAGCATCTTTATGCCTGAGACCTGATCTGACGCAAGGGGACGCTGTCATTGGTGATTTTCCGCTTGCAGCAACTACTTCTCCAAAGCCTTGAGGCCAGCTGCATCTGCGGGAATCCATTCCACCTTGACGGGTTGAGCACCACTGAAGTAGCGCTTGTACCACGCTGTATACACAGGCGTATCCACTGGGCTGTTCAGCCCCTTGGCTCCTTCAAAACTCTCATCTTCAATGTAATAGAGAAAGCCGTCACCCGTGGCATCGACTGCATCCGGGAAGGCCTCATCTTCCTTGCCTGTCGGAAAATCTTTTTTACTCCAGGCATCAACATAGCCCCTGTACTCATACTTGCCGGTCTTCGGGGAATACCTATAGACACGGAAGGGCAGAAAATCACCGCCCAAACTCAGGCCTCTCTTGGCAGCATCCCGAATGCTGCCGTTGGTATAGTATTCCGAAGCACCGGGCAGGCAATCATACTCCACAGTAAGCTTGCCGCTATGCTCGTCGAAACCACAGACGAACTCCTGCTGCGAAGGCTCTGACCCACTTTGAAAACGCAGGAGCAGTTCCGGCTGGCCATCGCCGTCAACATCACTGAGTGCCAACTGATTTTCAGCAAAGTTGCCGGTGAGGTCACTCTTGTCGATGGCTTCACCGTCCGGGAGTCTGTGATCCACCACAAAAGCCCTGGCTGCCTCCAAGAAGGCTGCATGCCGTGCATCCCTAGCCCAGGTTGTGGCCGAAGAAAGCACCAGCAAAGCAGCGAGCACAAGCATGAACACACTATTGCGCATGTCAATCCTCGTCAAAAGAAGTGCCTTGTATTGCTAAAAAGCGATATTCCACGCTCACTTGCGCTCCGTCGTGCGTTCATTCGTCTCAAGAGTCTTGATGCCATAGGCATCAGCGGGAAGCCAGTTCACCGTGATGGCTTCCGCACCCCCGATATAGTGTTTGACCCAGGCCTCATACACAGGCGTGTCCACCGCAGTCTCCGCGCCCTTGGCTCCATCGAAACTTGCGTCATCAATGAAGTAGACGAAACCGTCACCCGTGACGTCGATTTCCTTCGGAAAGGGTTTATCGTTTTCAAAGGGGTTTGTCGGATAAGCCTCTTTACTCCAGGCGTCGACACTGCCCTTCAGCTCGTACTCACCCTTCTTGGCATTATACTTTGAAAAGCTGTACGGCCAGAACTCACCGGCCAGGCCCTGGTTATGGGAAGCCATTTCCTTGATGCAGCCGTTGTTGAAGTATTGCGCACCGGGGGTGCCTGTGAACTTTATACTGAGCTTGCCTGTGCTCTCGTCAAAGCCACAGACGAACTCAATGTTCGAAGCCACTGAGCCGCTTTGGAACTGCACAAGCAACTCCGCTTTGCCGTCGCCGTCAACATCACAGATGGCCAGCTTATTGTCGGAAAAGTTCTCTGAGAGCTCCTCCTTATCAATAGCCTCACCGTTCGGAAGCTTGTGATCCTCAACGAAACTTTTAGCCACCTTGAGAAATACAGCGTGACGTGCATCCTCCGCCTGGACAGGCGCCGCGCAGAATGCCACCATAAAGCACAGAACACACAGATACAGAATTTTTTTCATAACGCAACTCCTAAAAAATGTCCGCTCAGATTCCTTCGGACAAATGTCTGCAGCCCCTGCCTCGCTTGTCACGTGAAAAAGGCCAACGATACTCAAGGCTCCCTGATTCTCAGGCAAGGCATCGGGGCCCATCCCTTCAGATCCAAGCTATGCAGGGGATCGTTCTTGTCACACTTTTCAAAAGAACTTCTGCCTTGTAAACTTGTGTTCGTTGGTTTTCAATAGACTTTTGCCAACTATGCAGCCCCTTCCATTGCAGACAATCTGAGAGGCCCTATTGGTGCGGGTTTGAGGGTTATCTCATTTTTGCGGCCCGGGCGTCAAAGTAGCATTGCTTCGTTTTTTCGCTCTCGAGTCAAGTGGGCCGAATGATGATGACTCACGTTCTTTTCTAGGCCTACCAAACGCAGATTTTCTTCCTGCCTCCGTAGCGTATTTTTGACAAATAAGTCCAATCTCCTGAATTTATCTGTAATTCCTGGATTTTTAGCACTACACAAGAATTTTCTTGATTTTTTCTGCTGTGCTCTAGTAGCGCTAATCTTAACCATACGGATCTAACCGATGCCATATATCATATCAAAGAGAAATTTTAAGAAAAAACATATATGGTAAAAATTCATGAACTATTACATTCACAGAGATGATGACAGACCATCTTCCAGCAATACAAGACAATTAATAAAATCTACATACAAAAAATTTTATAATACAACAATTCAATTTTTTATTATGCATAAGGAGATGTCAGTCAATTTTTTCAATAATTAGATTAGGTGATTCGTCTTCTAGCGAATTGTATTGATCAAGATGAATGTGGCAACCTGCTTTCTCTTGTGCTAACGCAAGCAGGTGATGAACCAAAGAAAGTAGTCCTTCTCTATTAGCAGATATTTTAACTTCATTCTTAGCAGTACGAACTGATATAAAAAAACCTTCTTCCCATTTAAGTTCCATAAGGTCATCCTAATGTATTATAAGATTATTAAGAAGGGTAAGATTTACTAAATATTGCTATTTTTGATTGGCTTCAAGGGCCATAGCAACGCAGAAGTGAGTTTTAAGGCTCGCACCTACCTAACTTATTGATTTTATTGATCTACATTGGCAAAAAATAGCTTAGCTTTTTAGGAATTTGCCTATGAGCGCAGGCACTACCGCGTATCCCGAGCGATATACCGACCGCTGAGGCAAAGCAGCCTTGCGCATAGGCGCTATTCAGCAGATCTTATGCTTTTGAGCAGTCATGCTGATGACACTGAACAGATGAGAAAGCGCTGTTACACGGAATTGTCGCTATGCACTCAAAGCCCTGGGCCCAAAGATTTCACGCATTGAGATCTTTGAAGGATCATGAGGCTGAATGTTGAGCTAAGGCTAACGTCTTGCCATCCATGGCGGCTGAAAACTACGCAAAATCGAAGCCATAGGCCCAGACCGTCAGAAATGGCTTTCCGGCCTGCTGACACTTCTCCAGGAATTCCAGGTGCTGATACCCTTGTCGTTGCCGACAGCATAGCAAGGTCCTGCAGGCAAAGAGCAGAAAAGGCCATAACAGATTGTTTTTTTGATAGGCAGGCCCCGTCCCGGTTTTCCGCGGCGGGGCCGCCTCTTTTGCAGCGTAGCCTCAGACCTCATTCTTGACACAAAAAATACACCTGTATATTTTTAAGACGCCAACTATTTTTGGGGAGAATCCTGTGCCTGTCGACCAACTCGATCTCAGACCCTTCCTTTTCTGGCTTTTAGCCACATGTAAGCCCAGAGAATCCATAGGTGGCATGCAATCCTCTGGTGGACGATATGAGGAGGAATTCGCGAAGAATCTTGCTTCCGCCCTTCCCCGGATTGGTTTCAAGACAGCGCCTGCCGGTGACTGCGATGTCGTTCTGGCCCTCGAGACAGGGTGCAGACGACGGGGGCGCGGCAGTGACGGCTCGCGGGACAGCCTAAGCATGCTCGAGGATTTCTTGCAGGCCCGCGCCAGGAAGATGTATTTCTTCTGCCCACCGGGACTGGCGAGCGCAGGTTTCAGGGACGCAGTCCTTGACATCAACGCGAATCTGCTCGACGCCTCCATTCTCCTGCCTCCGGGCATATTGACCGGTACGCAGATGCAGCTCTCCCTTTTCATCCTTGACCGGACTCGTTCCTCTTCCGGGCAGAAAGAAATCGCGTTCGCCGACGCCTCGTCCCTTCAGATCAACGACATCCTTACGCTCGTGGACAAGGGCGACGCGAAGCCCGCCCGACAGATCTTCCTTGAGGTCATGGACCGCAGCGTACGCAAGGATTTCAGGGACGTTCTCCTCCGCAAGGAGTCGATCCTCGCAAGCCAGCACTGCTCGCAAAACGTCCTTGCACGGGTCCTGCAGGGGCCGCACACAAGTCTCGCAGACTGTGCCGCGATCATCAAGTGCCCGTCGTTTCTCCAGTCACGGCAAGGCAAGACGGTCGAGCTGTCCTGCCTCTCGCCCCGCGACTTCGCCCCCTTCGGCTACACCTTGCCGCGCGACCCTGAAAAAAAGCTCTTTTCAAGCAGCCGGGTGCAAGAGGACATGTACCTCAAGCCCCGCGACATCGTAATGGTCGCCCAGCGCAACGTCGGCAAGCTCTGCATCATCGCCCCCGATTTCGCGGAACCCGCATGGACGGGGGCATCCTTCACCTGGATCATACGGCCGCGATCCTGCGATCCTCGCGTCCTCTGGCTGTACCTGTCCTCCAAAATGATCGGCGACTACCTGGCAGGCTGCGCGAGAGGCTCGACCATGCCCATGCTGCCGGTCAAAGCCCTGCAGTCCATCCCCGTGCCGGATTTCCCTAAAAAAGAACAATCCGCCATGCTCAAGGCTTTCGAGGAGCTCGAAAAGGCCCGCGCCACCCTCGCATCCCTCAAATCCAGAACCAGCGCCCTCCTCAACACTTTCTACGCCGACTGAAACCCGCCTCCCGCAGCAGGAAATCAGACTTTTGTGTTCTCAGAAAAAATACTTATGTATTTTTTCTGTACAAAAACACTTAGTTCTGTTACATCTTGCTTGAAGCGCTGCTTCACGCATGACATCGATGACAGGAGGTGCAAACATGTCATCTTTCCCCCAGATTGGCTTCCTGGCCG
>JAGADH010000052.1 GCA_017613715.1 Desulfovibrio sp. | reverse complement strand
TCTTACTGCGAATATTGTAGGTCCTGGCGATAAGTTTAAAGATGTTCCCGATGTCTGCATGGTCTATATCGCTAAACTTGACATTTTTGGTCATGATCTCAATGTTTATCATGTTGACAGAACTATCCGAGAGACGAAACGAATTGTCTATAATGGCTATGAAGAGGTCTACGTTAATGCTGTGTGTTCAAATACAAGCAACGACGTAGGTCAGCTGCTGCAGGTATTCACTGTTGATGGCGTATATAACGAAAAATTTCCTGTGACATCGAGTCTTAAAAATAGATTAAAGAATACTGAGGAGGGTGTAAAAGATATGTCAAGCGTAATTGAAAGATTTTATGGAGAGGAACTTCAAGGTGCTAGGGAGCAGGCAGAGAAGACAGGAGAGATAAAAGGTTAAGATAAGGTATTTACTTTATTTAAAAAACTTTATGAAGAAAACAGGGCTGATGACGCTCAAAGAGCGACAAAAGATGAAGTTTTTAGAAGAAAACTCTTAAATGAGATGTTTCCTCAAGAGGCAAATCCGTAAAGAACGGGAATGATATGATGAAAGAGTATTCAGAAGAAGAACAGACAAAAGACGCTAAAGATCAAAAACTCATTGGTGAGGGCGTGAAATTCGAGCACTATCAGCGAGCGTGCTGTCGAGTTGTGGGGGATCCTGATACCTTCCCCACCGCGCTCAGAGAAGAAGTTCGTGATCGCGTGAAGCACATGTAGTTTTGATTTTTTTGCTTAACAGCAGAAGGCCACCCGCCAACGGTGGCCTTTTTTATTGCCCTTTGGCCTTTTCGCGCCGATGCCTGACATCATGTGCCTCGTGGGATTTCAAATGCGTCAGCTTTTCCAACCGGTTGGAAAAAGCGCCCAAGCCAAAGAGGTAGTCATGCCTGAAGACGCCAAGAAGGATCTCACAGTTGTCGGTATGCGGTGGGATCACGCCGATCCCCGTAAACTGTGCTGCCTTGGTGACAGATTGCCTTTGGCCTGATTTATGCCATGACTGCTCTGTCAGGTTGGACACTCTGTCGCTCCCGCCGTTTGACCTCGCAACGATATGTTCCTCTTCGAGCGGGACGCCTATCACTTAGCAATACGCACAGACGCGACCTCATTTCTCAAGGATATTCCTTTAGCTCGTAGCCGAAGAGCTCGCCCCGTTAGTATGACGTCCCTGATATCTCGGGATTCTGCCATTTTTGCCTATCGAACTACATGGATTCCACGGCCTGCCGCTATGCGGCGTGATGCGTTGCAGTTCCCTGACTCAGGAAATCATCGTGTCCAGCCTGTGCTGAATACTTGGCGCAAGCCACTTCGCGCGTCTCCTTTATTGAATCTTGACGCACGATTGCGCAGGTTATGCCGCCATCCGCTTCCGGGATCGATCTTGACAGACTTAGGAGACGGCGCTCTCTTCGACGAGACGGTTGTGAGGCGGATAGTGAACGGAAATAGTATATGCACGCGGGCACGGCAGCAGGAGCAACTGCCGTGGCGTTTCTAGGAGCATGTCCTTCAAGGTTTCTTACGTTTATCTAAGGACAAATACGGCCATTTTCCTTTCAATCCCCGCAGGCAATTTTCGGAGGGCTTTCGCCTTCTCGTTTCTAGCGTAGTTGATATCCGGCATGATGATATATCCCGTTTCCAGGACCTTGTCGGGACAAGCGTCCGAACTTCAAGGTGTCTGCAGATATATCTTGCAGGGTCTTTGACTTCCAAAGCATGAAGTGCATCCTGAACCTGATATCAACGTAGTCCTCGAAGGACTAAGGCTGATCAATCGGCTTTAAGGATTTGGCTTTTGCAAGCCTCGTCCAAAAGGCGCGAGGTGATTGACCCTTCATCCTTGGCTTGGTTGCATTTCCGGCAGGCCAGGGTTAGATTGAACAGTCTGTCGCTTCCCCCGCGCGCCTTCGGACGATATCTTCCACTTCGAGAGGGACGCATCCGCTCCAAAGTTGGCGTAGGCGCAGTTCCAATTTTCAAGAAGTTCTTCCCGGATTGCGTAAGCGAAGAGTTCTCCCCCTATCCTATTCCTGATATCTTGGGGCTTTGCAGCTTTTGCGTATTGAAACTCACGGAATTGATGGCGAGGCTCCGAGAGGAATGCGCGTCACATTGACTGGGTACGGTACGTCAGGTTCGCAATCGTCTGACGTTTCGGGACATGATCCGTTGCAGCAATTTCTTATGGCTTTCTGTCCGTGATAATCAGCTCGATCATTCCAGGGTGTGCCATGGTTTCTTTCCCTGACAAGGCAAGGCCTGTCTCCCTGCTCTGATTGCACACAGCATGACCGTGATCTGAACGCTGCGCTCAATGGAAGGAATATGGCCGTAAGTTCCACGCTGACAGCCTGTGGAGAGCTCGCTCTGGCCGCGCACGCAAGTGTGCGGTGAAAGCGGCCTTGATGAAGCAGGAAGCTAAAGCAAGCTTGCTTAGGTTCTGATACCTTGAATCAGTTTTGCCATTGGTAGAAGGGTGTTTCTTATCCTTTTGACACGAGCCAGGCTTCTGTCGTTAACAGCGGCCATGGGGCTCTTAGGCTTAGGAGAGATGGGTAGAGCAGCCAGGCTTTTGTCGTTTGGGCTTGTCTTTCTTGTTTTTTTTGCCTTGCTTGCAGAAAACGCTGCAGGCCAGGGCAATAGGCGTCTTTTGTCCTATCAGGAAGCACGCCGCATCCTCTATGCGGACATTTACGCTGATCATCGCATCACTCTGTACTGCGCTTTTCCGTATACTCGAGATCGCAAACCCAAGCTGCCAGCGGCTTTCCGTCGAGATGTCTATCCTGACCGGGCAGAGCGCGTTGAGACAGAACATCTGGTGCCTGTGGAGAACTTCGGCAGAAGCTTTGTGGAATGGCGTGAAGGTCATCCCGACTGTCTTGACGGGCAGGGCAGACGCTATCGCGGGAGAAAGTGCGCCGGGCGTGTCAACGAAACGTTCCGGCTGATGGAGGCCGACCTCTATAATCTCTATCCGGCCGTTGGTTCGGTTAATGCGCTGCGCAGCAATCTCAATTTTCAGGAACTTGGGGAGAATGCCACGCTGCCCTTTGGGCCAAGCTGCCCTTTGAGAATCTCAGGAAGGCGGGTGGAGCCGCCTTTGGCTGCACGGGGAAGCATCGCCCGCACCTATCTCTATATGGAGGCCAACTATCCGCGTTTTCAGATGAGTCGTCAGCAGCGCCAGCTGATGCAGGCCTGGAACCGCGCCTACCCGCCCGATACCTGGGAATGTCTGCGTGCAGAGCGCATCAAACGCATTCAGGGCAATGCCAATAGCTTTGTGGAGGCGCTCTGTCCTTAAGACTTGCGTGAAGCTTGGCTCTTGCTCGCAAAAATCATATCAATTCTGCAGAAAGGAGGTAGCTGAGCTTCCTTGAGAGGGGCTCAGCCTAAATGGCCTATGCAACAATTGCTTCGTATCCCTTTTTTGAGTGTCCTCTGTGCCACCTGGCTGATTTTGGGCCTGCATTCAGCGTGTCTGGCCGGAAATCTCCTCGACTCCATCTTTCCCAAACAGGCCCAGAGCCAGGCGCCTCTGCACGGCAATACCGAGTCCAAGGTCTATCACTCGGCTGATTGCGAGCACTACAACTGCAAAAGCTGTACGAAGGTCTTCACCTCAGCCCAGCAGGCCAAGCAAGCCGGCTATCATCCCTGCAGCATCTGTGGCGGCAAGGAAGGCAGCATGGCCAAGCGCCAGGGCGGCTTGCACGGCAATCCCACGTCAATGGTCGTGCACGGTCCCTCCTGCCAATACTACCATGCCAAAAATTCCACAGTCGTTTTTTCTTCCCTGGAGGAAGCCAAGCGCCAGGGCTACCGCATCTGCAGCATCTGCAACGGCAAGTAGAGCTCTGGCTGGCAAGGACTACGAGGGGAACCATGGCCAAAGACGCTTCGCAGACGATTCTTTTAGCACGTACCGGCCGCCTTAAATGGGAAAACGATGATCTTTCCTGGCAGCAGCGCTGGTTTGAACTGGGAGCCAAGCGCAAGCGCGCGAGTGATCCTGTGGTGCATTTCTGGCAGCAGATTGCGGCTGCCTGCATTACCCAGCTTGCGCATATTGCTTCCCCTGATCCCGACGTCAGTGACACGTCACTGCATATTGCCGGTATCCCTCTGCCCGAAGAGGCCCAGACCTGGCTGGAAGAGGCCCCGCCCATGCCGGGTGGGGAATTTCTCGATCTTGAGATGCTCTCCTTGCTCTGGTCGCGACTGCTGGAATGGTGCCAGTCGGAAACAGCCGTGGGTGGCCGCGGTCTGGCAGGTTTTCTGAAGGAATGTGCCCCCCAATGGCAGCATGTGGGGCGCATTTTTTTTCATCTTGCGGAAAACAAGCAGAGTGAGGACCATCCCTTTGCTTTTCTCGCCACCTATACCGTGGGTCTGAACGAGCTTGGCCAGCCCAGGCATGTGCCCTTAAGCCATGCCCTGCAACGCTATCTCAAGGCCAACGATAAGCCGGCCCTGCTGCGTCTGCTCGATCCCCTGTTCAAAGCCTCCAAACGGGTGGTCTGGGTGGAAAGCATGGTGGCTGACAAGACCATCTATCAGCCACGGCCCTGGACGCCCAAAGAGGCCTATGCCTTTTTGTGCTCAGCCGAGATCCTGCAGGAATGCGGACTGGGCACGCGTCTGCCCAATTGGTGGAAGAAACGTTCGCGTCCCAAGGTCAAGGCAACGCTTGAAACCCGAAATCCCTCCTTTGTGGGTGCCGATGCTCTGATCAATGTGGGGCTCAGTGTGCTTTTTGGCGACGGCGAATATACGAGCGAGGAGATTCAGCAGCTTTTGCAGAACTGTGAGGACGGGCTCGTCTATTTCAACGGCCAATGGGTTGAAGTGGACAAGGAAAAGCTTAGGCAGGCCCTCGACTATTGGGAAGTGGTGCAAAAGCAGGCGGAAAACGGTGAGCTGACCTTTGCCAAGGGTATGCGGCTTCTGGCCGGTGTGCCGGAAAGTAGCAAGGATCAGGAGGAAGCCCTGGAAATCCGGGCCTGGTCCTTTTCTGAGGCAGGCAGTGGTTTTCAGGAACTTTTGAAGGCAGCCCGTCTGGATCTTGAGCATCTTGAAATTGAGGGCCTTCAGGCCACGCTCAGGCCCTATCAGGCCCGTGGCGTGGAATGGCTGGCTTTTCTCGGTCGTCTTGGCCTTGGCTGCTGTCTGGCTGACGATATGGGCCTTGGCAAAACCATCCAGATTCTCGCCCTGATTTTGCGTGAGCGTGACGGCCGACCCAATCTTCTGATTGCCCCGGCCTCGCTCTTGGCCAACTGGCAGGCTGAAGCGGCGCGTTTTACCCCAAGCTTGCGTCTTTTACTTTTGCACGGCAAAAGCAAGGCCCTGCTTGAGTCCTATGGTAGCGAGGCCCATGCCCTTGACGGCTATGATCTCGTTCTGGTCAGCTACAGTGGCTGCGCCCGTCTGCCCTGGCTGGCCAACTACCCCTGGAAGCGGGTCATTGCCGATGAAGCGCAGGCCATCAAAAATGCCTCAACCAATCAGAGCCGTTCGGTGCGGGCCATAGGCCACGGTGCCCACATTGCCCTGACAGGCACGCCTGTGGAAAACAGTCTGACTGATCTCTGGGCCATCTTTGATTTTTTAAATCCCGGTCTTCTGGGCTCCGCCAGGGCCTTCCGCGAGCTGACCAAGGCAATGGCCGTGAGCGACGAGCGCTTTGCGCCGCTTAAGCGTCTGACCGCACCCTATATTCTGCGGCGCATGAAAACCGATAAGTCCGTCATTGACTGTCTGCCTGACAAGACGGAAATGCCGCTCTACTGCGAGCTTAGCAAGCGTCAGGCTGAAATCTATGTGAGCATTACGGAAAAGCTCAAGAATGCCCTGAACGATCTCGCCCGTGATCCCGATGCCCAGAATAAACGGCGCGTCATTGTTCTGCAGAGTCTGATGCTGCTCAAGCAGGTCTGCAATCACCCCGATCAGGCCTCAAGCGGCGGCGAATACAAAGCTTCTGAATCCGGCAAGTTCACCAATCTTGCCGAGCTCTGCTCAACCATTGCCCAGCGTCAGGAAAAGGTCCTGGTCTTCACCCAGTTTCAGCAGATCACAGCTCCCCTGGCCAATTTTCTGCAGGGCATTTTCAAGACACCGGGCCTTGTGATGCACGGGGGCATTCCCGTCAAAGAGCGCAGAGAGCTTGTGGAGGCATTTCAGTCGCCGGACGGTCCTCCCTTTTTTGTGCTCACCCTGAAAGTAGGCGGCACCGGCCTGACCCTGACCGAGGCCAATCACGTTGTGCATTTTGACCGCTGGTGGAATCCCGCCGTGGAGGATCAGGCAACTGATAGGGCTTTTCGTATCGGTCAGAAAAAGAATGTCCTGGTCCATAAATGTATCTGCCGCGGCACGCTTGAAGAAAAGATCGATGAGATGATCACGAGCAAGCGCGCTCTGGCTGGAGAGATTCTGGGCGATACGGCTGAAGTGAACATCACATCCCTCAGTGATGAAGAAATTGTCAACCTCGTGCGTTTGGACGCTGCCCATCTGGCGGAGTAAGCTATGTACTACGGTTTTGCACCCTATGTTACGGTGGCTCAAAAACAAGCCAAGGCGCAGAAGGCCCTGGCGAAACTCAGAAAATCGGGCTTTGACGCCAAACCCATTGAAGCGTTCAGGGGCAAGATTGCCACGACCTTCTGGGGCAAGAGCTGGTGTGAAAACCTGGAGTCCTACGCGGATTATGAAAACCGCGTGGGCCGTGGCCGCAGCTATCTGCGCAATGGCTTTATCTGTCATCTGGGCATTGAGACAGGGAAAATACTCGCCAAGGTCTTCGGAACCTCCCTCTATACGATTGAGATCACGATCAAAACCCTGGCCAGGGAGCGCTGGGACGAGGTCTGTGCGCGCTGTGCAGGGCAGATCGGCTCCCTCATGGAGCTCTTGCAGGGCAAGTTTTCCAAAGAGGTCATGGCTATTGTCTGCGATCAGCAGACGGGCCTATTTCCCTCACCCAGAGAGATCTCATTCACCTGCTCCTGTCCGGACTGGGCTAAGATGTGCAAACATGTGGCGGCCGTCCTCTACGGGATTGGCCGGCGTCTGGACAGTGAACCTGAGCTGCTCTTCACGCTGCGCGGCGTTGATCCCTCAGAGCTTCTGGCCCAGAATCTTGAGGCCGTGACAAGTCCCACAAGCAGTGATGCCCTTGAGGTTGAGGATGTGGGCCAGCTTTTTGGTATTGACCTTGTGCAGGACGGGGATCTTGCAGAGCAAAGCCAGAAGAAAAAGAGCACAAAAAAGGACGCCAAAGCGCAGGAAGCCGCAGCCTCTGAAGCAACCCCCAAGACAAGCAAAAAGGCTGCCAAGCCACGCTCTGCCAAGAAGACGTCGCAGGCCAAGACCGGGCCCTTTGACCCCAAGGAGCCCACAGGCCAAGGTGTCCGCAAGCTGAGAGAGCTTTCCGGCTTAACGCAGGCTGAATTTGCGAGAAAGCTTTCTGTCTCAAATGGCTCTTTGTCGCGCTGGGAAAATACCAAGGGCCGCCTTGGGCTTTCCGAGTCCTCCCTGCAGGCGCTTACGGCTTTGCAGAAGCAGCTGCTCGATCAGGGCAAGCTCTGAGTCTTTTTTCTGAACCATTTCTGACGGGTATTGCTTATGGCGACGCTGCGTGTGCTGCACACCTCGGACTGGCATCTTGGCTGCACGCTTTACGGCCGCAAACGCTATGAGGAGTTTGCGGCTTTTCTGGACTGGCTTGCCGTCACGATAGGAGAGCAGCGTATTGATCTTCTGCTCGTTGCCGGCGATATCTTCGATACCACCACCCCCTCCAACCGGGCCCAGGAGCTCTATTATCAGTTCCTCTGCCGCATGGCAGCCCAGCACCGGCAGGTGATCATCACGGCCGGCAACCACGATTCTCCTTCCTTTCTCTCTGCCCCCAAGCATTTGCTGAGTGTCCTTGGCATTCACGTCGTGGGCAGCGTCACAGACAATATCGAAGACGAAATCATTGTGGCCAGGGACGCTCAAGGTCAGCCGGCGGCCATTGTCTTAGCCGTGCCCTATCTGCGCGACCGCGATCTGCGTCAGGTTGAAGCCGGTGAATCCTTTGAGCAGAAGGACGCAAGGATGCGTCAGGGCTTGCGTGAGCACTACGAGAGCGTGAGAAGGCTGGCTTTGGCCAAACGGGAGGAGCTTGGCTGCGAGCTCCCTTTGATCGCCATGGGGCATCTTTTTACAAGCGGCGGGATGACCCTGGATGGAGACGGGGTGAGAGAACTCTATGTGGGGAAGCTTGCCCAGGTAGGCGCTGAGATCTTTGGGCCTGACCTTGCCTATGTGGCTCTGGGGCATCTCCATCTCCCCCAGATGGTGCAGGACCTTCCCACGGTCCGCTACAGCGGCTCCCCCCTGCCCATGGGTTTTAGTGAGGCCGGCCGGCAGAAATCAATGATGCTGCTTGAGTTTGGGCCAGAGCTTACACTGACGCCTCTTGCCATTCCCTCTTGGCAGGAGCTTTTGGCGCTTTCCGGCGATCTTGAGGAGATCACGGCAGCCCTTAGGGAGCTTGCCGCCCAGGCTTCCCGGGCCTGGCTTGAGATCACCTATACGGGGGAGGAACTCGTCAGCAATCTCCATGAGCAGCTGCTTGGTATTATCGACGGCACGGCCATGGAAATACTGCGCATCAAAAATGAGCGTATCCTTCAGCGTTACCTTGCGGCAGGTCAAATGGGAGAACGTCTTGAAAATCTCAGCGTTGAGGAGGTCTTTGCCCGCTGCCTTGCGGAGCATGAGATCCCGGAGGAGCAGCAGGGCATGCTCAAAGAGGCCTTTTTTGAAATTCGCCGTGAACTTGCCGAAGACGACGGCAAGGCCGAGTGATGAGGTAGTCCATGCGCATTCTGCATATCCGCCTGAAGAATCTCAATTCCCTGGTGGGGGAATGGTTTCTGGATCTGACGCATCCGGCCTTTGGCAGTGATGGCATTTTCACCATCAGCGGTCCCACCGGTTCCGGCAAGACCAGTCTGCTCGATGCGCTCTCTCTGGCCCTCTATGGTCAGACCCCAAGGCTTGGCAAGATCACCAAGGCCAGCAATGAGCTGATGAGCCGGCAGACAGGCGAATGCTTTGCTGAAGTCCGTTTTGCCACGGAGAGCGGAGAGTATCTGTGTCATTTCAGTCAGCACAGGAGTCGCAAAAAGCCGGACGGCGAGCTGCAGAATCCCCACCATGAACTGGCCAGAGCCGATGGCAGCATTCTTGAGAGCAGCCTGAAGGGCGTGCCTCTGGCTGTGGCCAGAATCTGCGGCATGCATTTTGAGCAGTTCACCCGCTCCATGCTGCTTGCCCAGGGAGGCTTTGCGGCTTTTCTGAAGGCTTCGGCCGATGAACGCACGCCCCTTCTGGAACAGCTGACCGGTACGGAAATCTATACGGCCATCTCCGTGCGCGTGCATGAGCGAAAGCGTCTGGAACGGGAAAAGCTGGCCCTGCTTGAGGCGGAAAGTGCGGGTATTCGGCTTTTGACGGCCGAAGACGTGGCTTTGAAAAAAGAGGCTCTGCAAAAAGAGGAAAGCCAGGAAAAGCAGCTTAAGGAGACCCTGGGAAGCCTGCGTAATGCCATTGTCTGGCGCAAAGGCCTGGACGCTTTGGCCCGTGAGCAGACAGAGCTTTTGGCCCTGCAGGCAAAGCTGGAAGCAAGAACGCGGGATTTTGCAGACAAGGCCAGAGTCTTAACGCTTGGCAGGCAGGCAGAGAGCCTGCGGGGGCTCTGGCTTGGGCTTTGCCGGCAGCGCAAGAGCCTTGAGCAGGCAAGGCTAAGCCATGGCCAGAAAATGGCAAGCCTGCCTATGCTTGAAGCGGAGGCTGGCCTTTTGACTTCAACCTGTCAGACGCGTCTGGCAGCCCTTGAAAAAGCCAAAAAAGAACTGGCAGACGCCATGCCCCTTTTGAACGAGGTCAGAGCCCTGGATCTTACAATTGCCGCTCTTGAAAAAGATGAGGCCGAAGAGGCCGAAGCCGTTAAGCGTGAGCAGGCCAAGGTCACAGCCCTTGAAAAGGAGCTCGTTTCGACGCAGGCTCAAATCTCCCGGCAGGAGCAGAGCCTGCAGGAGCGTAGTGACTTTCTGGCCAAAAATGACAAAGACAGTGAGCTTGAGCGCGAGCTCAAAGCTCTGGAAGCCAGAGCTCTGGAACTGGCAAAGCTTGAAAAAAAAGAGCGGGAGAGTCAGCTCTTCTGCCAGAAGGCGGAAAAGGCTCTGAAAGAAGCCAAAGACGAGCATCAAAGGAAGAGTAAGGCCCTAGCCAATGCGCAGAAGCTTGAGGCAGAAACAATCAGTCAGGCGGAACTTCTTCAGCAGTCCTTGCGAAATCTCCTTGGGGAACTGCTTTTGCCGGCCTACCGCAGGCAAAAGGACGAGCTTTTGCGTCAACTGACGGGACTGCGTACCATTCAGAGTCTTGATAAGCACAGGGCGCAGCTTGAGGACGGCAAGGCCTGTCCGCTCTGCGGCTCCTGTGAGCACCCTTATGCCCAAGGCAATGTGCCAAGGCCCGATGCTACGGAAAAAGCCATTCAGCAGGTGGAAAAGACCATCAAAGAAGCCGAGAGTCTTGAGGCGAAGCTGAGTCTTCTGGAAAAAGAGCGCGTAAGGCTTAGGGAGCAGAAGGCCCAGAATGAAAATAGCGAGCTTACGGCGCGCTGTGCTCTTGAGGCCAGGCAGAAGGAGCTAGAAAGCGCCCGGGAAGCGCAGAGTGCCTGCCAGGCAGAATCTCTGGCAGCGCAGAAGGCTTTGGACGCAGAGCTTGCACCCTTTGGTCTTAATCCAGACCCAAGGGGCTATCAGGCAAAGCTTGATCTTCTTGCCAAACGCAGCCAGAGCTATCAGAAAGCGCAAAAAGAGAAGACAGAGCTTGCCAAGGGCCTGGCTGAGAGTCAAGCCAAGCAGGATAAAGAGCAGGCTCTCCTGGCAACGCTTCGCAATGGCCTTAGGGATTTTCAGGCTGAGCAGGCCAGGCTGCACGGGGAATGTGAGCAGCAAAAAAAGGCACGAGTTGAGCTTTTTGGCAAGAAAAAGGTCGAGCAGGAAGAGCGGCTTTTGCAGTCTGCGCAGTTTGCCGCAGAAGAGGCGCTTGAAGCGGCGCGCAAGAGCGAGCAGAAGGCTGTGCAAAGCCTGACAGCGCTGCGTGCGGAGCTTGAGACACTGGCTTCCAGCATAGCCCAAAGCGAGCAGGAGCTTTTGGGCCTTGAGGCGGAATTTAGCCAGAAGCTTGGCGATCTGGGCATAGGCGATGAAGCGGCTTTTAAGGACGCATTACTTTCGCCAGAACGGCTCAGTGCGCTTGAAAAGGAGGAGAAAGAGCTTGCCAGGCGCAGCATTGAACTTGCCGCAAGCTATGAGGACTGTCAGAAGCGACGGGCTTTAGAAGAGGCCAAAGCCCTGACCGAGAAGGGCGTGGAAGAGCTGCTTTGTGAGGAAGCAGAAGCGGATAAATCCTTGCGTGAACTGCAGGAGCTTGCGGGAAGACTCAAGCATGAGCTTTTGGAAAACACGAGGGCGCAGGCGCGCATGGCAGAGAAAGAGGCCGTGCTTGCAGGCCAGAAAAAGGAATGCCTGCGCTGGGACATGCTGCACGAGCTGATCGGTTCGGCTGATGGCAAACGTTTTCGCAATTACGCCCAGGGTCTGAGCTTTGAAGTCATGGTGCGCTATGCCAATAAACAATTGCAGAAAATGACGGATCGCTATCTATTGGTCCGCGATGAAAAAGAGCCCCTTGAGCTCAATGTCATTGACAGCTATCAGGCCGATAGTGTCCGCTCCACCAAGAATCTTTCAGGCGGAGAGAGCTTTCTCGTGAGTCTGGCTCTGGCTCTGGGACTTGCGAAGATGTCGAGCAGCAACGTGCGCGTGGATTCGCTTTTTCTGGATGAGGGCTTTGGTACCCTGGATGATGAGGC
>JAGADH010000051.1 GCA_017613715.1 Desulfovibrio sp. | reverse complement strand
GCTCTGCATGAAAAGCTTTCGCAGTGGGCAAGTGCCCATGACTATCAGGGACGCTTTCTCGTGGAACCCGGCAGATACGTCATGGCTGAAGCCTGTGTGCTTTTAGGGCAGGTGACCGCTGTCAAGGACAATGGCGAAAAGCACTTCACAGGCACAGATCTTGGTTTCAATGTGCTGATGCGACCTGTGCTCTATGATTCCTACCATGAGATTGAGCTCTATCCTGCAGATGACCGTCCGCGCCCCACACTCCGCCAGACCGTCACAGGCAATATCTGCGAAAGCGGTGATATCTTAGCCAAGGAGCGGGATCTGCCCAGCATGTACGAGGGAGATCTCATAGCCGTGCTTGATGCCGGAGCCTACGGCTTCAGCATGGCCTCAACCTACAATCAGCGTCTGCGCCCCTGCGAGATTCTCATTAAAGAAGACGGCTCGTCTCAGATCATCCGGCGCAGAGAAACGCTCGCTGACCTCACGCGCAGCGTTATGGGACTGTTCTAGCAACCCGTTCTACGCACACTCATCATGTCAGCAAGCATCCATCAAGATTTTCGGATGCGCAGCATCTGGAATCTGATCTGGCCGCAAATGCTCACCATGTATTCTGTGGTCCTGACCGGTCTCACGGCCGTCTGGACCGCAGGCCAGATCAACGCCGATACCCAGGGTGCCCTCGGCATGGTCAATCAGTGCGGTTTTTTCCTGATGGTTGTGATCATGGCTCTTTCCAGCGGAGCCACTGCAGCTGTCAGTCAATCCCTGGGTGCCGGCAAGCTTTTGCGTGCCCAGAACTATATTTCAGTCACGGTTCTTGGAAGCTTTGGCCTGGGCCTGCTCTTAGCCCTTATCGGTTATGGTCACGGCAACGGCATTCTCCGCATCCTGCAGGTTCCCGATGCCATTTTGCCTCTTGCCGAAAACATGTGGGATCTCTCCATGTATGCCCTGCCGGCACAGCATATCTATGCTGCCACAGGCGTCATGTTCCGGGCAACCCGTCATGTCATTCCGCCTCTCTGGATCGCACTGTTCATCAATGTATTGAACCCCCTGCTCTGCCTTGGCCTTGGCCTAGGCTATTTTGGCATGCCTGCCATTGGTTATGCAGGGCTGATTTTTGCAAATATCATTGCCCAGAGCGTAGGTGCAATGCTCAACTGTCTCTTGCTTTTGCGCTCAGGCTACCTGTCTTTTCAAAAAATTCCGGGGCTTCGCTGGCTCGGCAAGGGACTCCCCTACCTGATCAGGGTTGCCCTGCCGGCAGGCATAGCCAGTCTTGTCTGGCAAAGCGGCTACCTTCTGCTTTTTGTGCTTGTGGCCTCTCTGCCCGTACATGGCGTCACAGCACTGGCAGGACTGACAGCGGGGCTGCGTATCGAATCCCTGCTCTTTTTACCCGGCATGGCAGTCAACTCGAGCATTGCCGTCATTGTCGGCAATTGCCTTGGAGCCGGCAGGGAGCACGACGCCCGTCGTCTGTCGCTTCTGATCACGGCAGCCACCACTCTTGCCCTGAGCCTCGTTGCCCTTGCCATCTGGCCCTTCAGGGCGGACATTGCAGCCTGTTTTGCCCAAGATACCGAGACACAGCAGCAAATCATCTCCTATCTGACCTATAATCTTCTCTCAACGCCCTTTTCCATTGCCAGCACCGTCATGGGCGGAGTTATGGTGGGTGCAGGAGCAACGCAATTTAATCTTGCCGTCTACGGAGGCTGTTCCTGGTTTATTCGCCTGCCCCTCGGCTGGTTTCTCGGCCACTACCTCGCCCGCTCAGCCGAAGGCATTTTCTGTGCCATGCTCATCTCCCAGTGCGTACAGGCAACCATCATGGTCCTTGTCATCAAATACGCACATTGGACAAAGTATACCCTCAAAAATAGTCAGGCACGCAAAAGCTGAACAATTTTCGTGAGTGACAAAAAGCAATGCAAAGGATATTTCATGGCATTTACGCCCATCACTCTCTCAGAGCATGATCTCTACTACAGTTTCTGGCAGAAGACTCCCTGTCACTCCATCGACTATACTCTGGCCAATATCTGGGGCTGGCAGCAGTATTTCGGTCTCACCTGGTCTCAGACTGACGCTCTCTGCTGGCTTCAGCAGACGCTGCCTTCGCCTGTTTTCTGGGCACCTCTAGGGGACTGGGAACATCTGGACTGGGAAAAAGCCCTCTCAGAGCTTTCCGCGTCTCCCAAGACCTTCATCAGAGTCCCCGAAACACTGCTCACGATCTGGCAAGAGCAGATTCCCGAGCGCATGACAATCACAGAAGACCGTGGACAGTGGGAATACCTCTATCAGCAGAGTGATCTCGCCAATCTTCCCGGTAAGAACTACCACAAAAAAAAGAATCACTGCTCAAGCTATGTACGGGCATATGGAGAGCCTGACTATCGCGAGCTCGACGACAATATGGTTGAAGACGTCCTTGGCCTGCAGGACGAATGGTGCCAGTGGCACGAATGTGAAGATTCCACATCCCTCAAGGCCGAGAACAGTGCCATCAATCAGGTGCTCTCACACTGGCAGTTTTTTAAAGACATGTCTGGCGGAGCACTCTATATCGATGGACGTATTGCGGCCTTCAGCATCGGTGAACGTCTGGACGCGCAGAATCTCGGTGTACACTATGAAAAAGGTCTTTTAGGCTACAAAGGTATCTATCAGACCATCAATCGGGAATTTGCCCGCCATGCCGGCGAAGGCTTTTCCCTGATCAACCGGGCTCAGGATCTCGATGAAGAGGGCCTGCGCATGGCCAAAACAAGCTACCATCCCGTGGCTTTTCTTAAAAAATACCGAGTCACTGTGCAGTAAGAACGCTCAAGAGCATTCAACTGACGAAAGCTCATAGCCAACGCTATGAGCTTTCTCATTTTGTGGAGAGAATCCTAAGCTTTCGCACCGAGCTTCGGTTGTTTTCATCACAGACCAGGAGATGATGGAGACCAGGAGCCAATTGCACGGAAAGGCTTCTGCCGGGAGCAGTCTCACCCAGATATTGCCCATTGACAAACCAGCGCAATTGCCTGACGCCCGCATCAGCCTGCGCCGCCAAGACCAGAGAAGCCACACCGCCCGCATTGATACTGGCATAATACGTCAATCCCAGCTTGGGACTCGTGATCCTCGGAGGCAGTCCTGGCTCTTCACGCGCACACTGAGGTTCAAACGGAGGCGGTGGCGCCTTGTAGACGCCTGCTCTTTGAAACATCAAAGCAAGATCACTGGGCCAGAACTCCCAGACGGTTTCCTGACCCTCGTCCGGTACACAGGCCTGATAGCCCTCTTCCGTCACATAAATGCGGCGTAAAATGCCTGAACTCCTGACGGGTGAAACGCCCGGAATAAACCAGGTTTCCACCTGATCGCGGCAAAGACTGGTATCGATGTCACCTGTCACCCGACAGACGGCAATCTTCTCCACGCCAAGACCAGGCCAGGGGCTTGCGAGATAATCGTGCATGGGCTCGGACCAGGCCAGAGCCTGCGCCAGCTCAAAGAAGAGGGGCTGTGCAAGACGACCTCCAACCAAGAGGGGATTGGCGCGATTGTCAAAATTGCCAAACCAGACAACCAGAACATAAGGACCGATCACGCCGCAGGTCCAGGCATCGCGAAAACCATTGGAGGTTCCGGTTTTCCAGCGTACCGGCACAGTTCCGCCCCCCTGTGTCGTGAGACTGTGCCCGCCAAGACTATCCTCAAGCATCGTAAGCGTTACAAAAGCCGCTTCAGGAGAGAGCAGACTGCTGCCCTGCCCGCTCTCTCCTCCCTCGACAAAACGCAATGGCTTCCAGACACCACGATTGGCCAGCATGGCGTAAAGTGAGGCCAGCTCCCGCATAGTCACCTCAGCGCCGCCCAGAACCAGCGCCAGACCGTAATGATCGCGGCTTTTGGCAAAGGCCACATGCGCCTTCTGTAAAAAGGCATAGAGATCGGGATTTTTCAGCTTCTGGGCCAGAGCAATGGCCGGCACATTGCGGCTCGAGGCCAGAGCTTCCCTGGCCGAGACCGGTCCGCGAAAGGTATGATCAAAATTTTCTGGATCATAGCCCTGAAAGCTCTTGGGCGTATCGTAGAGAAGCGTCATGGGATGAATCAGCCCCTGCTCAAGCGCCAGGGCATAGATCAAAGGCTTGAGCGTTGAACCGGGAGATCGCCGTACACGTGTGGCGTCAATCTGCCCCTGAATCTCCTGATCCTGAAAACCGGCCGAGCCCACAGAGGCCCGCACTTCCATGGTTGGCCAGTGCACAAGCAATATGGCGCCATTGCTGATACCAAAAGCCTTGTGACGTGCGATATAGCGCGCAAGATGTGTTTCCAGAAGCTTTTGCCGGCCAAGATCCAGTGTTGTCTGTATTTTCTCCCCGGCCTTGGCTTTGCCTGCGTTTTTGTCCGGCTCTCTTGAGGCTAAAAGCTCCTGACAGAGATGCGGTGCTGAAAACGGCAAATCTTCCACGCCATAGATTCTCAGGCTGGCCGCTTCCTCGCCATCGGTCAGCGTGCGCCGCAAAGCTTCCAAGAAATGCCGATTCCTGGTGGATGGTCTGCGCAGCACAGGATTCTGCGGCACAAGCATCAGAGCTTCAGCCTCAAGGCGTGAAAGCTGCTGCGGACTTTTGTGAAAGTAAATCTGCGCGGCACTGGCGAGTCCCTCGACATTGCCGCCGTAGGGCGCCAGATTGAAATAGGCTTCAAGGATCTCAGCTTTTGAGTATTGCCGCTCAAGGCAAAGCGCCAGAAAAATCTGCTGACATTTTCCCCAGAGGGTATTGGTCACAAGCCCGTAGGCCAGACGCACCGTCTGCATGGTGAGTGTGGAACCGCCCATGCGCCGCCCGCCCAAAAGCATGCTGCCGCAAGAGCGCAGCAGAGCAAAGACATTCACACCAGGATGCTGCCAGAACCAGCGATCCTCGTAATCCAGGATCTTATTCAAAGCCCAGGTCGGCAGTGCTGAAAGCGGCATGCGCAGACGATACTTGTCATCACGCGTCAGCGCTATGCGCAGAAGCTTCCCCTGGCGATCACAGATCACCTGGGAAAAGTCCCGACCGGCCAAGGGTGCAGGCAAGGTATAGAGGCCTGTGACAAGCCAGAGTCCCAGGCCCAGAGCGACGAGCAGACAAAGGCCTGCAGAAAGCCTTTTTTGCAAAAGCTTTCTGCAGGCCTGAACAAACCAAAGCACGGCACGCTTCATAGAGTGTTAGCCGTTACCTACTTAACCTCAATGACACCACTCTGACTTGTGCCGTTCAAAGCCGGTTCATACATCGCCGAAACCTCCGCTGCCGGGGCCACAAAACGCCCCTTGGTGGCTGCACGCAGGCGATAGCTGAAGCAACGCTCATCTGGCGTAAGCGACACAAAGAAGAGACCACGATCCTCTCTGCGCTCATAGCGCAGAAGTCCTTCAGCAGAAGGCGCTTCACCCTTTTCAAGAATGGGCTCAAGGCCACCGGGAACGAGATCCACAATCACGGCATCCTGCACTGACTTTCCGGGAGAGCGGACACAAATCCTGGCTGTGACCACATCTCCGAGTCCTACGGTCTTGACGGCCTGATCGTGATCGTCACGCAGGGACTTGGTCACTTCAAGCTTGCCCTTGGCCGTCGCAGGCTTGCGATCAAAGCCATCTTCCGTCAGCAGCACAGCCAGTGATGCGGCATCCTCTGGCTTTTGCAGGGCGAATCTGCGGCAACCGGGAGCATCAAAGACCAAAAGCCCGTCAAGATGAGCGTTCTTTTCCGCCCCGCCAAAACCCTGAGTATAGTCCACGCAGCGGGCCGTTATCTCGGAAAAGGCGCTGTTCTTCTGCCTGGCCATTTCCACAAGGGCGCGGCTGCTCATGGCAAGATCAATGGTTGTGGCGTTCTCGGAAAGAGCTGCGTCCTTGACCTCATCGATGATCTGAGCCTTTTCCTCTCCCATGCCAAAGGTCTTCAAAAGGACAAGCGCATGCAGTGCCCGACTCATAGCCGTTGAAAAATACGGATCACTGGTCGTATTCACAGAGCCCTTGGGCAGCCTGGCCTGGGCACGCTTCTTTAAGCGCAGCGTCACAAAGCTGTCCGCAAGCAGACTGGAGAGCACGTCGGTCTCCCAGCCATTGGTATTCTGCTTGAACCATTCTTCCAGACTGCTCAGGGCATTCGTCATGATGCGGCCGTCGCGCTGCAGAATCCAGGCGGCATAGATTTTCACGCGTCCGTCGTCCACAGACTCGGGAGTACGTGCGACGTCATTTTCCAGGATATTCAAAATGCGCTCGGCAAGATCTCCTGGCGTCTGCAGACCGTGTTCGTGCATAGTCACAAGGAAGTCTGCAGCATAGGCCGTCACAAAGCTGGAAGAAGAATGCGGGCCGGGCCAGACAGAGATGCCATCGTACTGGAAAGACGCCCAGATGGCCGCGAGTGCCTCGGCGATAGCCTTTTCACCGAGCTTTTGTTGCTTTTCCAAAGAACACTTGGGATTGGACAAAACAAGCTTGCGCAAGGCAGGTGCATCAAAAAGCACCACATAGGGCATGGCCTTGCTGATTTTTTGCTCAGTGCAGCCATAGGGATAGCTGTCAAGACGTTCGAGCAGAGCCCGCAGGGACAGCAGAGGCGCATCGGCAACGGTAATCCTGCTCTCTGCCTCAAAGGGGTAGAGATTGCGCTCTGAGGGCACCAGGACCTCATTGCCTTCCTGGGGAAGTTCAGCAAAGCTCAAGCCTGTTTCGGAAAGTCTTCTGTGCGTCGCAGGCCGAACGGAGAGACTCTGGCTGCGCACAACAGGTGCGGCAGTCTTAAGCTTCGCACTGAAGCGAACGCTGGCCTCGCCAAGACTGTCACCGACAGCCAGGGTGATGGGCACAACCGCTTCGCCATTCTCAGGCACCACAAGTGTCAGATCACGCTTGCCCTGAACGAGCGATAAAGCCTCGGGAAGATCAAGGTGCACAGTAACTTCAGCCTTGTCGCCACTGCCCTTGACGGTATTGGCAAGGATCAAAGCGCCCTGGAAATTATCGCCAGGCGCCACCACAAGCGGCAGCTGTGGCTTCAAAATCAGATTGCCGCGCACTTCAGCTCTGGCCTTGGCCGAGCCTGCCGCAAGCTGACCGTCCTTCAGAGAGCTGCCCACAGCCATGATGCGGAAAGCGCCGTTAAAGTACTCAGGCACTTTGACAGTCACTTCGCAGCCATCCTGCCCGACACTCTGAACAGGAGCCCAATAAGCAAAGGGTGGCTCGCTCTTGCGTCTGAAGGGATTGAGGAAACGTCCACCGCCATTGCCCATGCCGCCGCCAAAGCCAGGGATGCGGCCACGCAGACGTTCATGGTCGGGCATCAAAAGATGGAAGGCCTGACGTGTCACCACATCAAGGGCGCGATCCGTCAGAAGATCATGCAGAGGATCCGGCACGGCAAAATCGGTCAACTGCAGAACGCCTTCATCCACGAGGAAAAGCTGCACCTGACCTGGCTTTTTCGCCGAAAGCCTGATTTTGACTTCATCACCCGGGGCAACGCTGGCCGGTGCGGCAATGGAAAGCCCCATATCACGGGTGGTGATGCCTGAGGTGAAGGGCACGACCCCAAAGACGTGAGGATTCATATAGATTGCCGGTGAATCGACATCTCTGACAAAGGAAACATTGAGATAGCCACGACCTTCAAAGTCACGGGGAATGGTGATTTCATGCACACTTTCGCCGGCCTTGGCCGTAAACCAGGCATGGGCTACCACCTGATCCCGTTCGAGCGTGACGAGACCTGTGCCGGCAAAGGGTGCCGACAACTGGAAATGCATGGTTTCGCCTGGCGCATAGTTTTCCTTGTCAAGCGTCAGACGCAGAGAGCCATTGGCCAGCACAGGTTCCCGTCCGGGCTCAGCCAGACGCGTCCCGGCCACAGTAAAGGGAATCTGCCCCAATTCCTCGCCCTTGGCATTGCGAATGGTCAGAAGGAAGTCACCAGCATGGTCTGTGGGCAGCACATACTGCGAGCCCTTGGCCCCAAGGGTCATATCCTGGGAATTGAGCTCCGTATCCACAGGCGTTGCGTCGTAGCGATAATTGCCGGCACTGTCGCTGACCAGACTTGTGACAAAACGCCTGGCAGAAAGCGTCAGATGGACCTTTTCGCTTTCAACAGGATCAAGATTGGCGTTCAATAAAAGCAAACGCAGGGCAGCCTTGCTGCCTTCAGGCACATAATTAAGATTATTGGCGCCGTCTTCCGGCTTATAGCCCAGCACAAAACGCCTTGGCGAAAAGCTTTGCGACAGAGAGCGCGAAACCGCACGTCCGCCGCTCTTTTCAAAGCCCTCGACCATCAGCACACCAAAGTGCGAGCCAAGCCCCATGCTCTCCAGAGGCAGATCAAAGAAGACCTGACCTTTTTCGTCAGTAACAGATTCAGGCAAAGCCACTTCCTGATTTTCCCCGGCGCTTTCCTTGTCGCAGAAGGTAAAATCCTTATACGCCGCAAATTTCAGCGGCCGAGGTTCTGTCAGAAAACGCGCACGCACGCGATTGCCGACAGCAGGCTCACCGTAGAGATTTTTCAGAACGACCTGCACACGCGCTTTTTCCCGGGTAGGAAGCCAGCCCTTGGGATTGTCTCCCTGCCAGCTCAAGGACAGAGCCAATGTGTCAGGCTGAAACTCTTCAACACGTGTGGTCACGGAGCCAAGAACTGTCTGCTCATCCTTGTCCCTGGTCAGACAAATATCCAGGCGATAGACCCCAGCCGGGCAGTCAGCAGCTGTTGTGTAGGCCAGTGTGCCCAGTCCTTCAGGCCCCAGAACCAGAGTCTGCTGCAGAAGTTTATTGCCCGCAGGACCATAGAGCAGAGCTGTGACCGGCAGTTTTTCACCCAGAGGCTGCCAGGTCTGATTGCGCACAATAGCTCCGAAATGCAGCGTTTCACCGGGCATATAGACACCGCGCTCGGTAAAGACACTGGCCATCAGTCCCTGCTCACTGGCATGGCGTCCATTCACTGGAAAATCGCTGAATTCGACCATGGCCGAATAATCGTTAAGGCCAAGCCAGCCAAATTCAGAATCGCTTTGACAGACAAGTGCTGTGGGCTTTTTCTCACGGCTCAAACCAGAGGTGGAGGGCAGCTGTGCCCGGCCATCCTGATTTGTTCTGGCTGAAACGCAGGGAAGACCATTGGCCCCAAGCAGACGCACCTCGGCGTTGTTCACAGGTTCGCCCGTGGAAAGGCGCCGCACAAAAGCCACATGCGTGCCATCAGCCTGGGTTTTGAGCATCAGGCCAAGATCAGAAACGAGAATCAGCCGTTCACTGCTGCATACGGGCTCAGATCTGTCACCCGTAAAGCCCTTGATCGTAAGACGCATCAGACTGCTCTTGGCTGTACCGCCTTCAAGCTCAGCCAGATCAAGAGCCGTAAAGCTGGCCTTCCCCTTTTCAAGCTTGGGCAGGGAAACGGTACCCTGACGCACCTGGCTCATCACAGAAAAATCGACGTCCTCGCCGTCATCCTCCAATTTTTTAAAGCCCGTACGCGCTGCGGCCAAAGCCAGGAAAGGATCTCTGACCTCGCTCACTTCCCATGTCAGACGATCAAGACCAACGCTGTGGATATCGATCTTCTGACCTTTACGCAGAGGCAGCACATTGCCCGGCTGCAAAAAATTGATTTCAGCGCTGATATCGGGCGCTGTCAGCACAAAACGTTTGACCTGATTCAGGGTATAGCCGGCAAGAGAACGCAAACCGGTCTTCATGGCACACATCACGCCACGCTTTTCCTCAACGCCGGGCAGTCTCAGGCGGATTTCCGTTGCGGCTTCGTCAGCGGGCTGCAGCAGAACTGGCGTGATCTTGGTGCTGTTCTGGATATCTTCAGCAGAAAGCGCTGGCATCAAAGACCAGTTGCAGTCCTGACTCTGACCTGCTGCCGCCTTTTTGGGCAAAAGCAGAAGATCGAGCTTCTCAAGGACATCTGCGGGCTTGGTCTGCATGCTTGTGGTGACCACAAGCTGATATTCGCGGCTCAGATTATTGTCGTAGACAGGCTGAAGGACCATGCTTTTGACTTCCATAATCCTTTCCGTGCCCGTAATGGCAAAGGAAACCTGGGTCTGCGGCGTCTTGCCCTTGATCTGAGCGTCAAAAACGCGATTGCCACGTTCATAGTGCCAGCCAGGCAGACCCTGCACCGTAAGCTGGCAGGAGCAGTTTTTCTCAGGCAAAGCCTGGACGGGCACATTGACGACGACTTCATCGTGAGCGTCGTTCCACACAAAACGCATGGGCCCGAAGCGCAATTTTTTTTCACCGGCCGGCGGCGTCAGGCGCAACATTTTTTCAAACTGCGCTGTATTCACAGGCCAAATCAGACTCATGGGCAGAGACAGCACATGCTGTCCCTTGGCCGAGGGATCAATCCAGAGCGTCTCCTTGTCAATATGCACAGCCTGAGGCGGGGTGCGATAGAGAATATTCTTGTTCAGGGAATAGCGCTGAGGCAAGGTCACCTGTTCAAGTGAGATAGTGTAGAGAGTATCGGGAGCCAAATGACTCTCTGGCGTAAACTGCAGGTTGGTATCTGAGATCCAGCGCCAGACACCAGCAGCCTTGGGCGTCATGCGCACGCCATCCACACGCTGGCCAACCTTGCCGGGAACAGGAGCCTGACACTGCGCAAACCAGTTGCTGCCATAGGCTTTTTTGCAGGCCTGCTCATCCATGGAAATGGAGAGAACAATACCCTCCCGCCAGGACTGATTAGCGGCATTATTGGTCACAAGGCGGCGATACGCCGGCCCGGCCTCAGCCGGGACAACCATAGCGAGCAGCAGGCCGAGAAAAACACAGAAAACAGCAAGCTGCCTAAGGTTTTGCAAAAGTTTTGAACGAACACAAGAACGACTTTTGTCCATCAAAATGTTCAGCGTGAAAACACCGCCTTTCATGACGGAGAGGAAACGCTGCCTCCGTTATTTTTCCTCAATTGATAGAAAAAACCGTCAGCTCCGCCGAGTCAAACGTTCCGCAAGCTCTCTTGAGCTGGGAAGCGCAGGGATCCCTCAGCGATTTTTCTCAATTTTAGCCCAGCTGTCCCGCAAGGTCGCGGTTCTGTTAAAAACCGGGAGAGCCTGCGTACTGTCCTTGTCCTTACAAAAATAACCAACACGTTCAAACTGTACGCATTCACCAAGCGCACGCTCCGCAAGCGCCGGTTCCAGCATGGCGGACACCTTTGTCAGAGAATGGGGCGCAATATTGTCCAAAAAGGTTTTGCCTTCGGGCACCTTTTCAGGATCCGGCTTGGAAAAAAGCTGGTCGTAGAGACGCACTTCGCAGACCTTGGCATGCCGTGCGGAAACCCAGTGAATGGTGCCCTTGACCTTACGGCCGTCAGGAGATTGTCCCCCGCGGCTCTGAGGATCAATGGTGCAGCGCAGCTCCAGAAGTTCTCCCTTGTCATCGTAGACCGCTTCCCGGCAGGTCAAAAGATAGGCATAACGCAGCCTGACCTCATTGCCGGGATAGAGTCTGTGAAATTTCTTGGGCGGCTCGGCCCGGAAATCGTCACGTTCAATCCACAGTTCCCGACAAAAAGGCACCTGACGCGTGCCAAAGGAGTCGTCTTCAGGATAGAGCGGCAGATCAAAAATTTCGGTCTGCTCTTCCGGATAGTTTTCAATGACCACACGAATGGGATCAAGAACAGCCATGAGCCGCGGGGCATGGGCATTCAGGTATTCACGGATGCAGAATTCAAGAAGCGCGTATTCCACCGTGGAATCAGCTCTGGCCAGGCCAATGCGTTTACAGAACTCATGCAGTGCCGCGGGTGGAACCCCACGGCGACGCAGTCCGCACAAAGTGGGCATGCGGGGATCATCCCAGCCCTGTACATAGCCCTCTTTGACGAGCTGAATAAGCTTGCGTTTGGAAAGCACCGTATAGGTCAGATTGAGTCGAGCAAATTCAATCTGCTGGGGATGATAGAGATCAAGGGTATCCAGGACCCAGTCATAGAGTTCGCGGTTATTGACAAATTCCAGCGTGCAGAGGGAATGGGTAATGCCCTCAAGGGAATCGGAAAGGCAGTGGGCAAAATCATAGAGCGGATAGATACACCAGGTATCGCCTGTACGCTGATGAGACGTATGCCGGATGCGGTAGAGCGTTGGATCGCGCATGACGATATTGGGGCTTGCCATATCAATCTTGGCCCGCAAAACCCGCGCTCCGTCGGGAAATTCCCCCTGGCGCATGCGGCGGAAGAGATCAAGATTTTCCTCCACCGAACGCGTGCGGTAGGGGCTCTCCTGGCCAGGCTCAGTCAGGGTACCGCGCATGGCACGGATTTCGTCAGCCGAGAGATCGTCAACATACGCCGCACCTTTTTGAATCAGGGCCTCGGCATAGGCATAGAGGGCTTCAAAATAATTGGAAGCATAAAACTCACGATCCTCCCATTCACCACCAAGCCAGCGTACGTCTTCGCGGATAGCATTGACATACTCCAGATCCTCTTTCACGGGATTGGTGTCGTCAAAGCGCAGATTACACTTGCCT
>JAGADH010000050.1 GCA_017613715.1 Desulfovibrio sp. | reverse complement strand
TTGAACGTAATTACATCGTTCTCAAGGATCGGCACCTTATTCCTACTGATCTCGGCCGCATCGTTTCTTCCCAGCTTGTGGAAAATTTTCCCAACCTCATGGATGTTGGTTTTACTGCCCAGATGGAAGAGAATTTGGACACAGTAGCTGAAGGCGGAAAAGATTGGCTGGAGCTGATGCGGCAGTTCACCGGAGATTTTAATCCCACACTGGCTGCAGCCAGCAAAAATATGAAGAGCATTAAGCAGGGCTTACCCTGCAATCTCTCCTGCCCTGCATGCGGAAAGGATCTCCTCATCAAATTTGGCAAGGCCGGTGCTTTTTTGGCCTGCAGCAGTTATCCTGAATGCAGTTTCACCAGTGATTTCATCCGTAAGGATGATGGAACTATAGAGATTGTGGAACGCGTAAAACCCGAAGCTGTGGGAAAATGTCCGGATTGCGGAAATGATCTGGTCATTAAAAAAGCTCGTTCAGGCGGACAGTTCATCGGTTGCTCAGCCTACCCCAAATGTACTTTTACACGGCCTCTGCCCACAGGTGTCAGCTGTCCAGAATGCGGGCAGGGCGAGCTTGTGGAACGTCGCAGCAAACGGGGCAGGCTTTTTTATTCATGCAGTACCTATCCCAAGTGCACTTTTGCCATTTGGGATCGTCCCATAGCTGAAGCTTGTCCTCAATGCGGATCTCCGTATCTTGTGGAAAAAAAGAGTAAAAACGGTACAACAATCAAATGTCCCAATGCTGAGTGCCGTTTTGTCAAGGAGCCTGATGATTCGTCTCTTTAGACTGCTGGCAGAGTAGTTTGCGTTCACAAGCTATTCTCGTGATGCCTGGATACCATGGCCACAGAGCGATCATCACTGACAGGTCTGACAGGGGAAGCGGAATAAGGCCTTGTGGAACAGGTGGGGGATAAACCTGCGTTTTTTGGGGCAATAGTCCCTTTGATCAGATCTTAGATCATAGGGCGACAAGATGGGAGGCAGCGTTTCCTGCTCGGGCCGGTTTTCTTGCGAAGGACAGGTGCTCAAAGGACTTGACGCTGAAAAACGCTGATGAATACGCAAGATTCTCTTGGAGAAAATGGACAAACGCTGCCAGTGCTTCAATCGGAGGCTGCTCTTCCGCTGGAAAGCCGAATTGCCGCTCTTCTTGCAGCCAAGAATCGAGTGCTTTTGTTGACCATTGTTTCAACACAAGGGCATGTGGCAAGAAAAGCCGGTACTCGTGTTCTGTGCACCGATCAAGGCTTTGACGGGAATTTGGGTGGAGGTCTCTTTGAACAGCGTGTGCAGGAAGAAGCTCTGCGTTGCCTTGAGAGCGGTGAAAGCTGTCTTTTTTCCTATACCGGAGTGTACGACGCTGGCCGTGGAGAACGCCAGGTGCTCTGCGAATATCTCGCTCCTGCCAATGGGGTTCTTTTTTCTTTAGCAGCAGATCTCAAGGCAAATGGCGGACGCGGTACGTGGATGGTGGATATTTCGCAGCCAGCGCGTCCCTTACGTTCTCTGGTGCTTTCTGCTCAGCCAGCTCAACTGCCTCTTGAGTGGCAGGAATTGCTTTTTGCTGGACAGGTTCGTGTCGATGCCCTGCTGAGCACAAAAATTTTTCAGAAAAATGGTGGCCAAGCCTTTTTGCACAATGACAAGGGAAGCTCGTTTTATGTTGAACCCATTGCCATCGCTCCGGTACTGCTGATCTGCGGCACGAGCGCTGAGGCCAGGGCAACGGCCGCCCTTGCAGCGCAATGCGCTTTTACCATTGATGTGGCAGACGATCAGCCGCAATTTCTGACAAATGACTATTTTCCTGCAGCACGCACTTTGCGTCATCTTCCAGGGATGGACGAACTGCTTGCGGCAATGAAGATCTCACATGAGCATTATGTGCTGATCATGACAGAGCGTCATAAGCTTGACAGTTATATTCTGAAGCAGGTGCTTTCGAGCCGGGCAGCCTACATAGGCATGTATGGAGGCCGTGCCAAGCGCGAGGCAATCTTTGCCGAGCTACGGGCTTTAGGCATACCTTCCACAGAGCTTGCCTGCGTGCGTTGTCCTGTCGGGCTGAGTATTGGCGCTGATACTCCCCAGGAAACAGCGGTGTCCATAGTTGCAGAGCTCCTGGCGGCTCGAGCCGGTACGCTCAAACACTATCGAAGTCTTGGCAATTGATGGCAAGAACAGTTGGCATAGACACAGATCTTGCCTTTCTTTCGAAAATTTTTTAGAAATACTCCTTTCTAGACTCCCTCCTTATTCCTCAAAGGCATCTCCTCAGTTCGTATGCGCTGAGGATAGAACTTTCGAGCATACCACCGACCGTTTTTTTACTTTTTTCCGCAAGCGTGGCCTTTCGTTTGCTGAAAAGCGTGAAGGTAGTCCACCCTGAAGGCTGGCTACATCCGATGTAAAAGAATGTCCCACCATCAGTCCGGGAAACTATAGGCTTGATTTCTACCTCTAGGCACAAGGAAAATTCGTTGCTGCAAAGCGGTATTTTTTCCTGTGCAGAAAGTGCAGAATACCCCTTTCAAGACAATCTCAGGCCAGTATCTCTGAAGGCCACTTAACCCCTGGAGGCAGCGTTTGCTTTTGCCCGCAGGCAGAGCTCACTACGCTGAAAAATTCATGAATTACCGTATTCTTTTTCTCTGCTTGTTTTCTCTTCTCCTTCTGACTGCGTGCCAAGAAGAAAAAAAAGCCAGCAGCCCCAAGGCCATGGTGCCTCCTGTTGCTGTCTACGAAGTGAAGGTAGCCGATGTGCCCTGGTCTTCGGAATTTCAAGCTCAGGCCTCAGGTTCACGTGCTGTGGAGGTCAGAGCAAGAGTGCAGGCAATCATACAGAAGCGTTTGTATGAAGAGGGGGATTTCGTCAAGCAAGGACAGCAGCTTTTTCAGCTTGAACGGGATCACTATGAAGCACAGATGCAGCAGGCTTTAGCTCAGTTCAACAATGCCGAGCGTGAGTGGAAACGTGTACGTCCCCTCTATGAAAAGAACGCGGTTTCGCAAAAGGAACGAGATAATGCCTTAGCCGCATACGACACCGCTCGTGCAGCCTTGCGCTCAGCCAAGATCAACCTCAACTATTGCCAGGTGGTTTCTCCGGTTTCTGGTTACAGTAGCAAGGAAAATTTCACGGAAGGCAATCTGGTCAGTAATAATTCGCTTTTGACCTACGTCAATCAGACCAATCCCATGCATATAGATTTTTCCATTGCCGCACCAGAGCGTATGCGCCGTCAGCAGTTGCAGGCTAGCGGGCGTCTTGAATTTCCTAAGGATGGCAAATATACAGCCCGTTTGCGTTTGCTTGACGGCAGCATGTATCAGGGAAAAGGGGAAATTTCCTTTATTGACAGCCAGGTTCAGTCCACAAC
>JAGADH010000009.1 GCA_017613715.1 Desulfovibrio sp. | reverse complement strand
CGTTTCATTGCCATGGCCGCGGTTGATGACAACGGAGCTTCTGGAGATGGAGACGACATGGCCATCGGCAATGGGGTCGTTGACGCGCACAATGCGTGTCCCCTGGCTTGTGCCGACTGTTGCTGAATAGCGGCCATTGACACTCTGGATGGACAAAAGGCGCAGGGCAGGCTTGGGAGCATAGCCCTCAGGCATGCCAATGGGGGGATAATCCAAGGAGGGCAGACGCCGTGAGATCGGAGCAGGTGCCTGATTGGCGGAGCGTAGCTGATTTAAGCGCGATCGTGTTTCTTCGATGCTGACCTGGAGCTTAAGTTGCTCAAGTTCGGCACGCAGCTGCGTCATCTGGCCAAGGGTGCCCTGGCTGAAGATATTGGCCAGAGGATCTTCCTGAGCCTTTGGCTGCGGTTCAGGCAGATCTCTTTCTTCGATCTTGGCAGGCGGCACCAGGCTCTTGGAAGGACTCTTGGGGGGATTCTTGGCCATGTTGCCAACCGGCTGGTAGACAAAAGGTTCGGCAATGGCCATATCGGCACTGCCCAGATGGGCCAGCAGGTCACCCAGAGACTTTTCTTCCTGGCTGTGGGGAATACTCGCAAGTTCCGCCAGTTCACCGTAGACCGTGCGCAAAAGGCCGTTTGAGACATCGTGCAGGGCCGGTGCCTTGGGCAGCTTTGCCAGGCTGTGCTTGGTGATTGTTGGATGAGCCGGGAAGGGAAGATGGCTTGGGCCCATAAAAAGGTACATGCAGCCTACGCCAAGCAGGAAACACAAAAGCGGCAGGCAAAGGCTTGTCAGCCTTGCTGCGATGCGTGAGGAGGTATGTGTTTCAGTTGGCATGACATAATCCCGTGATTTTCCACTGGCCATTGGCATAGGAAAGTTCCGTGAGGACAAGACCTGGAATTGCCCCCAGAGCCTTGTAGAGCTCACGATCGAGTACGGTCATGGACGGAAGACTATCAATGCTGAAAGAAGCCGTGTACCAGGGGGCTGTAATCTTGACCACAAGGCTGGCTTCACGCACCTCGCGCTGTTCTTTGTCTTGCCAGTTGAGAGTGAGGTGCAGACCCAGCACGCGGCTTAATTCATACAGTGTTCTTGAAACGAGATCCTTGGCAATGAGCGGTCGAGCCTCTGCCGCTTGGGCCTCTGGCAAGGTCACTTTGCGGGTCGCCTGATTTGGTGTCAATAAGCTGGCTCCCTTGGGTAGATGCAAAAAGCTTGCCGAGGAGGAGAATTTCCAGTTGAAAACAAGGGTTTTGCCAGTGCAGGTGGCATCGGTCAGATCCCAGCCAAGTTCATTGGTAGGCTGCTTTAAGATGCCGCCAAGGCATGTGCCTCCCCATGCCTCCGGTGAGGGTTGTTCAAGCCAGGGTCTTGGAAAAAAGCGCTCGGGATGGGCCAGAATCTCTGCTTTGCGTGCTTCAAGGTAGCGTCCAATGTCGGAGCTTTCATTGTGAAAGTCAATAGAACGAAAGAGCAAAACCGCCAGTAAAAGGGCCAGAACATAGCCTATGCGGCGGATCTTGGGCCAGGGCGAGGCCAGCTGCACAACCGGCGCATAGGGAAAAAGACCCTGCAGGAAGCTTTGGGCACGGGACGTCTTGGGGAGCAGTTCTGCCGCATCCTGCACTCTTTGCAGATCCTGGACATCGAGCATCAGCGCAAGCTTTTCAGCATGGGCCAGAGCCAGGTCTTCCTTGTCAAAATAGCGGTCGCCTTCAGCGGCAACAAGCCCTTCCTTGCAGGCAAAGACCCAGTAAAGACCGTGCATGGGAAAGGGGCAGAGAGCGACACAGGCTTCAGTGCGATTTTTGGCTATGGCTGCCGCCAGGGAGGGTACGCCAGAGCTTTTGGGGCAGCTATCAGCCAGAGCAATTTGTTTGGCTAAAAGCACACAGCGCGTAAAGCTTCCGTGAATGGCAGCGTTGGCAGCCTGGGCCTGTTTGCGCAGATGCTCCGGGCCTTGTGTCATCTGCCACCAGAGCCCAATGGCATAGGCCCGCTTTCCCACTCTGACAACGCGCATCGTCTTTTTTAACCACGCAGGCTTGGGAGCTTATGTGCGATATTGGCTTGTGCAGGCTTTGAAGAGCGCTCGTGGCAGAGTTTTTCTGGCAAAAATTGCGTCAGAGCCATGGGAGTCTTGTCCTTAAAGTCCGCAAGGCTAAAGCCCGCTGAGAGAAGATTCTTTTCAAGTCCAGGAGACACTTCTACCGAGGCATTGACACTTTGTACGGTGATAGTGATGACAATCAGGGTTTTGGTCTTTTGTTTGCCAAAGCCAAAAGAAAGCAAGGCTCCGCTGGTATTGGTATGGTCGCGTTCCTGCTCAAAGCCAGCCAGGACAAGGGTCTGCCCCATATTCATAAAAGCGCGCTGATTGAAGCTGCGCATGGAAACCGTGGGCAGCTGGATGCTATTGTCACCCGACTGGGCCTCTTCCATCTTATCGAGCGAAGAGAGCCCGACATTATACTGCAGCACACAACGTCTGCGATCCAGGATATTGGGGATAACGGTCATGGCAAAGCCATAGGTCACCTGCGAAGGTGTCAGGGCCGTGCTGCTGCCGCCGGTACTTGGGGTATAGCTTGAAACACTGCCAAGATACGACTGGCGTTTGACGTTTTGAACGGGCAGAGGCTGATTGTTCATGACCACGCCTGAACCGCTGGTCACCTGTGTGGCCTTGCCCAGGGTACTGAGCGCCTTGAGTGTTGCCGAGCTGCTCTTGAGATCGCCGTCGACGATGGTGGCCGTGAGTGAACCTGTGGCCAGGTTCGCCAGAATGGACTGACCGCTTGCCAGTTTCCAGGTGTCATTGGCAAAGAGCATCGACACGTTCATGTCCACTTCGGCGTCCTGATTGATCTCAACCGACCAGACCTTCACCGAAAGGGCCACCTGGCGCATCATGGACGAGTTGATGGAGTCAATGTATTCGGCGACCTGACGCATGGCAGGCACTGTGTCACGTACGGTGACCGAGCCTGCAGCCCTGTTCAGCGTCACGGAGCCTGCCGGTGAGAGCAGATTTTTGATGCCTTTTTCAATGTCCGTCCAGACATCAACAGCGTATTTGGTGTCAAGGTTCTGCGAGGTATCGGAAGAGGTTGAGGCGTCACCGGAATTTGTGCCAAGGCCTGACGAGCTATGTGTGCCATAGCCATAGCCGCTTGAATTATTGCCCTGTTCTGAGGAACTCGACATCTGGGCTGAATGCTGCACTGAGCCTGGTGCTGCCAGGATGGCAAAGGTGCGCAATTGCATGCGCGTGAAGGTCACGGTATTGGTGCGCGGTTCAAAGTCCCAGGCCACGCCGAAGAGATTGCCGATATGATCAAGCAGGGCCAGGGCTTTGCCTTCAAAATTGACCGTCTGCACGATACCCGACATATCTTCGATATCCGGGGCAATCTGCATGGAGATTTTGAGCATTTCACCCACGGTGGCGCTGATTTCAGGCAAGGTGCCGCGCATGGTCAGCGAGCTTTTGGCGGAAAAGATGGGGAATTTAGTGTAGTCGCGCGAATATTCCACAGGGATGGCACCAAGGTAGGAGCTCTCTTCTTCAGCGACAATGGGCGCATTGATTTTTTTGTGCAGCTCTTCGTTATAGTGCTCGGCACGTTTTTCTATCTTGTTCTGGCCTGCGCAGCCTGCAAGGCCAAGCAGGAGGCAGAGCAGAAGAGAGAAGAGGGGAAAGGGTTTTGCCTTGGCGAGGGCCCATAAGGAAAAAGCATGCATGACAGCCTCATTCTTCGCTCACGAGAACCACCCTGTTCCCGTTGTAGATGGTGGCGCGCAGCGAGTTGCCTCGCTCCTGCAGGCCTGTGAAGAGTTTTTTCAGGGCATTGGGAAAGGTATCCTGAAAGACAATGGGAGATTGCAGGTAGTAGTCGCGGGAGACTTTCCAGACAAGCTGATAGCCGGCAAGACTGGTCCAGCGTTCCAATTGTCCTCGCAAAAGGCCGGGTGACATGGTCCAGCTTTGCTGGAAGCTTGGCCTTGGCGTTTCCTGCTGGCTCGGAGGCGTCGAGCTATCATGGTAGAGGGGCGACTCCTTGCCTGAGGAACAGGCAAGGAGAATGAGGCTCAGACAGAGCACAAGAACACGCGCAAGCAAGAAAGGTTTGGGGAAAAGCGATGATCTCTGCATAGAGCAAAGCATACGCGAGATGGCGGGAAATGTCGAATGAGCTTGTGTCTTGGGTGTTTTGTGCAGCAAGGAATCTGATCTGACAGCAGGTACAATGAGCATCGTGCTCATCTTCAGACAATTGGCCTGCCTAATGTCAGGCTTTCTTGTCAGTCCTGGCCATTTTTGTGAGGTGGGCAAAATTCCTCGATGAGATGACGTGCGGAAGGGAAAAGCGGCAGTAAAGCCTCTGCTTCGCCAAGCTCTAACTCGTCCATGCAGAATCCCGGTGCAACAGTGCAGCCGACAAGGCTGAAGGCACTGTTTCTGGCTGGACTTGCTCCGAACCAGGATGTTGCCGGGACGTTGTACTGGATCAATTGACCGGCTGCTATATCGGTGCCAAGGATAATTTCGTTTGTTTCGCCGGCAGGTGAAATGATGGCAAGCCGTAGCGGATCACCAAGATAGAAATGCCACATTTCGTCCTGAGGAATACGATGCAGCCGCGAGTACTGGCCCGCTTTGAGAAGAAAAAGAATGGCTGTACAGACCGGGCGCTTGCTACCCAGAAAGAATGTCTGCACTTCTGAGGCATAGGTGCGTCGATAGAAACCACCTTCGGGATGTGGCGCAAGCTTATAGTGCGCGATGATTTCATTGGCGTCTAACGCAGTCTGAACGTGATGATGTCGTGACACGGGCAAATCCTGGCCTGAGAGAGGTTATGGCAGCATTTCCGGCGACTTTTGAAGCGAAAGAGTGATCCGGCACGGAAGAATGTCGTGGCCTTTGTTTGTTTCAGCTAAGCTGATGACGCATCGCGCTTAGCAATGTTTGCGCCGCAGCTTGCCCATTTTGCCTGTCATGACTTCACGTTTTTGCCAATGAGCGTGCCCTTACTAAGAGCTTCATCTTTGAGGTGATGAAAGAACTCCAGAAAGCACAACGGACTCCAGTCCTGATCAGGAAGGGTGGCGCAGCCGCCTTCGGCATAGACATTGATCGATTCGCCGGATGCGTAGGTGACATTCAAATCCACTAACTCGCCCAGAGCCGTATTCGAGCGGGCATGGCCGTTGAGCTTTACGATGTCCCTGGCCTCGATAAGCTCCTGCAGGCGCAAGAGCGCGGAAGCGTCAACCTGCGCATGGACATGCACGCCGGCCGTATCGCAGTGCATGGCCATTTCGGCCGTGCGGCCGGTCTTCTTGAGAGAGAAGCTCCACACGCCGTGGGGATATGGCTGCCCCTCTTCGCCGTGCCAGGCAAAGCGCAGGGAGAAACTTTCTATGTCCCTGGAAACGATATGCTTGGGGGCGTGATAATCGGTGGCGTCGTAGACGCCGCCGTCAATCTCGACTGCCATCACAGAGCCCGGCAGAGCAAGCCGGCAGGTCAGAAGTGCAAGCACAAGAAAAAGGCATGGCTTTAAGCAAGGTTGGCGCATACGTTGCGTCTTCACAGTGATTTTCTCCATGGATGTCGCGCATGGCTGCCCCCTGAGGGATCAAACGGTTTGCGGGTCTCGGACGTCGTTGCCTGTGTGCCGATGAAGTGGAAGAACGAAGGCTAAGGCACGTTGAGCGTGCTGATGGGGCTCAAGCTCCGCCGATCTTGAAGATCGTAGGCCTTGAGGCTTTTTGGCGGAAGTTGACCATTCAGTCTGCCGTCCAGCCGAAAATTTTACGTCCGCAAGGACACGGGCGGCATCGCCGTACGGCACATGCGTCAAAAGGCTATGGCGCAGAGAAAATTGATAGTCCCATTTTGGCTGCATGGCAAGGCAAGCTGCGTAGCGCCTGGCCCAGAGCTTGTCATGGCTTGGCCGATCAGGCTTAACCGCACCCTTTCGAGCACTGACAGGGGCCTGGCTCTGAGGCTCAGAAAAAAAGCGCAGAACACGTTCTTGTGTTCTGCGCTGAAAATTGACGGGGAAGAGGCTTACTTGATGTAGAAATGGGAGAGGGTGCCCTTGATGTATGCGTGGAAATGACTGAATAAGCAGCCCTGTTCGTCGCTATCCTCGTCCATGGCTTCCTTGGCCTGACAGACCATGTCGATGCCGTAGGAGAGGAAGCTGATGTAGGCGAGTTCGCGGAATTTCTTCTGTAAAAGGTCTGAACGCGAAAGGATTTCCCGCATCTTGTCGGTATCGTTGTCATCCCCTTCCACAATGAGATCGCCTTGGGGTGAAAGAGAGAGGTGCAGGCGGTTTTCCAGTTTAACGCCGGCCTTCTGCATGGCGTGGGTGAGCAGGCGGATAAATTTTTCCTGCAGGTTTTCGATGCGACTTTCCAGGGTTTCAAGAATCTGTCTGCCTTCCATGGCAAGTCCATCCAGCGTGGGAAAATTTTTACCTGCAAAAATATCCTCGTTTTCGTTGATGGTTTCCATGTTCAGCGTCTCTTCGACGGGCATATTCATGTTGACCATTTCCTCGAGGTGATTTTGCGTTGAAGTATTCACAGGTACGCTCCGCTTTAAAAAGTGCGTGAGTGCTTGGTCTGGGGTGACCAATCAAATTTTGCAGCCTAAGCCTTCTTGCAGAGGCAAAAGCAAAAACGATGCCAAAGAAGAGATTGTTTGCCAAAAGCCGAATCTTTTGCTCATTTTCGTGTTGTTTTGCTTTGCTTTTTCTTTTTTCATTGTCTAGAAAAAGTGGCATTTTCCGCATATCGACCCGGGCATAGGGAAATTTTTGACAGCTTGACGAAAGTCTTGAGGAAATTTTGACAGCTCTTGTGACAATCTTTGAGCTCGATGCAGGTCCATCCTTGCGTGCCGCTTTGGGCTATGGTAAGGCCAAAGGCAGCATGGGGCCGGTGGTCTAGGCTTTTCGGCACGCGTTTTTTTTCAGTCTTCTTGAGTGAATGCATAGAGCTCGATCAAGGCTCGTGCTTGAGGCAGGTATGGTGCATAAGCTGCTCTTCTGTATGGAAGATCTCTGTTTTGGCGGAACTCAGCGTCAGACCCTGGAACTTGTGCGGCGGCTTGACAGAAGCCGTTTTGCGCCTCAGCTTCTTGTCTTTACCGGGCCGACGGATTTGGATGCGATTCCCAAAAGTCTTGATGTTCCCGTCACCTACCTTGGTCGCTCCCGCAAGGTCTATCCCCTGTTCATTCTGAGCATGGCCAGGGCGATCAGGCAGATTGCGCCTGACCTGCTCATTCCGGTCACAGCGCTTCCCAATATCTGGGCGCGTATCTGGGGTCGTCTCCTGGGCATTCCCGTCATTGGCACCTGCCGTGGCGGGGGTGGGCCAAAACGTCAGCATGAGCGCTATCTCTGGCGTCTTGCCGCGCGCATCATCTGCAATTCCCAGGCGCTTTATGATCATCTTTTGAGCCTTGGGGTGAGTGCCCAGCGTCTTCACTACATACCCAACGGTGTTGACTGTGATTTCTTTAGTCCTCAACTGCCTCCGCCCTCAGAGCGTGAGCCAGTACTGCTCTGTGTGGCGCGTCTGGCAGAGGACAAAGATCACCTGACTCTCTTGCGGGCTTTTGAGCTTGTTCTGCGCGCTTTTCCTCAAGCGCGGCTGCGCCTGGTCGGCGATGGTCCGAGGCAGAAGGAGCTTTTGGCCTGGGTCAAAGCCCGTCCGCATCTTGCTGTGGATTTTGTGCCGGGCACAACGGATGTGCGTCCCAACTACGCCGAGGCCAGGCTTTTTGTGCTCTCTTCTGAGCGAGAGGGCCAGCCCAATGTCCTGCTTGAGGCCATGAGTTCAGGCTTGCCTGTCTGTGCCACAGCTGTGGGTGGCATTCCGGCGCTTGTGGATGATGGCCGCACAGGGCTTTTATCTGAGGCGCACAATGCCGAAGCCTTTGCTGCCAATTGTCTGCGTCTGCTGAACGATCCCGCTTTGGGCGATGCCATGGGAAAACAGGGCAGAGCGGCCGTAATGGCCTCCTATGGCTTTGCCTCCATGGTTCGTGCTCATGAAGAAGTTTTCTCTGAGGTTCTGGCAGAATACGGCAAAGCCTGAGTGCTTTGGCTTTGCAGCCTTTTTATCTCAATAAGGATACTTGCATGCGCAGCTCTTTTCTTGCTCGCCCTTGGACGATAGTTCTGCTGCTTTTCCTGGCCTGGCTCGTCCTGCCGTCGCTTGTTTTGGCCAAAGACCCGGTGCAGGATTCTGCCAAAGAGCGTCAGGAGCTTTGGAGTGGATCGATCTATACCTCCAAATTTCGCTGTGGTTTTTGTTTTTCCCCCACGGGCAAGGCCCGCGGTGTGCTTTTGCTGCGTACGCTCTACGGTCAGGTGGATGTCTATCATCTTTATGGGAGCATCTCGCAGGGGCATGTGGATGTGCGGCACAGCTCAGGCCACCATGTGGTTGGCGATATTCAGGGCGATACCGTCACTGGCAGCATAACCCTGGGCAGTGGCCGTACGATTTCCTTTAAGGGCAAACGTCAGACTGGGCAGAGCCTGGCACCTGATGATTGTGCGCCGCCTGCTTTCTGATCGTTGGAGACCCTGACAGCTTTTCCTTCTTGCCTGCTTTTTTGGCGTGCCTGGAAAAAGCGCAAAACCTTAGCCTAATCTTTAAGCTTAGGGATGTCTGAGCATGCAGATCCTTTGTTATATGCTTTCATCGTTGATTCTTGTCCTGCTTTTGGCACTTTATCTTGCCGGTCGTAAACTGGAGCGCTGGCAACAGCAGGAGCAGGAGGAGCTTGAGCGCTGCACAGTGCTCAGCTGGCCGCATGTGGCCCTGATTGTGCCGGTGGCAGGTCAGGATCCGCGTATCGAAGCGTCTCTGAGCTCTTTGCTTGAGCAAAACTATCCACGCTTTACACCGGTTTTTGTCACAGAAAGCGCGCATGAGCCTGCAGCCCAGCTCATAGCAAGGCTTGGCCTGCGCTATCCCAGGCTCAGACATGTGGTGGCAGGCCCGGCAGGTCTCTCTGGTCAGAAAAATCACAACCTGCTTGCAGCCATAGCCTCGCTGCCAAAGGAGCAGATAGACTGCTATGCCTTCTGTGACAGCACCCATCAGGCCAAGCCTGATTTTCTCACCCACCTTGTTCTGCCCATTGCCCTGGGGCATGCGCAGTTCACCACAGGCTACCACGAGATTGTGCCACAGGATCATGGCCCCATAACCCTGGCCTATACGGCAAGTGTGCTGATCATGCGCCTTTTGCAGGCCCTTTCCGTCTTTACCCAGCCCTGGGGCGGGGCCATGGCCATCAAAAGGACCACCTTTGACGAAAAAGCCATTGCCGATCTCTGGCGCAGGACGGTTGTGGATGACTGCGCCCTGGTGACGCATCTGGCCAAAGTCGGCGTGCGCGTGCGTCTTGTGGCCAATGCACTGCTGGCCACCGACTGTGCTCAGCATAAGAAGGAGGTCTTCCGTGCCTGGATGGAACGGCAGATTCTCTTCCCGCGTTTTTGTGTGCCGGTACAGTGGTGGCTGCTTGGCCTGATGCTTGTGCTCTTCTTCATGCTGCCCTTTGTCTGCTTTGAGGACCTCTGTCTGGCCATAGCCTTTGGCCAGACAAGCCGCCTTTTCCTGCCGCTGATCCTTTTGGCGGCCTTTGTGCTTTTGATCTGTGCTTTGCGCAGGTTTTTGCCCGTAAACCTTGGCCCTGGCCAATGGTTTGCCGCTTTTTGCCGGGCCCTTGGCACCTTTTTTCTGGTCTATCTTGGCACCTGCGGGGCCAGGCAGATTGTCTGGCACGGCAAGGTCTATCGGGTGGGTCGTGGTGGTATTGTGCTGGCCAAAGAGGAGCTCTCCGATCATACAGCTTGACTTTGCAGGCGTTTGTTTGACCTGCTTTGGCCTTGAATGACACGTGTTTTTTGTCAATTTTTGACATCGTAGTTTTATGGGGCTATGCTTGCCTAAATTTTTCCTCGTCAGATGCTGAGGTTCCGTTTGCGTGCGGCGACTGACAGCAAACGCTTTGGCCAGCCAAGGCTTTGGGGCCGAGCCCAAAAGTCCGCGTTGTGACTGATGTGCTTTTTCTTGCCTGATCTGCCCAAAGCGTAGACATGCGTCCATGCTCATCCTTTGGCACGGCGCTTTTGCAAAGACGCTTTCCGTGGCTGCCTTCTGCAGTCACAGCCTGAGCCTCGCTTTTTTTCCTCACCCCCTCTTGCACCGATAATGCTTGGAGGCCTGGGCCTTTGAGTCTTTCCCCCTAAGCCGCAAGCAATCTCATCCACAGGACTCACGATAAGCCCTCACGCCTTTGGGACGAGCTTTCTGAAAGCCGTATTTTTTTTGCCTCTGACTGGCGAGAGAGGTGCAAACTCCTCTGGCAGCGACGGCTAAGCTCAAGCCAGCTGACCGGCATGCATAACCTGGAAGATATGGAGGCAGCGTTTCCACCTAGCGCCTTTGGCTGGGTATCCACGCTGAATTTTTGATGATAGCCTTTTCGGATCTCGTTCGCGTCAGCACACGTCAAGTGATCAGACAGCGTGGTTTTGGTGTCGTTTTGTCCATTGCCCTGGGCATCACGGCCTTTATCGTGCTCTCTGTGCTGGGCCGTGAGATTCGTTTCAAGGTCGGTCAGGACATGGTGCTCATGGGCGGGGTCAATGTCATGCAGATCTTCATGGATGACCACCACTATCCGGGGCAGCCCACCCGCGAGTTTTCAGCCAGCACCATCCGGGCCATTGAAAAGCTGCCAGGTGTCTGTCTGGTCAGTAAGAATATGCAGTCCTGGCAGGATTTTCCCATCAGGGCAAGCAGCGGTGAACGTACGTTCATGCTCCACTTCCTGGCCATTGATGAGTTCTTTGCTGAACTCTATTCCTTACATCTCAATGCCGGGCGTCTTTTGAGCAGCGATGATGTGCGCGATCACCGCAGGGTCTGCCTGCTGGGCAATGATGCGGCCAAAAATCTCTTTGGCAATGAACAGGCGGCTTTGGGTAAGCTGCTTTTTCTTGGCCAGGATGTCTTTTCGGTCATTGGCATTGTCAGCGGTGTGATGATGGGGGACTGGCGCGAATGCGGTTTTATGCCCTATACGAGCATGGCCGACAGAAACTGGGGTGACGGCAAAATCACCCGTCTCTTTATTCGCGCTCTGACCTGGGAGGACGTGCCGCGTCTGATGCGCGAAATTCCTGCAACCGTGCGCCAGTTGCAGGACTCGCCCTATCTTGTCATGCGCACCCAGGAAGAGCAGCTCGAGCGTCTCAAAGTGACCTTCATGTGGGTTGAGACCCTGCTCTGGCTGGGTATTGCCGCCTCCTTGATGCTCGGAGGTTTTGGCATCTGGTATGGCACCTTTGCCGCTGTGCGGGCCAGAACCAAGGAAGTTGGTCTGAAAAAGGCCATGGGCGGCAGTGATGCGGATATTCTTTTGCAATTTCTGGCCGAGGCCCTCTGTAAGTCCGTGGCCGGCGGCATCTTAGGCATTCTTCTGGGGCTCAGCCTGGTCTGGGCAGGAGCCTGGGCGCTGGGTATCGGGATTTCCTATCCTTTGCTTTTGGGCAGCAGCGTTGGCAGCATTTTCTTTTCGGCAGTCATCGGTGTGGCTGGCGGACTCTATCCCGCCCTGCATGCCAGCCGCATGGATGTGGTTTCGGCGCTGCGTTTTGAGTGATCTTTCGGAGGCAACTGTGAGTGCGTACCTTTGCTTTGGCTGGTGTGAAGGCCTATGCCCGTCATTGTAGCCAGAGGACTGCATAAGGCCTATGCCGGCTTTTCTCCCGTTTTGCGCGGTGTTGACATCGATGTGGAGCAGGGCGAGCTTGTGGCCATCATGGGGCCTTCAGGATGCGGCAAGAGCACCATGCTGCATATCCTGGGTATGCTGCATGCGCCTGACAAAGGTTCCCTGAGCATCCTGGACCAGGATGTCCTTGGCTTTTCGCGTGAAGAGATTGCGGCTTTCCGGCGTGGCAACATGGGCTTTGTCATGCAGAGCAACAATCTCTTTGAGCATTCCACGGTTTTTGAGAATGTTGAGTTCCCGCTGATCTACGAGCGGATCAAACCCCAGGAGCGCTGGGAGCGCGTGATCAGGGCCCTGGATCTCGTGCATCTTTCCATGCGTGTGCATTATCCAAGCAACCGCCTCTCGGGCGGTGAACAGCAGCGTGTGGCCATTGCCCGTGCCATGGTCAATGAACCGCGTATCCTTCTGGCTGACGAGCCCACAGGTGCTCTGGATGCCCGCACAAGCCGGATGATCATGGAAATTTTCCGCAGTCTCTGCCATGCCTCGGGTGTGGCCATGGTCATGGTGACCCACGATCCCAAGATGGCCGAGTTCTGCGACAGTATCTATACGCTGGAAGAAGGGGTCCTGGTTCAGCGCAAGCACGAACTTGTGGAGCACAAGGAGGGCTTTTCCGAGGCTCTGCTTGCACCGCCCACCCCAAAAATGCGTGGTGTCCTGATTGCCGAGCAGATCCCGCAACCCATGGGCACAGGCCTGGTCAGTGAAGCACAACTGCTCTATCAGGCCGGCCTTCTGGCCCGTATCTATACCCTCAGAGGTACAGGCCTTCTGGCGCACCCTGAAGGCTATGCCTTGCCGCTCGCCATACGGCGCTGCGGCTTCTTCCAGATCCTGGCCCAGCTCGGCCGTCTTCTGAGCCCCAGCTTCTTCCGCTTCCTGCGCCGTTATTCCGCAAGCCTGCCGCAGCTCGTTGGCAAGCACGCCAAAACGCCGCTTTTCTCGCGTCTGCGTGCTGTGCTTGCCGGCTTTACCTTTGCCCGCTGGCTGCGTGAAGAAGAAATCACCTGTCTTCTGGCTGCTGATGGCGAAGCTTCAGCTACAGCTGCCTGTGTAGCGTCGGAGCTGACGGGGCTACCCGTGGCCTTTGATGCGCGTTTTGCAACTGCTGCCGGTACCTGCGGCCTTCCGGCCAAGGTCCAGCGCGCAGGTTTGATCAGGGTCAATTCCGAAGGCGTCGAGCGCAGACTCCTTGATCTTTTGCCGACAATTCCCAAAGAACAGTTTATTTTGATGCGCGACCCGCTCGGCATTATGCCTTCGGAAGATGCCGAGCACAGTCAGCTTGATACCTCAGATCATGTTCTGACCATTGGTTTT
>JAGADH010000049.1 GCA_017613715.1 Desulfovibrio sp. | reverse complement strand
TCAGCCCGGCCTCACCCACATAGCGATTTCCCAGAATTTCTCACAGCGCCTCCTCCAGTGTGCCTGCAAGACGACGGTCACGGAAGAGGTCCTCGCCCATGTACTGGCGAATTTTAATCAAGGCAATGAGTATCTCTGTGCGCATAGACCACCCTGTACTGAAAATTTCCTCCTGCTCATAGACACAGCCCTGAATTCGTGGCACACATCAGGACCGTACCTGCTAGAGCAAGTCTCTGCCAAAATAGCCTAGGATTGTGGAAAGAACAAGAAGTACCACGCAAAGAACCTGGCGGAAAAACCATCTCCCTCTGTCAGGAACCTTTTCCCTTCGACCATGAGGAGTTCCCATGTCTCGTTCCATACCTGCCCTTGTCTGCCTGCTTTTGACTCTTGGCATGGCTGTACTCGTGCCTGCGAGGACTTACTGTGCGCCTCAGCAGAACACACGTCCTGTTCTCAAACTCATAAAAAACCTGCGTTCTCCCCATATCTTTTCGCCCAAATCTGCTGCTTTCTCACTCGATGGCACAAAGTTCTATATCAATGCCCTTGAGGGCAAAGAGACTCTGGTCTACGACACCGAGACCCTTGAACTGAAAAAAGTCATCGCCCACACTTTTGGTCAGGAAGACGCCGCACTCTTTCTCAACGGAGAAAATACGCTTTTTGATTACACCTATCACAACTGCCGGGGCACTGGTGACAAAAACCGCTTCAGCGGCAAGCCCGTAGAATGTACCTTGACGCACAACGGACGCTATCTCTGGGTTTCTTACTATCGCCGAGAATGTGACTACAATGCTTCCTCTCCCTCGGCCTTGGCCATTATCGATACCACAACAGACAGCATTGTCCGCGTCATGCCTACAGCGCCTCTGCCCAAGATGGTTGCGGCTTCACCCGACGGCAAGCGCCTGGCTGTGACCAACTGGGGTGACAATACCGTGGGTATTATCGACATAAGCTCAGCCAATCCTCAGGATTTTCACTATGAACGACTGCTTGTGGTAGGCCAGAAACTCAATGTGGCTGGCGTAACCGGCAATCGTGACAATGTCTGCGGCCTCTGTCTGCGCGGCACAGTCTTTACCGCCGATGGCCGCTATCTCCTGGTAGCCGGCATGAAGAGCTCTTATCTCACAGTCTTTGACGTCGAAAGCGGCCAGAAGCTGGGCTCTGTGCATCTGCCTGTCGCCAATCCCAGGCATTTCGTCCGCAGCCCTGACGGTCATAAACTCTATGTCAGCTTCAATGTGCCGGGCAAGGTCGCCGAAATCGATATGGCTGAGATTATCCGCCGCGCTCCGGGCAACGGCAGTGTTACAGGCCGTGTGCTGACTGTCGGCAGTGGCGCACGCACGGTGGCTGTTTCGTCCAATGGTCGCCATCTCTATGCCGCCTGCAATAAGAGCTCTTCGCTGACCTGCATTGACATTGCGAGCTGGCGGATCCTCGGTACAGCCGCTGTGGCTCCCTATGCCGTAGGGCTTGCCATTCATCCCCAGGAAAAAATTGCCCTTGTCACAAGCCAAGGACGCAACGGGCAGGGTGGCAATAATGTGGCGGTCTTTGCCATAGAACACTAGATCAAAGTTAGCCAAGAGCCCCACTTTTGCCTGCGCAAAAAGTGGGGCTCTTGGCTTTCTTTACTGGGTTACGCCGAAGTCGAGCTGTTTTAGCCTTAGAGACTGGGCCGTCTCAAGATCGCAAAACTCACGATTTTGTACACATGAACGCTAACCACCCTCAGGCTCTCTTGGTCCAGGACCTCACGGCTTTTATCACGCATTCAGCCAGCACGAAATCGCCCAACAACTAATGTTTGCCTATATTGATCGTGCATCTGCCATTCTTTTCATTAAGCGTTTTAAAACCAACACGTGTGCCGCCACCAGGCTTCCTGCCATGAACAGACTTGAAAGCTTTTCCACGCACGATCCAACCACTAAAGTCTTTTCCACTGGCTATCACTCTGCCATTTTTTACAGCAAACCAATAGTAGTTATTATCAGGGTGATATTTAAGAGGCTTTACTGTTTTCGTCTGCCTGGGACCACAATTATACCAACCTACCGTGATATTATCAGATGTATCATAACCATTTTCGCGTGCCAGAGCGAGCGAAACACTTTCGTTAGTATAGTTGTTTATCGTAACTACTAACATTGGGTCTGCTTGGGCGCTGGAGACAGAAGTCAACATAGCCAGCATGCAGACTGAAAATAATGCTAAAAATAAACGACTAAGTTTTTTCATGGCAAAACCTCTCATTGTTGTCCAAGAAAAAAAAGCCATCAAGCACCAGACAGCCGTATTTTCCCGTACCATAAAAGATTTTTCAGCAAGCTCATGAGCTCGGCTTGCGACGAAACAAAAAGCCCTCAAACCGTGATGAGTATAGCCTGTTTGATCGAGCTATTTCCCCGACGAACTTCTTGCAGGCGTCCAGAAGCTTCTGATTCTTCCCTAAACGACGGCCATTGACGTGCCGAGAAAATGCGTCCCCGCCTTTGTTCAGGATACGTTCTTCGCTTCCCATAAAAGCAGCTCCGCAACATAAAAGCCTGTTGTGCGTAAAAACACGTTGCTTACTTTCGCACCGTCGTACGCTGATTCGTCTCCAAGGCGTGAAGTCCATGCTCATCTGCGGAAACCCAATCCACCTTGATGGCTTCAGCGCCGCCGATGTAGCGTTGGACCCATGCCTCGTAAACGGGCGTATCTACCGGGGTATCCGCCCCTTTGGCGCCATCGAAATTCTCGTCATCAATGAAGTACACGAAACCGTCACCCCTGACATCGATTTCCTTTGGAAAGGGCTTATCGTTTTCAAAGGGATTTACCGGATAAGCCTCCTTACTCCAGGCATCGACGCTGCCCTTCAGCTCATACTCACCCTTCTTGGCATTATAGACGGAAAAACTGTATGGCCAGAACTCACCGGCCAAGCCCTGATTGTGCGAAACCATTTCCTTGGCGCAGCCGTTGTTGAAGTATTCCACACCAGGGAAGCCTGAAAACTTTATACTGATCTTGCCTGTGCTCTCGTTAAAACCGCAGACGAACTCCTGATGCGAAGCCATTGAGCCGCTTTGAAACTGCACAATCAGCTCCGCTTTGCCGTCACCGTCAACATCACAGATTGCCAGCTTATTCTCGGAAAAGTCCTCTGTGAGCTCTTCTTTGTCAATAGCTTCACCATTCGGAAGTTTGTGATCCACAACAAAGCTCTGGGCCACTT
>JAGADH010000008.1 GCA_017613715.1 Desulfovibrio sp. | reverse complement strand
GAAAAACTGGCCATCGACGAGCGCCTTGCCCATTCACTGATGGTCAGGCTCCTGCTCACCGATGGCCACGATCCCAAACTCTCGCCCTATTTCAAGCTCGTCTACGACAATGTCTTTGCACGTATTTATGAAGTGCTCTAGGAAGCGCTTGACTTGAGCACCGAAAAGCTGTCTCCGGGCTTGACCACTCCGCCTTTGAGAATGCGACAGAAAATGCCCTCCTTGGGCATGACACAGCTCCCCACCTGTTTGGCAATGGCACAGCCAGAATGACATTCCTTGCCAATCTGGGTGAGTTCGAGCTCAATGTCGCGTCCTATGCGAAAACGCGTGCCAAGAGGCAAGGTATGCAGGATAACGCCTTCTGTCGTGATATTTTCTGCGAAATCACCGGGACGCACATCACAGCCTAAAGCCCGCATGGCTCTGATGGATTCAACAGCCAAAAGACTGAGCTGCCGGTGCGTGCCATCGGCATGCACATCTCCCTCCATGCCGTAGTTTTCCAGCAAAACGGCCGAATCCTGATTGACTTTTTTCTCGCCTTTCTTCTCGCTTTTTGAAACAGCCACTATACGCATATTGCCTCCTTGACCTGACAACGATCCTGAACAAAGCAACAGCCTTCTGCCAAAAGGGCTTCTGTCAACCGTTGTACTTTGTCGAATTTTACAAACTCGTCAACAAGCTTATCATAACCATAATACAAGTAGAAAAACAATCTATAACAATCCTAGAATATATCAGAGCAACAAATGGCTTAGCAGCCTTGACTTTTTTAACAGACTATCTAAGCTGGAAGAAAGACAAAAGGGGGTCGCAATGAGCAGAATAGCCAATATTTTGACTGTGGCAGGTTCCGACTCAGGTGGAGGCGCAGGCGTTCAGGCCGATCTGAAAACCATACAGGCCCTTGGCGCTTACGGCACCTGTGCCATCACAGCCCTCACAGCCCAGAACGGCCTGCACGTCACAGGCATTTTTCCTGTAACCTGCGATTTTGTGGCCCAGCAGATCGCAACCATACGGGAGGGCTTTTCCCTTGCCGCAGCCAAAACAGGTATGCTCTTCTCCAGCGAAATCATAGAGACCGTTGCCAGGGCTTTGGCCGACAAAACTTTTCCCTTGGTCGTGGACCCTGTCTGCATGAGTCAGAGCGGCTGCCAGCTCATGGAAGATCAGGCCATCCAGGCCCTTGTGGATTCCCTTCTGCCGCTCAGTGATCTTTTGACTCCCAATATTCCGGAAGCGGAAATCCTCACCAAAAAAACAATCAAGGAAAAAGCCGATATACTTGAAGCCGGAAGCCTGCTGCTCGACAAGGTGCCAGGTGCTGTGCTGATCAAGGGCGGACATCTCCCTAAGGCCATTACCGTAACCGACTATCTCTTCGTCAAAGGCGAAGAGCCCAAAGCCCTCAGTCAGGCCTATGTCGCAACAGAGAACAATCACGGTACAGGCTGTACGCTCTCGGCAGCCATTGCCACACATCTTGGGCAGGGACTGCCCTTGCTTCCTGCCGTCACGCGTGCCCAGCAGTTCCTCAATCAGGCCCTGCGTCAAAGCTATAATCCAGGACAGGGTGCAGGCCCTGTCAACCATGCCTGCCGCTTGCTGCGAGAAAACTGCTAAACGAAGCTTGGCGCGCCTCTTGCATGACAGCAAGCACTCTGACAAAAAACAGGCGGACTGTCATGCCCTTTCATTTTCCCATGCAGAAAATCCTCGACTACCGGCAGCAACTGGAAGAAGAGGCCAAAATCAAGCTCTCCCAGGCGCAGACACGCGTCCATGAAGCCGAAGTGCGCTTGGAAGAACTGCGGACGCTGATCATCCAGGCCGAACAGAAAGCAAGGGAAAAACCTGCGCTCAATGCCGCCGAGTTTTGGATTGCAGAGCAGTATATGCGCGGCCTCAAGGAGGATCTCGCAAACAGCGAGATGCAACTGAAACTGGCTTACAGTGTGCGCGACGAAGCCCAAAAAGTACTCACCTTACGAGCCATTGACAAAAATATGCTCGTCAAGCTCAAAGAACGGCAAACGCTGGCGTGGAATCACGCGGAAAAGTTAAAGGAGCAGCATTTCAATGACGAAATCGCGACGATCCGCTACCAAAAAAGTCCCGTTGGCTAATCTTTTCCGCTGGCTTGCCGTGCTCTGCTTCATCAAGCTGAGCATTTTCACCATGATTCTGCTTGATTTTCCCTTCCCTGCCCTCTTCCAACAAGAAACGCCGAAGGAGGCGGCAAACAAGCCTTCTCCCCAAGCGACGGCGCGACTCGAACCAAGGCCAGCCGAAGAGAAACCGGACAAGCCCGCTCCCAAAAGCCAGCAAGCTGAGGCTGAAAAGTCCAAAAGCTCTGATGCTCCCTATCTGCCGGCCTTTTTGCCAGACGATGAAAAAAATCTTTCCGAGCAAAAGAGCGAGAAGACCGCCACGGCTCTCTTTGCCGAGCCTGGCCTGCCGTTGCCGGCGCCCCTGCCGGCCCCCATTGCTGAACCAGGTACGCTTCCGCCCAAAGAAAGCGCTACGTCAACGGTACCTGTGCCCACGCTTGGCAGTGTGACCGTAGCCCATGCCGCAGCGTCCATGCCTGTGCCTCAGGCAGGACCTTCAAACTCGCCTTTTGCCCCGGTTGAACAGCATGCACCAATCTCGCGTCCTGGCGTGCCCGATCTTCCGGCAAAGCCACAGGAGCGTTCCCTGCCCACGCCATCCCTTGCCCCTCATGCCAGACCGCAGGCACAGATTCCCATACCAGGCAGAGAATCAAGCGGCCTTGCAACCAATACCGAAGTTCAGGAGCTCGCCAGGCAGCAGCAGGATATCCTGATGCTCAAAAGGCAGATGGACGAACGGCTCAAGGAACTGCAGGACAGTGAGACCAAAGTCAAAAGAATGCTTGAGCAGGCCAAGGAAGTAGAAGATAAAAAAATGCGCACGCTCATTCAGATGTACGCCAATATGAAGCCTAAAACCGCAGCCAAGGCTTTGGAAAGCATGGATGAACGTACGGCCTGCCAGATTCTGCAAAATATGACACCCAAGCAGTCGGGTGACATTTTAAGCTATACCAATCCTGCCGTCACGGCCAAGCTCACCGAACTGCTGACACGGCTGAGGTCGCAGTAGTGCGCTACCGCCTTCTGCTCAGCTACCTGGGCAGCAACTATCATGGCTGGCAACTGCAGGCCTCTGGTGGGCCACCGACGATACAGGGCCTTCTGGAAGAAAAACTGGGCATTATCACGCGCAGGGCTATCCGCGTCATCGGTGCCGGCCGCACCGACGCAGGGGTCCACGCCCTGGGACAGAACGCCCATGTCGATCTCCCGGAGCTTGCGGTACGCGATCTCGCCCAAAGCCTCAATGCCCTGCTGCCCTGGGACATCCGCATTCTGCGTGCCGTGCCCACAGACAATGATTTTCATGCCCGCTTTCAGGCCCAGGCCAAAACCTATGTTTACCGCTTCTGGACTGAACGGGCTTTTTTGCCGCCGCAGCTGACCCCCTTTGTCTGGCAAACAGGGCCTCTTGACTTTTTGGCCATGCAGAAAGCTCTTCCCTATCTTCTAGGCCGTCACGATTTCAGCAGTGTGGAAAATAGCGGAAGTGACCTCAAAACCCATGTCAGAACCATTCTGCAGGCAAGGCTAAGAGCGGCAGCCGCAAGCCCCTATCTGCCAGAGCATGCACCTGAGCTCATCTTCAAGGTCACAGCCGACGGCTTTTTAAAACAAATGGTGCGTAATCTCGCAGGTCTTCTCGTGCTTGTGGGGCAAAAACGCCTCGCCCCGGAAGCACTTGGCGACATTCTCGCGCAACGCTCACGCGCCGCAAATCCCGCAAAAACCGCGCCTGCCAAAGGTCTTACCCTTGCCAGAATTTTCTACCCCAATGATCCCCTGCTAACGAAAAATACCAAAGAAGGCTCCGAAGATGCCGCCCAGGGCATTCAAAATGAGCTGACCAGCGCCTATGGAGGTCTTGGTCTTATCTAACGTGCCCTCAATATAGATGGGAAAATAGGGCATACCCTTCTTATCCACCTCAAAGGTGCAATCAATGCTCTGCTTGTTCAGGTCAAACTCGCCCTTGCCGGTCAGTTTCAGACCATCACCCAAAAACTGAACATCCTTACTCTGCAAGACCCCCTGATTGATCGTGCCCTTGGCAGAAAGAGTGGAAAAGCTTGTGGGCTTAGCATGAGGACGAGCATGGCTTTTCATGGCCTGATAACTGCCATCCTTGGCCAGAAAACTCCATTCCCCCCACAAACAGCCGGGCCAGTCGGAAAAGCTCGTAAAGGCCGCCCGTATTGTGCCGGAAAGCATGGCCTGCCCCGTCATCTGTGCATCACGCATGGCATCACGGGCCAGGGCTGCAAGGCTCACGCCTGACAATTCCCCATTGCTCTGCAGCTCAATGGACTTGTGGGAGAAGACCAAGGTCGCCTGTCCGTTGAGACGCCCCTGATAGAGCAAGCCGGAAATCCCCTTCAGGCTGCAGACGGCGTCAGCCAGATCTATGGGCAAACGCACATCAAAAAAATGTATGCCTTTAAAAAGAAGATCCTTGATGACAAGGCTGCCCAGGATACGCAGGCGTTCAATACCCTGATAGTCAAGCGGAGCCGATTTGCCCTGCTTGGGCTTGGTCGTGCCCATAAGCTTGTCTGTGGCAAGGTTATCCAGGACAAGCTCCGGCAGAAGAGTGAATTTTTTGCTCCAGTCAAAGCCAAACGCCCCATGCAGAGGTCCCAGGTCAGTCTGACAGACAAGATTGGTGAAACGCAGGGAATTCGCCTTGACCTCAAAGCTGGTCTGACCTTTCAGTTTACGCAGAAAAGCTGGAATGTTGGGCGAATTCTGACTGACGATGCTTATAAGCTGACCAAGATCGCTGATGCTGAATTCTCCCTTGCCTGTCAAAAAGGCCTCACGTCCCAGGGCTAATTCTGCCTGCCCTGTAAATTGTCCGGCTTTGCAGGTAATCTGGCTATTCTGGGCACGCAGCTGTGATTTTTCAGGAAGCCAGAACAGACGTGCCTCACCCCAATATTTCGGTTCTTTGCCTTGCCCCTGCTGAACGGAAAATTTACTTTCAAGATTCTGAAATTCTACTCCACTGCCATCGCTGGTCACTCCAAAGCCGATCTTTCCCCCAAGCTGCATATTGACCGTCATGGCGTTCCGCTCAAGCTCTATTTTCCACAGGCCATCTAAAAAAAGTTTCTCGCTTTTCCACTGCCCTTGTCGCAAGGGTTCAAGTTTGCCATGAAGAGCTGTAAAGGTCAGATTCTTGGCAGAGCCAGGTGTGTGCAGTTCGCCATGGCGACAATCCACCCTGACTTGACCGCGTAGCTGCTGCAAAAAGGTCTCAAGGACTTTTCCCTGGCTCAGCACCTGGGCCTGAGCCTGCCATTTTCCCTTGCGTACGGGAATGACGGGCATGGCGCGGCCAAGCTTTTGACCATTGACATCGGAAAAACTGGCTTTGATGGCGTAGCGCACATCGCGTTCGCCTCCCAGGGCAAGACATCCCAAAAACTGGCCGTCGTAAAAACCGGCCCTGGCGTCAACCAGGATATCCTGTGACAATTTCTTTTTTCCCTGCGGCTGCGTGCTTGGAGACGGCTCAATGGCAGAAAAGCTGGCTTTTGTTCCTGCAGGATGAATATTGACTCTGGCATGATCGATACGCAAGGGCCCGTACGCCACGCTTGCAGCCCCCAGACGAATATCATATCCCACACTGCTCGGCTCATCGTCTGAAGGATCGCCCTCCGGGGTTAAGGCCGCATGTCCGTAGACAGGGCTATGGGGCAGAATGGCTCCAGCTTCAGGAATAGCGCGGATTAAATCCACAAAAGGGGCCTGCATATCGAGAAAGACCACAGGCTTTCTCCAGTCCTTGACCCCGCCCTGCCCCGAAAACTCAGAGCCGGCACAGCTGGCAGAGACCTTGGGCACAGAAAGTCCCTGAGTATCGATATGAAAATCAAGTTCGGCATTGGTGACATGGTCAAGTGAACGCATGAGTCCTGCCGGCAGATTTCTGGCAAAACCAAGCCATTCCGTAAGACTGACATGATTTATGTGCAAGCGACCGTCGAGACTCTGGCGGACGCTATCATAGGTGCCATTAAAGGTGCCGGAATCTCTGAAACCAAGCGAGAGTGCCATAGATTCAAAATGCAGGGTTTGCTTATTCTCGGTAAGTTTCGTTAAGCCTTTAAGCGAAAAAGGCAGCGGGAAATCGTCCTGCAGGAAGACAGCTCGAATATCGCTGGCGCATTCCCAGAGACCGTTTTTTTTGCCAACGGTTGCCTGTACTCCCATGCTGTGCAGCCACGAAGGGCCGCGGAGCATAGCCTTGAGATCAAAGCGAGAATCGCTGCGCTCAAAATCAAAGGGTGCAATATGGCCGAGAAAAAGGAAGTCTTCCACGCAGAGGCTCTGGTTCGCCACGGCGAACTGCATCGATCTGACAAAGAGATCTCCCTGCAGCTCATTGCCTGAACGAATTTTCAAATAACAGTCAATGCCCTCGGCCATAAGCGCATGTTCAGCGGACGCAAGGCGAAAGGTGCCATTTTCAATAACAAGGGTACAACCCCTTGGCAGTTCGGGAGGATCTATTGATCCATGGGATGAGGCCTTGGGGAGCTCTGCTAGATTAATGCGGGGCGAGGTGCATTGCAGATAGGCTGGCTCAAGGCGAGCCAGAAGGAGGGACGTCAGACTGGGGGCAAAAACAACTTTGGGTATGGAAAAACTGCCCAAGGAGCCTTGGCTTTCAAGATTATGGAGCACAACTACGGGCCTGGGCGTAAAGATAATGGCCACATCGTCAACCGCGGCTTTCTGGCCCAGACTTGCTTCAAGGCCCGCAATCACCTGCTGCTGCAGAAAATCCTGATGCGTGAAAAGCCAAAGAGCAGCAGCCATGATCATCAGCGTAACGAAGACAATAAGGCCAAAAAAAACTTGAGCAAGACGGCGTTGATAGCAGAAACAGTGTGACATAAGCATACGGAATCGGGCCTGACTATGCTTGACAGGCCCGCTCGGCATGGGTAACTCAAAAAATGCAGCACCCGCTGATTTCAAATAACGGACAGGCCATGCAAAACATTTTCTGGATAGGAAATCCTTTTTTTGTCAAACAGCTCGCTGCCTGCGGCTGGAAGAACGTTTTCTGGCACTATTTTGAGAACTTTGCGATCTTCACCTACGAAGATATCGTACGTCTGGCTGGCTTTGCACCGGATGTGGTGGTGGTTGCGGACAAGAGCATGCCGCCCTTTGTGCTGGGTGTCGAAGATTTCCCCTGCCTCACCGTTTTTTATGCCGTGGATTCCCATCTGCAAAGCTGGTATCCCTATTATGCCCAGGCCTTTGATCTCTGCCTGGTCTCACTCAAGGATCATATCCCGCTCTTTCAGAAGCGCCTTACAAGCGATGCCATTCTCTGGTCTCCACCCTTTGCCCAGGACGATTTCAGACCCAAGGCGCCGCAGCCCAAAACCTGGGACTGCCTTTTTGTGGGCCGGGTCAATGAGACAACGCCCAAGCGCAAGCTCTTTCTTGAAGCCCTGGGGCGCCTTCTGCCAGGATTGCATGTGGTTTTTGGAGATTTTGTCCAACTCTTTCCCAAGGCCCGGGTTGTGTTGAACTATTGCGAACACGGCGATCTCAATTTTCGCGTCTTTGAAGCCATGGGACTGGGCCGAGCTCTGGTCACGCCCAGGATTGCCAACGGTCAGGCCGAACTTTTCAGGGAAGGTCACGACATGCTCTGCTTTGACCCCGACCAGCCCCACTCTGCCCTTGCCTGCATCGAACGTCTCCTGAACGATGCAACGCTGCGTCAAAGCCTTGAGGACAATGGCCTTGTGGCCATTGACCGGGCACACAGAGCTTCTCACAGGGCTCAGGCTTTTACGGCCAAAATCAGGGCGCTTGCTCCCAAGGCCCAGGAGATCATTGCAGAGCGTCGATCACAGGCAAAAGCCATACGCCGCACGTATCTCAGGCTCCCCTATTTGCTCTGGGCCAAGGAAATAACGGATCAGGCCATACAAGCGGCCTATCTGGCAGCGTCGCGCTAAAGCGTCGATCACAGATGCACTCAGACGGAGACGAAACTAGGACTTACCAGCATCAAGATGCAGGTCAAGAGCCGGATCGCAGGGACTTGTCGTTTTGGCGGCAGGTGAAAAATCAAGATTGAGCAGAGCCTCGCTCTCCAGGGCCAGAGCTTTTTCACCGTCAGGCTTTTCTGCCGCTCGCAGCCGTGAATCCATGGCCTGGAGCAGAACGCGCAGCCTGGCCTGTTCATCGAGCAGCTTGCGGCTCATTTTCTCGTGACTGGCGAGCAGATAGAGATTGACCGCAAGAAGCGATAAAAAGCCTAAAAAGATAAACAGCATAAACATAAACATGGTGCTACGACTCCGCATCTGGCAGCGCTTCCACAAGCCATGAGGCTCTGAGCAGAAAGCGTGATGATATACGGATGCAGAGTCGCAAGCAAGAGAAGATTCCTTGTGGAAAGCGTGAAAGGAAGCTGAAATGTCCGCACAAGACGAGCCAATGTTTATGGTCATGGCCGATGCCCAGGGCCAGATCTTTGATCATCCTGAGCTTTTGATGCTCTGCCGGCATGGCAGGCAATGGGGTAGGCCAAGACCCGACGAAATGATCCCGCTGCCCAAGGAAAGCGAGCTCTTTCTGCTCCCTGGTCGCTATGCCGTTGGTCTTGACAGCCACGGCGAAACCCAGGTCACCGAGCATCTGGCTGTTGCGGCCTTTCTTGCCCCAGCCCACACTCTTTCCGCCCATCCCTGCTACGTGCAGGCGGACAATGCCCCCATGCTGCCGCTCTTTGCCTACGGGGCCGTGGGCTTTGCGCGCGGCCGCTTCTACGTCTGCGCCAAAAAAGTGGACAATGATCCGCGCCAGCAGTTTTCGCAGATTCCGCGCAAGCGCATTGAGCAGAAGGCCGCTCTGCTCAAAAAACGTTATGCTGCCAACCGTCTTGTCCAGCATATCCTCAATAATTGCGTAGCCCGTTACGACTGCCCTGCAGCCAGAAATTTCGCTCTAGGTCGTTTTGAAGCTCCGCTCCCCTCCTCGCGCACCTGCAATGCCCGCTGCCTTGGCTGCATCTCAAAGCAGGACGAAGACTCGCCCATTGCCGTGACCCCGCAATGCCGCCTGGCCTTTATCCCCAAAGCCCAAGAAATTGCCGAGGTCATGCAGATCCATGCCAGCCGCGAAGTCGAGCGGCCCATCTATTCTTTTGGTCAGGGCTGTGAGGGCGATCCCCTGCAAAATGCCCAGCTCCTTGAGCAAAGCATTGCCCTCTTCCGTCAAAACGGAGGAGCGGGAACCGTCAATATCAATACCAATGGTTCACGCCCAGAGGTTCTCCCGGCTCTCGCCAAGGCAGGTCTTACCAGCATCCGCATCAGTATCAACAGTGCCCGTGAAGAGCTCTATACAGCCTACTACCGACCAAATGGCTATCACTTTAGCGATGTGCTCGAGAGCGTACGTCTGGCCCGCAGCCTTGGACTCTTTGTCTCGCTTAATCTGCTCTTTTTTCCCGGCGTCAGTGATACCGAAGAAGAACTTGCGGCGCTCTCAGAGCTTGTGGGTGAAAACGGTGTCAGCATGATTCAGCTGCGCAATCTGAACATTGATCCTGCCTGGTACCTGAATTATCTGGAGCAGGGACCGGGCTTACCCGCAACCTCCGGCATGGGCCTGGCAACCTTTATGAAACGACTTAAACGTCTCTGTCCGTGGCTCAGATTCGGCTATTTCAACCCTTGGCTGGGCGAACGTGCCGAACTGTCCGCCCCTCTGCCCGGTACCTGGCAAACGCCTGAAAAGGACCAAAGCAAGCTCCAGCATTGACCAAATAGTCGCCCCAGGCCTTGAGAGAAGGCGTGCTCTATAGTTGCCTATGAATTTCAATTCTATTATCATTTCACTCCGGGTTTACTGGCAGACCTTCTTATGGTTTTTGCCTCTACCACTGGCAATAGCAAAAGCATAGCGCAGCTTATGGAGAAAAATCGCATCGCAGCCGGTCGTGCCGTCACACTGATGCATGCTGCCGACACAAAGCCCGACAACAGGCCAAGGATGATGATGCCTGCTTATGGGATGCTTGGCCTAAGGTGAAGACAACGTGGAAATGCAGGACGATTTTGCGAGCTTCTTTGCAGGCCTGGACAAAATGCAGCTCAAGGAAGTCAAAGTGGCCAGTTTTGCTTCGAGTGACAAGGAATATCCCCATTTCTGCGGGTCTACGGATATCATTGTGAAACGTGCCAAAGAACTGGGCGCTGCCATCATCACCGAGAGTCTCAAACTGGAAGGCGATGGAACGTACGCTGGCGAGGAAATTGAGAGCAACCTTAGTGACATTCTCAAAGCGCTATAGTCAGCGTTCAAAAAGCATCGCCTGATGGACACAGTCCGTAGACGCCAGCATGCTCCAGCCCGGAATCAACGTGATTCCGGGCTCTTTTCTGTCAAAAGCTTGGCAGAAGCTCAGGCAGAAGCTCTCATCTCCTTGCAGGACAAGCCTTCTCTGCCTATGGCACTTTTTATGCATTTTCCAGAAAAAGCCATTTGTTTTTTGCATGGAGGTGGTACATGTCCGACACTTCTTGGTTGATCCGTCCGCCAGCGAGCGAAGGGCAAAATCACGCGCAGCCGAGCCGCAAGGCTCAGGCCTCACAGGGACAATTTGAACGCCTCATGGCTGAGCAAAGCCGAGGTATGGCCCTGCACGGCGACAATCTTGCGCAAGCAGCACCTGGCCGAGGTCTCGTGCTTGCCGGCCGCACCCCTTCAGATATGATGCGCATGCAGATTTTCAATAAGGCTCAGAACGATCTTTCCGATACGCAGGCGCTCTCAGGCCTGATGCAGGCCAACCACGCCTCGACGCTTGATCTGGCCAGGAGCATGGGCGCTGCCAGACACTTGCGGGCCATCCGCAGCGGTGATGCCTTTATGGGACCTAATCTCGGTGGGACAGGACTTGGTGATTTTGTCAATGCCTGTCCGAACCGCAGAAAAAGCTCCAAAAAGCCGAAAATCCAGCCTCAGAATGTCAAGACAAGCGGCATCGGCGTGCTCTCGGCGCAGTTTGAATCGGGTAAAGACGGTATTGCAGCCATTGGCTACGACGGTACAGGCGGCACAAGTTACGGCAAGTACCAGATCGCCTCCAAGGTCGGCACCATGACCGATTTTCTGAAATTCCTGGACCGTCAGGCCCCGGATCTGGCCACCCGTCTGCGCAACTCTGGCCCTGCCAATACCGGCAGCCGCCACGGCGCCATGCCTGATACCTGGAAGGCCATTGCCAGCGAAGAACCTGAACGTTTTGAAGCGCTGCAGGAAGCCTTTGCCACGGAAAGCCATTACACACCGGCCTTGAACGCTATTGTGAAGAAGACTGGCCTTGAGGAAGAGACGCTTTCGGCAGCCATGCGCGAAGTCATCTGGAGTACGGCCATTCAACACGGTCCGGCCGGAGCCTCACGTATTTTTGTGCGAGCCGATGCCATGAGCGGCGACCCGCAGGATCCCAACTATGAACGCAATATGATCTCCAATGTCTATAAAATTCGGGCAGGACAGTTTGGTTCCTCCACGGAAGCCGTACGCGCCGCTGTACAGAACCGTTTCAAGAAAGAAAAGCTGCTTGCGCTGAATATGCTTGATGCCCCATCAAGCGAGTCCATCGCCTGATCGACGCGCGTAGACAGAAACGCACAAAAAACATACAAATCAGGGGAAATCTTCCTTTGCTGCATCTGCCGGCTTCGCGAGGAGCCGGTTTTTTTTGAGTCTGGCCTCATGCCCAAGGAATACCTGTGCCGCTCGACTGTCTTGTGATCAATCTCACCCGTTTTGGCGACCTCATCCAAAGTCAGCCCCTTTTCCACAGTTTGCATGCCCAAAAGCTTTCCACAGGCCTCATCTGCCTGGAAAACTTTGTCAAAGCCGTGCCTTTGCTCGATCATGTGGAGCAGGTCTGGTCCTTTCCCGGCCCTGCCCTGCTCAGAGAACTCGATCAGGACTGGCACGAGGCCGTACGGCATCTTAGCGACTGGCTTGCGGAAGTCGAAAGCCAAAGCAAGGCACGCATGGTGCTTAATCTCACCTCAAGCATTTCCGCGCGACTCCTAACACGGCTTCTGGCGGGCGATGTCAGGACCATGGCGGGCTTTGGTCTTGATCATGAGGGCTTTGGTCGTAATCTTGGCTTCTGGTCGACCTTTTTAGCCAGCACAACGCTTCGGCGCGAAAACGCCGTCTTTAATATTGCTGACATGTTCCGCAAGATGGCGGACCCACTCTTTCAGGCTGGTGCAAGCCCACTGGGCTGTGCAAAGCTCAGGCAACCGGCAGATCGTGATCTTGCCACGGCAAAAAGGCTGCTCACAGATCTTCAGAACCCGGAGGAGACTGCTCCAAAGGACTTTATTGCCTTTCAACTTGGCGCCAGTTCTCCCAAGCGGCAATGGCCCGTTGGCTTTTTCGCAAAACTTGGCGAGATACTCTGGCAAAGAGCAAGGGTCTGTCCCGTGCTGACAGGCTCTGCCGCAGAAGCCCCCCTGGCTGAAGACTATGCGCGGCGCACCCATACCCCTTTCGTCTCGGCCATTGGCAAGACAAGCTGGCCAGAGCTGGCAGCGCTTTTGACCTCTGTGCGCCTTCTTGTCTCCAACGATACCGGCACCCTGCATCTGGCAAGTGGCATGCAGACAAAAAGCGTAAGCTTCTTTCTCGCTACAGCTCAACCCTGGGATACAGGTCCCATCCTGCCTGGCTGTCTGACCCTTGAACCTGACCTTGCCTGCCATCCCTGCGCCTTTGGCGAAGAGTGCAAGCAGTCCATGCGCTGCCTTGAAAGCATCAGGCCTGAGCCTGTGGCAGAGATCATCATAGCCTATCTTCAAGGTGCCAGCTGGCAAGAAAGCGTACAGAAGGCCCCCGATCTTCAGGCACGTGCCTGGGAAAGCATTCGCGAAGCCGATGGACTGGCAGGTCTGAAAGCTCTTGGCAGCAATGCCCAAAGCGATCGCACCCTCTGGATCCAAAAGCAGCGCAGCTTCTGGCGTCATTTTCTTGACGCACTCAATCAGCAGTCAAGCTCCCATAGCTATCCCAACTCTAGTCCTCTCTCAAGAGACTTTGTGCAGAAGGTGAACTCGACCCTTGAATCTGCCCTGCATATCTTGGAAGCCTTAAGCCAGCAGGGTGATATTCTTGGCAAAAGCCCCCAGGCTGGCTCGCTTTTTCTGCGCAACTGCGACCGCCTGCAAACCATGCTCTCAACCCT
>JAGADH010000001.1 GCA_017613715.1 Desulfovibrio sp. | reverse complement strand
TTCACAGACCTTATCGAGATTTTCTTTGGTCATAGCACCGTACCTCCCCAAAAGGAACGATGCCCTATTTTTCAAAAAAGTACCACATTTTTTTAGCTACACCCTCTGACCATGTTACGGCTGACGCATTTGAATCTTTCGGCTTCAGCCCCCTCGTCCCATCGAGGTCAAAAGAACATGCGCCACCTAGAGCTCTGGGTCGGTGGGCACAGACTTCGCCCTCCCGGACCAATGAGATAACAGGTAGTTGGCAGGAGAAAAATCGTGTCAGGGTCTTCTGTAGAGTCGCCTCTTATTGCCGTTTTTCCGCCTGATTGGGGGATTTCTCCCCTTCTGTGGTCGCATTCCCGTGTTCGATGAGCAGATGATCGTCCGCATTTTCAGCGTGCCCCTGTGCAGCTCCCCTGAGAAAGGCCAACACAGCCTGTCATGGAAGGTTTCAGGTCACTTAGATGCTCTGGTCAACATGACACCAAGAACTGGGCTCCATCGGCTTGAAAGCCGCTTCTATCATGGCGTGAAGGGGCAATTCTTCGTTTCGGTTCCCTATGCCTGCAGGACGTTTGTTCTGCGGACAAGGACACGTAAACGGAACATTCAAGCCGCCAAGAGTCGATTTGACTAGGTGACTGGAGCGTACCCGGAGGATCGGATTGATCTGGATCGGGCTCGTTCTATTGTGGCCAGCTTCGTGGGGTACATTCAACACTACAAGGGGTGGAGGAGCGCAGAGAGCGCATTGGGCCGTCTCGTTTTGAGGCCAGAGGCTCGAGAGAGAGAGAACGTGGCGGGCCGCGAAGGTGAGCTACGGATTGAAAAACTCACGCGGTCAAGGTAAGGAATTTGTGGGATAGCCCTCCTTAAAGGAGGGTTTGCCCTATGTGACAAGTTCTCATAGATGTTGCCGTCCAGGTGACGGCAACAATATTGGCCGCGTTGATTCTTTCGTTGTTCAACAAAAGGTGGGCTGACGCGAGAATATAGCACAGCAGTCGAGGCTTAGCATGAGCAGCAAAAAAATTCTTTCCCGGCGACGCGTTCTGGCGGGCATGGCCGCAACGGTAGGCGGGCTGGCTGGACTTGGCCTTGTTTCCTCCATGTCTGATGACGGACCGCGGCTTGATCCTGTGGGCATTCCCCGCGGCTTACCGGAACCTCCCACGGACAAAATGACCTATCGCAGCAATCCCACAAGCGGCGACAAGGTTTCCCTGCTGGGCTTCGGCTGTATGCGCTATCCGGTCATGCCTGGCGAGACTTCACCGCGCAGTCCGCATATCGATGAGAAGGCGGCGTTCGCTCTGGTGGACTACGCACTGGCCCACGGTGTCAATTATTTTGATACGGCCTGGGGTTATCATGGCGGTGCCTCTGAACTTTTCACAGGCCGTGCCCTGAAGCGGCATCCGCGTGAGAGCTTTTATCTTGCCACCAAGATGCCCAGCTATTTGAATCCTACCCTGGCGCAAGCCAGGGAAATCTTTTTCACCCAGCTGAAAAAATGCCAGGTGGAATATTTCGATTACTATCTCTTGCACACACTCTCCACAGTGCCTGCGTATCAGGCGACGTACGAGAAAGAAAAAGTCCTGGATTTTCTGCTGGAGCAAAAACGGCAGGGGCGCATCCGTAACCTTGGCTGGTCCTTTCACGGCGACAAGTCCATGCTTGACTATGTGCTGGCGCGCAAAGCAGTGTGGGATTTCGCCATGATTCAGATCAATTATCATGACTTGCTCTACAAATTCATTCCAAGACCAAATTTCAAACTGCCAGCACCTGCGCCAGCCCAATGGATGTTTGAGAAGATGGTGGCAAGCGGCCTGCCACTCATTGTCATGGAACCCTTGCTGGGCGGCCGGCTCGCACGCTTAAACAAGAAAGCCCTGAATATTCTTCAGGCTGAGCATCCAGAGAGCACTGCGGCATCATGGGCCTTCCGTTTCGTTGGAGGACTGCCGAATATTCTCACCGTACTCTCCGGCATGACCTATATGGAGCATTTGCAGGATAATCTACGCGCCTATGCGCCGTTTCAGCCGCTTTCTGAACATGAGACTGCAGTACTGCATAAGGCTCTGGACGCTTTTGTCGTGGCTGACAATATCCGCTGCACCACCTGTGGCTACTGTATGCCGTGTCCTTATGGCGTGGACATCCCTGTGGTCTTCCGCCACCACAATGATTGCCTGGACGATGACATAGTACCCAAAGACAGCCGTAGCGCAGAGTATGCAGAAGCCCGGCATGCCTACCTCGTACGGCTGGCAAGGCGAGTGCCTGAACTTCGCTCCGCCAGCCACTGTATCGGCTGCGGCAAATGCGTGAAACTCTGCCCGCAGTTCATTGACATCCCTGGGGAAATGGCCAAGCTCGCCAAATTCCTTGAAGATCAACGGCAGGAGGTTTAGGCGCATGTGGAAAGCCTTGCGGACGCTTCTTGCCATCAGTGTTTTCGGCGGCTGCCTTTTGCTCTTCTGCGATCGGAGTGAGGGGCGGCAGTTTGCAGAAAGTTTGTCCTGGCTCGCCGAGCTTCAATGTGTACCCGCCCTTCTCGCCGGCAGCCTTGTGCTCGTGGGCTGTCTTTTTCTGACAACCCTGCTTTTGGGTCGAGTCTATTGTTCCATTGTCTGCCCTCTTGGTATTTTGCAGGATGTCTGCTCCAGCCTACGACGCAAACGCTGTTACACCTATCGCCCCGGGCGTCCCGTATTGCGAGCGCTCTGTCTTGGGATCTTCCTCGCAGGTCTCGTTTTGGGTATTCCTGTCGTCTCAGGCCTTTTGGAACCATACAGTGCCTTTGGACGCATAGCGGCAGCTCTGGTAGAACCTGTCAGTGTGCTCGCGCACAATGGCCTGGAATGGCTGATGCGGCAATTTGGCAGTCTGGCGCTGGCGCCACAGCCGCTCGTCTTCCATGGCTGGGCAGCCTTGCTTGCCGCTCTGGCGACACTGGGCGTCATTGCCTTCCTTGCCATGAAGAACGGCCGTTCCTGGTGCAACAGTGTTTGTCCTGTGGGAACCGTGCTTGGTTTTTTGGCGAGCCATGCCTTGATCCGTCCACGCATCGACGGCACTCGTTGCCTGCATTGCGGCAAGTGCGCCATGGTCTGCAAGGCCGGCTGTATTGATGCCGAACGAGCCTTTGTTGATCCCTCTCGCTGCGTTGCCTGCTTGAACTGCGCCGATATCTGCGCGCAGAAGGCTCTGCGTTTTTTACCGGGAAAAACAGAATCTGAGGCAAAGGCAGGGCGCCGTGCCGCCTTGGCGGGTTTGGCCGGGCTCTTGCTCAGTCCACTGCAAAGCCCCTTGGCATCCGAAAGCAAAGATGAGCGTGACATTCCGGCCTTACGACATAAGGAACGGCGTCATCATACGGTGCCTGTACTGCCGCCAGGGGCATTAGGCCTTGAGCATTTTACGGCTCACTGTACAGGCTGCCAGCTCTGCGTGGCTGCCTGTCCGCATGACGTTTTGCGTTCCTATGATCATGGAACGGGAATGCTGCAGCCCAGCATGAGTTTTGAATATGGCTTCTGTCACCTTGCATGCGTGTCCTGCGGGAAAGTCTGTCCCACAGATGCCATCATGGCTCTGCGCCCAGAAGAGAAGTCCTCCATCCAGGTGGGACGTGCCGTGGTGAATCCCAAGCTCTGTGTGGTGACAACGGACAAGGTCACCTGCACGGCCTGTCAACGCTCATGCCCATCGGGCGCCATCAGCCTTGTGGGAACGGGCGAGCTGAAGCAACCGGCCGTGGACACAGAAAAATGCCTTGGTTGCGGAGCCTGCGAATATATCTGTCCTTCTCGTCCCGTGGCCGCCATCCAGATTGAGGGCAATCTGCAGCACAGGCGCATTTAGCAAGCTCTTCTGATAAGCAGCCCGCGTCTTTCAGACTGTCTTGACCTGGCAGGCTTTGCGACCTGAAAAACTGCATGCCTGCCTGGAAAAAGTGGCCTTTCTGACAGATTACGAGCCCCCTCTCCGCTTGCCAGGCGTAACCTGATAAGGTACGCTTTTGCCATGAATTTCCCGGGAAGCCGGCTGCAAAGGCTTCTGAACGTCCAAGAAGACCTGAGGAGCGTCAGCATCTCCGAAACTTGAGCGTGACATGCCTCTTCTAGGACAGCAATGCCTTGGCCTTGGATTAGCTCGAGCCCCATTGAGACCAAAAGGACAAGCACGGATGGGTACCAATCATCCGTGGCATGAGGAATCTGTGACGGAAGTCATGTGAGTCACGGGCATCGCTCGTAGTATGCCCCTGGCCAAACAGGGCCGACGCTAGCAATCAAGGGGCTGTCCTGGTCAAAATGTTTTGCTCAAAAGAGCAGGCCTACACATTATTCAGTACATTCAAGCGGTTAAACCCGTTTTTTTCGCAAATCGCCAAAGGAATCAGGAGAGAAGAAGTCATGCCTGAACGCGTCCTGCTTGGAATCGATGCCGGCGGCACTCATACTGATGCTGTGCTCATAGTCTGTGAAGGCAAGACGCTTGCCTGCCCGCTGCAGGCCAAAGTGGCCACAAACCATCAGGATCTGCCTTCCTCCATCCGTCATGTGCTGGCAAAGCTGGCCAACGATGACAAAAACCGTGCTTTGCTTAGCAAGGTCTCTGATGTCACCCTAGGCACAACCCTGGCCGTCAATGCTCTGGTGCAGGGAAAGACCTCGCCGGTGGGCCTTCTTTTGACAGCAGGACCCGGTCTGGCCCCGGAGCGCTTTGCGCTGGGGGATGCCGTAGCCACGGTACCAGGCGGTCTCGACCACAGGGGTGTTGAAGTCACACCTCTCGATTGCTCCAAGGTTGCCTCAAGCCTTGCCGCCTGGAAAAGCCAAGGCATTGAACATGTCGCCTGCGTCGGCAAATTTTCACCGCGCACGCCAGACCATGAACTGGCTCTTGGCCAATGTGTGCAGGACGCTGGCCTGCGCGTCAGCTATGGGCACAGGCTTTCAGGTCAACTGAATTTTCCGCGCAGAATCGCCACAGCGTTCTACAATGCCGCCGTTGAAGATCTGCACGCCCGTTTTCTCGACGCCGTGGAATCCGTTCTGGCTGAATTTGGCATTCACGCCGTAGTCCGCCTGCTCAAAGCTGATGGCGGTGCCGTCCCTGTCAAGCTTTCCCGCCAGGAACCGGTCCAGTCCATCCTTTCTGGTCCTGCAGCCAGCGTCATGGGCATCTTGGCCTTAACACCTGAAGTTGCCAGCGGTACAAGTCTGCTTCTGGATATCGGCGGCACAACCACGGATATGGCGGTAATTGTCGACGGTTCTCCGGTCATTGACCGCAATGGCATGCTGCTGCAGGGCAGGCGCACTCTGGTGCGGGCTCTGGCCTCGCTGTCCATTGGCGTTGGCGGCGATTCACGGCTGACAGTTACAGGTTCCGACAATGCACTTCAGGTCACCACAGGCCCCATGCGCGATGGCAATGCCATGGCCTTTGGCGGCGAAAGGCCGACTCTGCTTGACGCTATCAATACCATCGAACCTGAGCTGGCCGGCGAACATGGTGACCGCGAGCGTTCCCAACAAGGGCTCGAGGCACTGGCCAAGACATACGCAGCTGATCCCCTCCTTTTGGCACGCCTGGCCGTGGAAAATGCTGTGCAGAAAATCTCGCGTCAGGCGCAGACTCTGCTTGCGAGCATCAATGCACATCCTATTTATACCCTCAAGGCCTTACGCAGCCAAAGCGCCATTTATCCTGAACGTCTTATCCTCGTGGGCGGACCAAGCGATTGCCTTAAGGCCAGACTTGCAGAAGCATTCAAGCTGCCGGTCATCATTCCAGACCATGCCGATGTGGCCAATGCCGTGGGAGCAGCTCTCACCCGGCCCACGGCCAGCCTTGAAGTCTATGCCGATTCGGGCAAAAGGCAGCTGCGCGCCCCGCGTCTCGACCACAGCGAAAGCCTCGAACGGACGAGCACACTCAGGGATGTCAAAGAGCGCGCCCTGGCCCTTTTATCAGAACATCTTGCGGCCCATGGCATGGAGGATGTCCCGGTTGAGGTCCTGGAGGCCGATCTCTTTGCCACCCTTGACGATTACGGCACCAGTTCACGCGACATGCGTGTCACCTGTCAGGCTCAACCTGGCATTGCGGGAACGCTGAGCCATGCAGATTGTGCTCTTTGAGCCGGAAATTCCCCCCAATACCGGCAATATTGCCAGACTCTGTGCAGCTACGGGCACGCCGCTGAACCTCATTGAGCCTCTGGGTTTCCGCCTGGAAAACCGCTATCTCAAACGAGCCGGTCTCGACTACTGGCCCAATGTCAGCATGCGCGTCTTTCCCAACTGGCCAGCCTTTGCCGAAAGACCGGAGCGTGACGAGAACGAACGCTGGGTCATGGTTTCCTCCAAAAAGCGTCCGCAAAGTCTGCCTTTACAAGCATTTCCCTTCACCGCTTCCGACTGCCTCATTTTTGGTCCTGAGACGCGCGGACTGCCCGACTGGCTGCTGGCACAATCCCCAAAACACCTGCGGGTCCCCATGCTGCCAGGAGGCGTACGCAGTCTCAATCTCTCCACCTGCGCAGGCATTGTCCTCTACCAGGCCCTCATCTGCCTTGGCATTCCAAGCCAATGGTGCTGAACTCAATGGTCTTTTTCCCCTATAGCGTTGCTGATGCCTTCTGGCTTGCGCCGCTGGCTCTGGCGCTTGATCTGCGCTTTGGCGATCCACCTCTTCCCTGGCCACATCCTGTGGTCTTCCTGGGCCGTCTGCTGAACCGCTGTGAAGTTCCCTGCCGCAAACTGCTCAAGCGACTGCCCTGCCCCCAGCTTTTTGGTCGTCTGGCCGGTCTGGCCGCGCTTTTTTTGCTTGTGAGCCTAAGCGCGACAGTGGTCCTGCTCTTGATCTCCCTCCCCATCCTGGGTCCTCTTTTTGCCCTCTATTTTGCCTGGGCCGGTCTGGCCATGGGGAGCCTTCTGAGCACAGGCGACATCGTGCGCGAGCGGGTCGAAAACGCCCCCTTAGTTCAGGCCCGCAGATCGCTCTCCTGGCTTGTGAGCCGTGAAACTCGCCAGATGGATCGCCAGCTGATGCGCAAAACCCTTGCCGACACCATGAGCGAAAACTTTACCGATGCGCTCACAGCACCGTTTTTCTGGCTGCTCGTCACAGGGCCTGTGGGACTATGGATCTATAAGGCCGTGAGTACCACAGATTCCATGTGGGGCTATCTCACCCCGCAATGGCGCTATCTTGGCTGGGCCGGGGCCAGAGGCGATGATATCCTGGCCTTTTTGCCGGCTCGCCTTTCCATTGCCGCCATTGGGCTAAGCGACTTTTGTCTTGCCCATTGCGCCCCTGCAAAACGCAGCTGGAAAGGTCGTTGGCCAGGCTTTTGGCAGATTCACAAAGAGGCTTGGGGCATGCCAAGCCCCAATTCCGGCTGCCCCATGGCCGCTTTGGCCTGGCTCTGCAAAGCCAGAATGGCCGGCCCGTCGGTCTATTTTGGCACGCTTGTGCCCAAGCCCTGGCTTGGACCGCCGAAAGAAGAAGCCGAAAACTGGGATCAGCAACGCTTGGGCGAGCTTTTCCACTGCATGCGACTTGCGGCCATACTTGGCATGAGTGCCATGTGGCTGCTGGCCATGCTCATTGTTTTTTGCATCGTCTGAACCCTGGCAGTTCACAAAAGTTCTTGCGTCATGACCCTTCCGGGCTTTTCTTCCTGGCAAGGCCTAGACACAGTCATGCAGTTTTTTAGGGATATCGCTAAAGACTCCCGGCGACAGCGATCTGCCCGTCGGGTTCGAATCCCATCTTTTTCATCAGCTCCAAGTCCTTAGCGCGAGTGTTGCAGACGTTCCAGGCTCCATTATTCAGATGGATTTTCATGAACCTCGCCATCGTCAAGGCGTCATAGACTGAGGTTGTGTTGTCCTTCAGCTTTTTCACGGCCTCCTCCAGATAATGATGGATCTGACCTGTGATCAGCATGATGAAGGAAAATCCCTGTTCCTTGTAATAATCCTCGATTTTGAGATCATTGAAGTCCGCAGAGTTCTTAAGAAACTGATAGAATGTCTCAAGAGACAAACGCTTCTTATAGTTTATGAAAAGGTCAGCTGCGCAGAGTTTGGTGTTTGTAAGAAGAACAGAAACACCAAAAAAATCTCTATTTTTTTCAAAATTTTCCATCGTATAACCAGATTTTTCCTCATCGATGCATTTTAGATAATTGTAACGTGTTCTTTCATTTTCTTCAAGATCACGACATACTACAACGCTCCTGCCGTCTTCAACCTCTCTCTCCATGTACTCGACACGAGTATGCTTTCTTCCTCTACGGTAGTAGAACTCACCTGTGTACTTAAGTGTTGCCATAGTTTCTTTGAATAATCTTGTGTGGGAAGGCAGTGGAATAATAAACGTATTACCGTTACAGGAAAATAGCTGGAGATTCCTTTCACTATAGAATCCTCGATCAATGAGGAAGAGAATGTTCTTGAGAGTATAGAGACTTGCAATATCTTCTAGAGTAGAAACATCCGAAGCTGACCCCCCTGAAAACTCTAGAGAACAGAGGAAAACCGAGTTCGGCATCGTATCCCATAAGCAGATTGACTTGATCTGCTTGCAACCGGTTATATTTATAGCCAGATTCAGCCATGTCGTTGTAATCCGAACATGATCTTATCGCATGACCATCAAGGGCGATTTTCGCTTTGCCTTTTGCACAGTCATCGATTGCCGCCTGCTCAAAATTACGGACCCGGTTGCTTCGCATGGCCAAATTGTTCAGTAGGCTACCCAAAGCGGTAGGCCCCATGCCGAATCCCAGCTTTTTGTTGATAAGGGAAAGCCAGCTCTGCTGGTAAAGCGGCTTTACCTGATCCATATGAATACAACCGTTGACGCAAAGAATCACTGCGTAGCTGAAAATCTGAGATGCCGTGTCTGCTTTGAAATGCTGCTCCAGCCTTGAGAGAACTGGGGCAGCCAACTTGTAAACCATGGCATACTGACCATATTCAAGGATTGTGATCTCATCCAGCGAAGCAGCACTGGTTCCATGACGGCTCTCCCCGCCCTTGTTCTCAGAACGGCATTTGCCGTCAGTACCGTTGCGCTCGGCCTCTTCATTGACGGTACCAACGCTCTGAGAGGCATCACGGTTTTCAAGATAATATTTGTTTGGAATGAAGCCTTTGCCAGAAACGATCTTTCCAATGCATTTGCCTGAGGATTTGCCCCAGCGACCGCTTTCGAGTTTCTTGCTCGTATAGCGGTACACATAGTAATACCCATTGATGACCTTGATTTCGGTGCTCTTCTCAGGAAGATACTGCCTGAGGGTCGCAATGTCGGTTGCATTCATGGATGTCTTCCTCTTATCCATAACTTTTAAAAATTAACTCGTCATTCCTTATCAACGCGACGAGGCCTTCAAGCAGACGTAAGGGCCTGACAAGGCCTGCGAAACGAGAAAAGGATGAAAGGCAAAGAACCTTGTCGGGCAGCTGAGAAAACGTACTATAAAAACAACTTAACAATGATTTAAGTGATTTTTATCTAACATCACTTGCTTTTGCCCCGTATTTTTGCCAGGCTCCTGCACAGGAGGAGCTATGTCCAAAACCCGTTTTTTTACCGCAGGCCTGCCAGTTGATGCGCAAGAACTCTTAACCAGAATAGGGCGGAATTATGCCATTGCCCGCAAACGCCGCCGTTGGCGCATGGCTGATATCGCCGAACGCATCGATTGTACACGCCAGACCGTCGCTCGCATGGAAAAAGGTGATGCTGCGGTGGCCATTGGCGCATGGTTGAAATATGCCTTTGTTCTCGATCTTCTGGATGACTTTTCCGGAATTTGTGACCCTGATAATGATCAAAAGGGGAAGTGGCTGGACAGGGAAAGCCGGGCACATCTTCAACGCGTGCGCGAAAAACACGACCAAGCTTTGGATTTTTAGGAGCATCGCATGCCCAGAGCTTCTAAAAAACAATTCTATATTTTTTTGTATCCGCTCTCTCTGCAGACTGCCGTTCCTGCTGCTTTGGCACATTTTACTCAAGCTGATTATTTACATATTGCCTATGGTAACAAATACAGAAAGCATGAAAAAAGTGTCCCTATCGACCCTGTTCTCTTACCATTAGATCAATCAGAATATTTATTAACAGAAGGGTGCTATGGCACTATCAGGGATGCATCACCTGATTATTGGGGAAGACTTGTCATTGCCAAAATGATTAATAAGGATATTCATGATTTAACAGAGCAAGATTTTGTTCTTTACCAAAACTGTGAGCGTGCCGGCAACCTGGATTTTAGGGAGAGTTTAGAAGCTGGAGAGCCAGATATTGAACCACCGATGACAGAATATTTGGATATATTGCTTGCTGCCGCCCAAAATATTGAGAAAGGAATTTCAATTGACAAACGCCATCTGATGCTTTTGGCTCAAGGCACAAGTCTTGGGGGATCACGTCCTAAATGTACCGTAATTTATCAAGGATTTCCTTGGCTGGCAAAATTTCCTTCCATACGTGATCAATATTCCAATGCACGTGTAGAATTTGCAACGCTGTCCTTAGCTCAAAAATGCGGTATTAACGTACCGCCAATGCAACTTATCGAAATTGACGGAATTGATATTCTTCTTAGCAAAAGATTTGACAGGAAAATAACAGACAAAGGAATTTCACGTTTAGGATATATGTCTGCACTTTCTCTTTGTAAAACAAATGAACATGATCTCTTTGCCTATAGTTACGAAAAAATTGCAGGCGCTATGACAAGATATTGTCCGGCGGACAGGACTGAGTTTTTTAAGCGTATGCTTTTCAATGTCTTGTGCCGGAATACTGACGATCATCCAAGAAATCATGGCTTTCTGATTGAAGGCGAAACAATTCGTTTATCGCCGGCTTTTGACATCGTGCCGACAACTTCGACTGAAGGCATCAGCACCTTTGTTAGTCAAGCTATGAATGTTGGTGCCTATGGCAGAGAAGGAACGATTGAAAATGTCCTTTCGCATGCCGCGCTCTTTGGATTGACAAGACAGAGGTCCCAAGAAATTGTGGAAAATATGCTGGAAAAGTTTTCATTGTGGCAGGAATGTTTCGAACGAGCTGGCGTTTCTGAAAAGGAAACAGAACTCTTCAAGAATTCTTTTGAAACCCGCTGGAAGCTCTTTACGCAAAAGAAAAGCTGAAAAACAATCCAGACCAATCGTAAAAAGCGCGGAAAGGCAGGAGCAAACCAGAAAGGCCGGGTCTGACTGACCCGGCCCTCATTGCCTCTGGAAAATGCGGCTCTGCCCAAAACCAAATTAGGCCTTAGGCTCTTCGTCTGAAACATCCTCCATAAAGGGGGCAATAGCTGCTGGATCCTTGCGTTCATAGCCGTCCAGAGCCTTGGCAACGAGCTTCGACAGACCCCAGAGTGCTATGAGGTTGGGCAAGACCATCAGTCCGTTGAACATATCGGCCAGTTCCCAGACAAGATCGACCTTCAGGAAACTGCCGAGCATAATGAAGCCCATGACAAAGACTCTGAATTCAGGGATGCCCTTCTTGCCGAAGAAATAGCGCACATTCTGCTCAGCAAAGAAGTACCAGCCAATCACCGTGGAAAAGGCAAAGAAGAAAAGACAAACAGCCACAAAGCCATAGCCCAGACTGTGTGAGCCAAAGCCTGTGGCAAAAGCCTGCTGGGTCAGAGCTATGCCCGTTGTCTGTCCATCCAGTACGCCCGTCACAAAGATGACAAAGGCCGTCATATTGAGCACCACAAAGGTATCGATGAAGACGCCCATGATGGCCACAAAACCCTGCTGAGCGGGATACTTGACGCGAGCGACCGCATGCGCGTGGGGCGTGGAACCCATGCCGGCCTCGTTGGAAAAAAGACCGCGTGCGACACCGTAGCGCATGGCTTCCTTGATACCGGCACCAATGATGCCGCCCGTTGCCGCCGCGGGATCAAAGGCGCCCACAAAGACCATACGAAAGGCATTGGGAAGCTCACCGATGTGGCTGATGAGAATCCAGAGCCCACCGAGAACATAGAGGGTGGCCATAATCGGTACCATTTTTTCCGTGGTCGCGGCAATGCGGCTTGTATCACCGGAGAAGACAAGTCCCCCCAGGACAGCAAGCATGATACCCGTGGCCCAGGTGGGCACGTCAAAGGCCACCACAAAAGCATCTGCTATAGAATTGGCCTGCACCATATTGCCAATAAAGCCTAAAGCCACGATGATGGCTATGGCAAAAAAGCCCGCAAGCCATTTGCTGCCAAGACCCTGAGCAATATAATAGGCCGGACCACCGAGGATACGGCCGTTTTCCGTTTTTTTCCTGTGCAGCTGCGCCAGCACAGCCTCGGCAAAAATGGTGGCCATACCGAAAAAGGCGGCAATCCACATCCAGAAGATGGCACCAGGTCCGCCAAGGGCAATGGCCGTTGCGGCACCGGCCAGATTGCCCGTGCCAACCTGAGCGGCAATTGCCGTAGCCAGAGACTGGAAAGAACTCATGCCGTGTTTTCCGGCTTTTTCACCAAAAAGCGTCATGCCACCAAAAGCCTGACGACAAATTTCACCAATTCTTCGCAGCTGAACAAATTTCAGCCTGCAGGTGAAATAAATACCTGTTCCCACCAGCAGAGGAATGAGACAATACATTCCCCAGAGAACGCTATTAATATCCTTGACCAATTGCGTTAAGGCATCCATTTTCTTTGCTCTCCTCAGACAATTTACACAGTATTCAAGGGAAAGCTGCTATCCAACACGAAAAGTTGTCAATTGTAAAGAAAAAAATAAAAGACGGCCAGAATTCCTTGAGGAAGTCTGGCCGTCTTGGCAAAAGATCGCAACCTTATAAGAAAACCAACTATTTCAGACCAGGGTTCTCACGGCCTATATAGAAAAAGAAGCGCGCCCGGGCACTCTGAAAATCAGAAAGCGCACGGATCGCGTCATCTTCTGCCTGAGTCAGACGCACCTGGGCGTCCAAAAGCTCGGTAATGGTTCCGGTATGGGTGGCATAACGGGTACTGGCCATATCGTAACTTTCTCTGGCTGCCTTCACACCGACCTGGGAAGCGCTGATCAGCTCCTTAGCCGCCGCGATATCCAGCAGTGAGCGGATAACTTCTGCCTGGGCAGCATTCATGGTGTCTTCAAAATCCTTCTGCAGCGACTGTGCCCGCTTGCGATCGGCCAAGGTCTGAAAGGTCGATTCGCCGCCCGAAAAAAACTCCCATGAAAACTGCAAACCCAGAGACCAGTAATTGCGCGTATAGCCCTGATAGTTCTTAGTGTCGTCGTATTCCTTACTAGAACTGCTATTGTCGTAGGTCAGATCCACACGCGGCAGAAAACGACCAAGGCTGATGTGCATATCTTTATAGGCAATTTCAATGGAGCGCTGGGCAATGAGCAGATCCGGACGGTTACGCACAGCGGTCTTGACCGCATTTTCTTCTGTATAGCCAACGCTTGTGGCGTAATCCTTGAGATTACCCACATACTGAATCGGTGTTTCAGGCGCAAAGCCTAAAAATTTATTCAACTGCACCTGCGTATTGCGCAGATCGTTCTTGATGCGAATGACCTGCTGCTGAGCCTTGGCGAGCTCGGTCTGATTCTGCAGCACATTGACATAGGGCGCCATGCCAACTGCCACAAAGGATTCAGCACTCTTGAGCTGTGTCTCCAGTCTGGCCACAGAATCCTCTGCCGATTTCAGCTCCTGACGCAAACGCAGGAGCTGAAGAAACTGCAGCTGTACATTGCAGGCAAGCTCAAGACGTGCCTGCCGGTGTTTGGCCTCTTCCATCTGCACAGAAAGACGCGATTTCTGCAAATTGTTCAAATGGGCAAAACCGACAAAGAGATTCAGCTGTACGCGTAAACCCTTGCTCCAGTTGTCACTTGTCAGGTTATCGCTATTGTAGGTCTGTACCTCTTCGTAGTTCTGCAAGTGGCTCGTGGAAGCCACAATGGAAACTCTAGGCCAGAAATTACTTTGCGCAACGCCCACATTCATGCGTGCGTTTTCGATCATGCGGATCTTGGCCTCAATGCTCGGATTGGTGAGCATGGCCTGATCCACAGCTTCCTTGAGAGTATAGCTGCGCTTGGGGGCGTTGCTGCCATTTTTAGCAGCAAAGGACTGGGAGACAAGACCGACAAAGAGAACGAGGAAAAACGACGTAAGAATTCCAATCAGACGACAACTATACATCAAAATCTCCTTATTGCTCTTGGATCGGCTTCTTCAAGCAGAGCCAGCTCGCCCTGCGGCCCCAGCAAAAGCAGTGCTGTACCATCTTTTGTCCAGGCCTGTGTCGATTCCAAAAGCTGACGAAGCCAGGTCTCCTCAAGCTGCGTCAGCATCTGAACGTCATTTTTCCGCAAAGCAAAGCGCAGGGTCTCGGCATGGAAAGAAAACGGCACGTTCAGCCAAAGACCTTTGCCGGCAATCTCCATCTGCCCTTTATCTTGACCTGTCACGGCAAAAGTACAGGTGACTTTTTGGCCACGCGGCAGGGTAAGCCAAAAGACCTTGCCTTGTACAGAAGAAAACGAAAGCGACGGCTGAATTTCCTGCTGCCTGGGAAAATCGCGCGAAAAGCTGCGAACCTTAAGCACTTCACAGCCATCAAGACCATAGGCAAGCTCAAGATCCACAAAAAGTATGTCATCGCGCGGAAGGCTCTGCAAAGCGCTGCCTGTCAGCCGGAAAACTCTGCCTGTGGCACCATCGGTGATGGTATAGAGCCCTGATGCCTGCTCCAGAGCCCCCGTCAGCGTAAAGACCGGTTTGACAAAACTGCTCTCACGCAGCGTGATGGCTATGCGGTGGCCTGTACCCAATGATGGCACACTACCGTAGAGATTGTGACTGGCCCCCACATTGAGAGGCAATGCCAGCCCATAACGATTGCTCAAGAGCAGCACTGAGCCATCCCTGCGCTGCCGCCAGGTGCCTGTCAGATCACGGACAAAACGCCGCAAGCTGGAACTGAAGATCTGGCGCAATACAAAGTAGTTGCCATCAAGGAGACTGAGCTCAACACGGCTCTGCCCAAAACGCGTGGCTGCCTCGCCGGTAAAGCACGTGGCCGGGACAAGTTTGGGAAAACCTGCCCCCCAGGCCATGCTCACCAAGACAAGGAGAAGGCAAAAAGGAGCAAAGACGCGGCCAAGGACATGCATCTTAGTCCCTGAGCGCTCTATCCCAGTTCTTGATCAGAGGTTCCAAGATATAATAAAGCACCGTGGTCTTCTTGGTGGTAATGAAGACTGTGGCCGGCATACCGGGGGAAATGTAGAGATCCTCTTCCTCAAGAGCCTTGAGATCGACTTCCACATAGCAGAGATAGTAGGGACCTGCCTGCGCTGCGCGTTCGTCCTCGAGCCGGTCAGCGGAAATATAGGTCACCTTGCCGGGCATATGCGGCACAATACGCGTATCAAAGGCATCGAGCTGCACCAGAGCTTCCTGACCGATATAGACTTCGGTAATCTTGTTGACGGGCACCTGAGTTTCAACAATCAAAGGATTGTCGTGCGGCACGATATCCATCAGCGGCTCGCCAGCACGAACCACACCGCCTTTGGAATGCACCTTGAGATCTACGACTTTACCGGCTACAGGCGCCACAATGCGCAGACGCTTTTTGGCATCGTCCAAAGGACGCACCAGTTCTTCGTTCTGAATAATATCGTTGTCCACCTTGCCCAGCTCGCCCGTGGCTTCCTCGATGAAACGGATCTTGACCTCCTCAATGCGCAGATTGAGTTCGCTGGCCCGCTGGCGGGCCTCGGCTATGGCCTGATTGAGATGACCACGTGAACCCTGATGGCTGGCCAAATTCCGTTCAAGTTCCAGGACAACAGACTTTTCGAGATAACGCTCCTGATAGAGCTTACGTTTGGCTGCCAGTTCCTCCTGCAGAGTAGCGATAATGGTCTTTTCTGCCTGCACCTGATCCTCGAAGCCGCTGATCTGGGCAGCCAACTGGGCAAGCTGCGTATTTAAAAGCGAAATCTGCGTATTCATGGACTCACGTCTGGCACGGAAAATTTTCTCTTCATTGCGCAAAACTTCCATGCTCTCGGTGGCCTTGGCAGCATTGAGAAGCGACTCCGGCCAGACGAGATTGTCCCGCAAATCTTTTTCGGCATGCAGTCTGACCTGCGTGGCCTTGAGAGCCACAAGCTGCTTACGCACACGCGAAGAATCAGCATCCACGCGCACCGACTCCAGCACGATGAGCGTCTGGCCAGCGGTCACCTCATCACCTTCACGCACCAGAATTTCGTCCACAATACCGCCTTCAAGGTGCTGCACGGTTTTGCGTTCGCTTTCAATCTTAATTTTGCCGGGTGCTACCACAGCGCCGCTGATCTGGCCAACGGCGGCCCAGACGCCCATGATGCCAAAGAAAAAGCCAACGATGAGAAGACCCTGACGGATGATTTTTTTAGGATCCTCAAGGTCATCCTTAGGCCCTTTTTTGGACTTGGGTTTCGGACTCTCAACAGGCCGAATGGCTTTGGTCTCAAGGATGGGCAAAGCCTTGTTTTCTTCGTTAGGCATTGGCTTCTCCCTCCTGGCTAGTGGCTTGCTCTTCAGTTTGTTCTTGGCGTTTGGCCGGAGGTGCTGCTGCCTGGCGCTTGGCAAGTGCCTCACGCTGCATCTGAGCCCTCTTGGCGGCTTCCTCTTGCTGCTGTTTCTGCATCTTGGCCATTTTCTCAAGTACTTCGCCGCGCGTTCCACAAATCACGATCTGGCCGTCCTGCATCAGCAAAATATTGTCCACAATATTCAAAATATGCGGCTTATGCGTAACCAGGATGACTGTGGTGTGCTCTTTCTTGAGGTTCAACAGCGCTCTGGCAAGCGAAGCCTCGCCTTCTTCATCGAGATTGGAATTGGGTTCATCCAAAACAACGACCTTGGGATCCCCGTAGAGAGCCCGGGCAAGACCAATACGCTGTCTCTGGCCTCCGGAGAGAACACTGCCTGCTTCACCGATCTGCGTATCGTAGCCTTTGGATAGCTGCAGGACCATCTCGTGGACGCCGGCCAGACGTGCCGCCTTGATAACCTTCTCCGAATCCACATCACCCAAACGGGCAATGTTTTCAGCAACAGATCCCGAAAAAAGCTCAACATCCTGCGGCAAATAGCCCAGGAATTTGCCAAGACGCTCTCCGTCCCAGCTGCGCATATCGGCTCGGTCAATGCGCACCTTGCCTGAAGTCGGCTGCCAGATATTCAGGAGCAGTTTGCAGAGCGTGGATTTGCCGGCGGCACTGGGACCGATAATGGCTAAGGACTGACCAGCGGGCATGCGAAAGCTCATCCCCCTGATGATCGGACGTTCACCCACAGAAAAATAGAGATTTTCCGCGGTGATTTCGCCAACCGGATCCGGCAGTTCCATCTTGGGCAGATCGCCAGGGCCGTCAAGCAATTCCTTCAAACGCTTATAGGCATTACGCGCCTCAAGGGACTGCTTATAGGTGGCCATGGCCTGATCAATGGGGGCCAGAGCACGGCCCATGATAATGGAGGCAGCGATCATACCGCCGGGCGTAGAAACGTGGTTGATGGCAAGATAGGCACCCACAGCATAGATCAAGACCTGCAGGCCCATGCGGAAGGAACGGCTGATGGCGTGAATCAGACCAGCTTTGCTGCTGGCTACGGTCTGCAGGTGAATCACCAGATCATTGCGCTTGCCCCAGCGTTTGGTGACATTGCCGATCATGCCCATGCAGCGCACCAGTGGTGCATTGCGCATGGCAGCGCCTGTGAAGCCCGCGGCCTGCCCATTGAGACTGGTAGCCGCATCAAGGCGCTTACGCGTCACCCGCTCCGTCAGAAGACCCATGAAAAAGACGATGATACCGCCGGCTACAGCCACACAGCCCAGCATGGGATGAAGAATGAAGATTAAAAGGAAATAAATGGGCATCCAAGGCAAATCAAAAAAGGCAAAAACCGCATTGCCGCCCAGGAAGTTACGCAGAACCTGCACATCACGCAGGGAGCCCTTCTTGCCCGCATGTCCGGAATCGGGTTTGCCAGCCTGCTGGAGATTGAGCTTCATGACATTACGGCTGAGCATATGATCAAATTCCACGCCAGCCCGCACCAGAAGCCGTGAACGGATCCAGACGAGCATGGCAAGAATGGCAAGAGCAATGCCGGCCGCTATGGTGATGACAATAAGGGTTGACAGATTGAAGGTGGTCAAGACCTTATCGTAGACCTGCAGCATATAGATGGGAAAGGTCAATTGCAGCACATTGACAAAAAGGCTGAAAAAAAAGGCATAGCGGAAATAATAGCGGCACGCCCGCAAGAATTCTTGCATTATTCCTCCCTGCACAAAAACACAAAAAAAGCGGGAACGCTCTTTCTTAGCGCTTCCGCAAAGGAAAAAACGAACACCATGAACACGAAGAAGCTAAGACTCGCGCGGCAAAAGTCAAGTGATGGTCCGTGCTAGAGGAAATCAGGATCTGCTGCGGCTTTGCCGTTACCGAACATAATCCTGACATACTGCAAATCGTATTCGTCAACCGGTACAATGGGAAATGTCGCCCCGCAGCTGTCACAGACCGCAACTGTTGCCTCAACAGGATTGATGCGCGGGACATGACGCTTGCACTTGGGGCAGGCATAGAAAAAAACAATCTCCATGGCCTCGGGCGCAACTGGCGTCTGTGGTTTTACGCTAGTCATGGGCATCCCCACACAGAGCTATGCCTGTCATGGCATCAGGTTTGGGCATTGACCAGAGAGCCAAAAGTGTTGTCGCCACATCGGCAAGACGGCCAGAGGCAAGCTGAACCTGCAAGGCATCATCCACAAGAATACAGGGCACAGGATCAGTCGTATGCGCCGTATGCGGCCGTCCGTCAGCTGTCTGCATAATCTCGCAATTGCCATGATCGGCAATGATCAACATACGGCCATGTCTGGCACGTACTGCCTTTGCCATACGTCCCACACATTCGTCAACTACGCTGCAGGCCTCAATGGCTGCCGGCAAAATTCCGGTATGGCCCACCATGTCGCCATTGGCGAGATTACAGACCACAAAATCATAATGACCGCTCTCCCAGGCTTCCAGAAAACGGTCACAAACCTCGCGCGCACTCATAGCAGGCTTCTGATCATAGGTCGCCACATCCCTTGGCGAATTGACCAGGATACGATCTTCTCCGGGAAATGGCGTTTCCACACCGCCATTAAAGAAATATGTCACATGGGCATATTTTTCGGTTTCAGCCAGTCTGAGCTGTTTCAGACCTGCACGAGACACCACTTCACCCAGCCCCATGTCCACACTTGCCTTGGGGAAAGCCACAGGAATGGTGAAGCTTGCTTCATAGGCTGTCATGGAGGCGATCGCTGAAAGCTTGGGACAAGTTCTTGGAAACTCCTGAAAATCCGCATCAATGAAGGCCCGTGTCAGCTCCCGCATGCGGTCTGCCCGGAAATTGAAAAGAAAAAGGTCATCGCCGTCACGCATACCCTTTTCCCAATCTCCCGCAATGATCACAGGCTTGACAAATTCATCGGTGATACCCTTGGCGTACGAATCAGTAATGGCGTCATGAGCTTTGGCAAAGCTGTGTTCTGCCGCTCCGTGCACAAAAAGCTGGAAAGCCGGATCTACGCGCTCCCAGCGTTTATCACGGTCCATGGCATAGAAGCGGCCTACCAGATCGACAATATGACAGTCGGGAAGATCGGCAATTGCCTGCTCAAGCTGCTCAAGATAGCCCTTGCCACTCTGGGGATCGGTATCACGGCCATCCATGATGCAGTGAATGCGCACCGGCACGTGCTGCTCAGAGGCCAGATGGCAGAGCGCAAAAAGATGCCTGATGTGGCTGTGCACACCGCCATCAGAGAGAAGACCCGCAAGATGAAGAGTGCCACCGGCCTGGGAAATTTTTTGCAAAAGCTCACAGATCACGGCATTTTTGGCAAATTCACCCCGTTCAATGGCAAGATCAATGCGCGTCATATCTTGATAGACAATGCGGCCGGCTCCGATATTCAGATGCCCTACTTCGGAATTGCCCATATAGCCCTCAGGCAAACCCACATCAAGACCTGAAGCGATCAGCTGACTGTGTGGATACTGCCTGGTCAGAGCATCGAGATTGGGAGTCTTTGCCAGAAAAGGCGCATTGGCAGGGCCATCGGGGGCTATACCCCAGCCATCCAGGATCAACAGCAGTGTCGGACGGACTTTGTTCATTCTTGACCTCTTGAAAAATGGCCCCACATATCTTCAAGGCGGTACAAGGCACGTGTCGCCTCAAGAAAGATGCAGACAACAATATCGTTTAAGTCGACAAGCACCCACTCTCCCACATCCTGGCCTTCGATGCGCAAAAACTCATAATGTTTTTCGTGACAGAGCTTAGAAATGGCTTCGGCAATGGCACGGGCATGCCTGGGTGAGGTCGCTGTCAGAATAAAAAGGCGGTCTGCAAAGCCACCCCCGGATTTTTGGGAGATATCAAGGCAGACCACATCCATAGCCTTCTGCTCAGCAAGCAAAGCAGCAATATCGTCCACACGCACAAGCAAAGGCGCAGACACTGAAGAGCGTATTTTTTCCATCCCCCTTTCATACTCCAAACATTGCAACTGAGCAATGCTTTGCGCTGACTGTGAACGAGAAAAAACAAAGGCCGTCCTTGCGGACGGCCAATGTTTAATCCTAAGCAATCATGAACTAGAAGCTGTAGTTGAAGGTCAACTGGGTCTTCCAAGCATCCTGCTGCTCCCAGTTGTTGTTGGCAATAGCCCAAGCACCGCTGCGCTTCCAGGTTCCACGATCCATGCAGTTGATAATGTAACCGAAGTCGAGGTTGACTGTCAGGTTCTCATAGATCTTGTAGGAGTTGTCCAAGTTGAACTCAATCATGCCGTCGTTGGTGGTCAGATACATACCATCGTACTTGTCGCCATCCCAGCCGTTGGAGAACTCGAAGTACTTAACCATATCCGGGCTGTTGGTACCACCCCAGTAAGCCACGCGGAAGGTGTGCTTAAGATCTTCCACAAAGCTCATATCACGAATCTGTGCACCAATGCCCCAAGTGCCGGCATAAGAAGTGTGCTTTTCGTTGAACTCACCCTTGCTGTTGCTCCACCAGTCGGTTCCGGCAGCGCCGTTGAAGGATGTGAAACGGCCATTGGCCTTGATGGAAGGCATACGTTCAGAACCATTCTTCACGTCGCCATCATCACCGGAAGCATACCAGCCGAAGATGCCGGGAACGCCCCAATCAAGCTTGTACTCGAACAAAGCCTTGACCAACCAACCTTCACGACGGGTATCGGCACGCTTGACAAGACCGCTCTTATAGTTAACGGCATTCATGTCACCGAAGCCCTGGACATAACCATAGTTGAATTCGAATTCAACGTTGATCGGATCCCATGCGGTGACCTTAATCGGCAGGCCGCCCCAGAACATGGAGCTGTAGGCGCGGTCGTCATTGCCACGAATACCCTGTCCACCAGGATTGGCCATCAGGGTTTGAGCAATGGCACCGTCGGCCATGCCCTGGCCATCCCAGTTACGCAGGGTATTGCGGCCAAGCATGCCGTACATGATCCAAGGAGTGACCTCAAAGCCATCCATGGTCACAGGCAGAGCCAAACCAAAGAGGTCCATATTGTCAAGATAGCGGCTGTTTCTCGGATCGTCGCCACCGAAAGCAGTATAGTTGTCATTGGCAGGACGATACCAGAACGCGGTCAGGCCGACCATGTCGTTAAACTGATAGGAACCCGTGATGCCAGCAACGTCTGTAGCACCGATTACGGAGGAACCACCAGCGGCATTAGGCAGGGTCACGTTCTGAATACCCATACGCAGTTTGAGATCCGTCTGAGGAACAATCCAGTCAATAAAGGCGTTCTTAACCTTAATGACGTGATCGCCGTCAGCACCAAGGGCAGCGCCGCCGCCACGAGCCAGGTTGTTACGACCCCAATCCTGGTTGCCAATTTCAAACCAGAGGCGTCCGGAGAGGTTTTCAGAAGCAATGGCATCCAACTGCACACGGAAACGCTGGCTGGCGCCAAAGAGGTCAGCCTTGTTGCCGTCATTGCCCATTCTTGCGTCACCAAGGCCGAAGCCGACCAGCCATTGGCCCTTGGCCTTAAAGTCAACAGCCTGAGCACCAGCAGTAGCACCCAACAACATACCAGCGGCCAGCATGGCAACCATGCAGCTCTTCTTCACGCGATTAAACATAACTAGCTCCTTATGAGTATGAACTCGTACAAAATTTTGCAGGTAAAAAATTTTGTACAAGCCCCTTGTATATCCAACTCATCGGCACGTCAAGAAAAAAAATAAGGTCCAGGCAAAATTTTTTTACCACCATGGCAGCGCCAGAGAGCACCAAAAAATACCGGCTAAGCACTCTCACAGCCTTTTGCCCGTAAACAAAGGCTTTGCGTCAGGCCGAGCTCACCAGGAAAACTTTTTTCATGAGGCTTTTTGGACTCCTGCCGGAAAGAAAGCCCTGCTTTTCCACGTCTACCTCAAAAAGGCGTAAAAATTTTTCAACCTGACAGTCCCCGCTCAAAAAAAAGAGAGCACCGCCCAGGCAGTGCTCTCAAAAGGCCTCCGCATAATGCGGACAAGGCATTAGAATGAATAGTTAAAGGTCAGCTGCGCTTTCCAGGCATCATGCTTGCTGAAGGAGTCACCGCCACCGTCATAACCTCTCTTCGTCCAGCTACGAGCCCAGGTATCACGATCCATCATGTTCACGATGTAACCGAGGTCGAGATTGACAGACAAGTTCTCGTAAATCTTATAGGTGTTGTCGAGGTTGAATTCCAAAAGGCCATCGTTGGTGGTCAGATAGGGGCCATCGTAGGTTTCGTCAAGACCGAGACCTGCAGCGGAAAAGTTCACATATTTGACCATGTCAGGGCTATTGGTACCGCCCCAGTAAGCCACGCGGAAGGTGTGGGAGAGATCCTCGACGAAGGACATGTCTCGGATCTGCAGACCAACGCCCCAGGTACCGGCATAGGTCATATTCTTCTCATAGAAAAGTCCCTTGGTTCCGCCTGCATCTGACCACCAGTCGCTGCCGTTGCAACCCATAAAGGAGGTAAAGGAGCCAGCACCGGCAACGGAGGGCAAACGCTCACTGCCGTTCTTCATGTCAC
>JAGADH010000048.1 GCA_017613715.1 Desulfovibrio sp. | reverse complement strand
CCTGCTTGATGTGGATATCCACGGCCCCAGTGTTCCGCATCTTCTGGGCCTTGATTCGCATATCGAAGCCGCCCCAGATGGCGGTTTCCTGCCGGCTCCCTACCGTGACAATCTCTCCGTTGTCTCCATGCAGGTGCTTTTACGCGACAAAGACGAGCCTGTGCTCTGGCGCGGTACCATGAAGGGCAAGGCCATCCGCGATTTTATCAGCGATGTGCATTGGGGCGATCTTGATTTTCTCATCATCGACTCGCCCCCAGGCACCGGCGATGAACCTATGACCGTGCTTGAATCCATTCCCGAGGCACTTTGCGTTGTGGTCACAACCCCGCAGGAGATTTCGCTTGCCGATGTGCGCAAGACCGTGAATTTCCTGGCCAAGGCTCATGCCAATACCCTGGGTATTGTGGAAAATATGAGTGGGCTTATTTGTCCTCACTGCCACAAAACCATTGATCTTTTCAAAAAAGGTGGCGGTGAAAAACTGGCCAACGAGCATGGCCTGCCTTTTTTGGGTGCCATTCCCCTTGACCCTGCAGCTGTTGTGGCTTCAGACAACGGCACTCCCATTGTTGCTATGGACGAATCCTTACCCTCCAAAACAGCGCTGCTTGAGCTTGCCCGCAAGGTAGCCCAGGGTGCAGCCAACAGTCTTGAAGTGCTTGCGCTTACCGAATAGCCAGAGGATCCGCATTTTGTTCCGTGAGGCAGCGTATGCTCAATCTCGCCAATAAGATTACCCTTCTACGCATGCTGATTACGCCTGTGGTCATTGTGCTGCTCTATTTCCACGGCCCCGTGACCTGTGTCCTGGCTGTGGTAGCCTTTGCCGTGGCCGCTTTTACGGACTGGTACGACGGCTATATCGCAAGACATGAGAATATGGTCACCAATATGGGGAAATTTCTCGATCCTCTGGCTGACAAAATTCTCATTTGTGCGGTGCTCATCATGTTTACGGCCCTGGGTTGGGCCTCAGCCTGGCTTGTGATTATTATTGTCTGCCGTGAACTGATCGTGACGGGCCTGCGGGCCATAGCCATTGATGAGGGTATTACCATGGCCGCCGATAAATACGGCAAGGCCAAGACCGTGACCCAGATGCTGGCCATTGTGCCCCTCTGTCTGCATTATCCTTTATTCGGCCTTGATTTTTCAGGCTTTGGCACCTTGATGCTCTTTGTGGCCATGTTGCTGGCCATCTTCAGCGGGGTCAATTACTGCCTGACATTTTACCGCCAGCTGCAGGCCAAACGTTTAAGTCCTGGTAACTAATCATGTTCGTCCGCGTTGCCCTTTTCGTTGCGCTTGGCATTATCAATATGTCGCTCTTTTTTTTCATGATCTGGGGGCAGAACGGTCTCTTAAACTATCATGAGCTCAAAGATCAGCTCAGACGTTTTGAAGAGCAGAAAAATGCGCTCGATGCCAAGAATCTGCAACTCAGTCAGGAAATCAGACTGTTAAAGACCGACAGAAACTATCAGGAAAAAATGATCCGGCAGAAACTGCGCTATATCAGAGACAACGAGCTGGTCTACGTCTTTGATGACTGAGCAGCAGCCTGTGCGTAAAAACAAATGCCTTATCTCGCCAACAGAGAGCCGTCAGCTCTTCCCTGAAGATTCGGCACTTGCGGAGTTGTGATGGAAGAAAAAATTCAGTGGTATCAGGAAGTTTTGCAGCTTGAACCCAATTCTAAACTCTTCTTTCCTCTGGCTCTGCTGCTTTCCCAGGCCAATCGCATCCCTGAAGCCCTGCAGGTTTTGCAGAACGGCCTGGCCCGCCATGATGAATACCTTGAAGCCAGACTCTTCTATATTGAATTGCTCTATAAAAGCGGGCAGAACGCAGCCATAGCCCCGGAACTACAAAAGCTTCAGGATCTCTTTTCCCATTACACGGGCTTCTGGCAGGCTTGGGCGGCCTTCATTGCGAGCAATGGCAATTCCCTGGACACTTCTGCCCTGATGCGCTTTCTCTCGCTCTATTTCACGCACAAGGACCTTTCCCTGCACACTGTCATCGATAAGGGCCTGCAGGCTCTGATGCAGGAAGAAGTCACGCAGTCTTGTGACACTGCCAGTGACGCTCTCCCAAGTTCTCCACCTGCTGAGCAGCCAAGTGATGCTTCCGCCACTGCGCCCTCTGAAGAAAGCCAAGATGCCGAAGCGGCCGATGTCGTGGCTCCTCTCGCTGCAAACGTGGCAGACATGACTGCCGAGACTCCTGAAAGCGGGGCAGCGGCAATGCCAGAAGACGCTGCCACTTTGACGCCTGAGCAGCCTGAAAACGATGCATCACAAGCCACAGAAGCCAGTGCAGCAAAAACTCTGGATAATAGCTCTGAGCATCTCGAAAGCCTTGACGCTTGCGCAGCTCTTTCTGCAGCGGACATGGTCGAGGCTGGCGCTTTTGCCCCTGAGCAGCAGGCAGAAAGCGACTCTCAAACGCAAGCTTCCGAAGTTCTGACAGAAGATCCGAGAATCTATGCTGATGCTGAACTTGGCGAAGCTGGTCTTGTGGAACGCAGCGAGCTTGGACAGCCTGAGACAGCGGCCGCAGCGCCTGACAGGCCGGCAGGCGAAGAAGTTCTTGACGGTGACGCGCTTCCCGATGAACCGATTTCCCTCAGAACCCGCTCCATGGCGGAAGTGCTGGCAGAGCAGGGCGATATCAAAGGTGCCCTGGACATTTACTACGAGCTTGAAGGCTCGGCGGCAAGTGTCGAGGAATCGGCAGACTTACGCCAGCGCATCGCAACACTGCGCAGTCTCCTCACGCCTCCCAAGGAAACTGCCCCTGCGGAAAACAAACCTGATAAGAGCCGCGTCATATCGCTCATTGAAGCTCTTTCCGAACGCCTAGAAGCCCGGGCGCAACAATAGAACGGAGATCAACGTGCATCATTCCAAATATACTTCCCTTCTGCTTCTGGCTTTGCTTGGCGTGCACGGCTGCAGCTCCTACCAACCCACCAAGGATGTCTGGAAGGGCACGAAGCATCTCTGGTACACCTATGCCAGTCCTCCGGCTTCCGTGGATTACGATGACAAGGGCGATCTTACTCCAGGTGCTCTCAGACTTGCCCAGCATATGCTGGCCATCGACGGTGAGCTGACGCGTCTGGAACGTGTCATGCTCAATGCCGATCGTCCGCCCTCCCAGGAATGGATCTCGGACATTCTCGTGAAATTCCCATGGCTGAGCGGTATTGCCGGTGTCAAGTACGACGGTACCATCCTTGGTCATGAGCCTGCAAATAGCATGAAGGAGCTGGATTTCATCCCGCTGCTTTATGAAGACAAAAAACAGCGGCGCAGCTCTCTGCGTGGCGATGTGCAGATCACCCCGCTGGGACCTGAAGTTCTGCTGGCAACGCCGCTTTATGAAAGCAGCGATTTTCTTGGGGTTATCTGCGTCCATTTTGACATGCGCAATCTTGCCACCCAGTGCCAGGCTGTGGACAAACTGATCATTCTTTCGCCCTATGGTCTGCTCTGGGCAGGCGAATACGATTTTGCCCAAACGCCTCTGGCCGGTCTTGACTGGGCCCACATCTGCCGTGAAAGTAGCTCAGGTGTTGTCAGCAATAGCCATGGCAAATTTCTCTATCAGGTCCGCTATCTCGGCAATCTGCCTCTGGTCTTTGCCGTGGCCGAAAACGACAGCTTCCCCAAGGGCAATGGCGGCGTTGAACAGGGACTGGCCTTCTTCCCCAAGGAACGGGAAAAACTGCCGCCTCCACCGCAGCCTGAACGCAAGGAACGTGCCGACAAAGGCGTTCCGGTCTTTGGTCAGCCTGAAGAAGTGCCGCTGCCAGCACAGCCGGCAGAACCTGGTCTCGTACCGGTGGAAAACGGCCGCAATGCCGAGGAGATTTCGCAAGGGAGCCAGAGAAGTCCGCTTCTGCAGCGCGGTGAGCCGCAGCGCCGTCGTCGCACCCAGGTACGTGAACGGGCACTCGAAGGCGAAGATATTCTCATTGAGCGCGCTCCGCGCCCGACAAAGCCTGTGCACGTCAAGCCGGATCTTGACCTTGGTCCTGATGTGGGCGGACCCCAGCTGCCTGGCGGTCGTCCCAGCCCCTTCGGCGCAGCAACGCCTTCTGCTCCCAAGGAGGCACCAGCATCTGTCGATACCCCGCCGGCACCGGCGACACAGCCGCCCAGCGCAGAGCCTGCAAGCGAAAAGCCCAAAGAGTCTCTCTTGCCAGGTGGCCGTCCAAGTCCCTTTGGTTCAGGTACAAACAGCTCGCAGGAGACCAAGCCGGATCCGACTTCTCAGCCGGAGGTCAAGCCTGAGCCTCAAAAGCCGGAAGCTAAGCCCAAGGAGAGTGACGTTCCGACCCTTCCCGGTGGACGCCCCAGTCCCTTTGGATCATAAGCAGGTCCTAGCGTTTTCCCAACGCCATTGTTCATGGGCACAGCCCTTATCTGTCCAGCATTTTTTCAAGGAGCAATTATGGCCGAAGTCACCGTTACCGAACACTTACTTTTCCATCAAAAGCAGACCCCCCATGCCACGGGTAAGTTTACGGGGCTTTTGTACGACCTGATTCTCTCTGGCAAAACCATTTCCCGCCGCATCAACAAAGCCGGACTGCTGGATATTCTCGGTGGCACAGGCGAGGTCAATGTGCAGGGGGAAAATGTCCAGAAGCTCGACGACATCGCCAATCGCATCATGATCTACCGCATGGAGCGCAGCGGAGCGATCTGTGCCATGAGCAGCGAGGAGGAAGCCTCCCTGATCCGTGTCGGGCCTGAATTTCCGCGCGGCGACTATATTCTCATCTTTGATCCGCTTGACGGTTCATCCAATATCGACGTCAATGTCAATGTCGGCACCATTTTCTCCATCCACCGTCGCCCCGAAGGTCGCAGCGGCGAAGTGACACTCGACGAGGTCCTGCAGCCTGGCAGAAATCAGGTGGCAGCAGGCTATATCCTCTATGGGCCCTCCACCATGCTGGTGCTTTCCACAGGCCAGGGCGTGCACGGCTTTACCCTGGATCCGGGCGTTGGTGAATTTCTCCTCTCCCATCCCGATATGACCATTCCCGAGCAGGGCAAGATCTATTCGGTCAATGAGGGCTATTCACGCTACTGGGATGCGGCCACCGAAGAGGCCGTTGACTGGTTCCACCACTGTGAGACCAAGGACGGTGGCGCATATTCCGCACGCTATGTGGGCTCGCTGGTGGCAGACTTCCATCGCACGCTGATTTACGGCGGCATTTATATGTATCCCGCTGACACCCGCAAGCCCAAGGGCAAGCTGCGTCTGATGTGTGAAGCCTCGCCTCTGGCTTTCCTGGCAGAGCAGGCAGGCGGCAAGGCCAGTAACGGCCGTGAACGCATTCTTGATATCTATCCCGATAAACTGCATTGCCGCACGCCACTCTTCATCGGCTCCAAAAAAGATGTGGAGACGGTTGAAAATATCTTCGCACGTCACAACAAACAAGCATAGGAATCAGCCGGGGAACGCTTTGGCGTTCCCCGCTTTGTATAGGCTATGTCCGCATCCAAGGACTCATCTCTGCTTTGTCTTGGCATCGAAAGCTCATGTGATGAAACAAGCCTTGCCCTGGTGGCCGACGGGGAGCTTAGGGGGCATGTGCTGGCCAGCCAGAGCGATCTGCACGCGCTCTTTGGCGGCGTTGTGCCTGAACTGGCTTCACGTGAGCATCTGCGCTTCATTGGGGCGCTCTTTGACGAATTGCTGGCACGCTCCGGCATAGGCATCGACGCTCTGACTGATATTGCCGTCTCCCGCGGCCCGGGGCTTCTGGGCAGTCTTCTGGTTGGGGTTGCCTTTGCCAAAGGTCTGGCTCTGGGTCTCGGTCTGCCTTTGCACGGCGTCAATCACCTGCATGCGCATCTTTTGGCGGTGGGTCTGAAGGCCAGGCTTTCCTATCCTGCGCTCGGTCTCTTGATCTCAGGCGGGCACAGCAGTATCTACCGCATGGAATCGCCTGTGCGGATGCAGCTGCTTGGCAGAACCCTTGATGACGCCTGTGGTGAATGCTTTGACAAGGTGGGCAATCACCTTGGCATGAGTTATCCTTCAGGCAAATTCGTGGATGCCGCAGCCAGGCTGGGCCAAAAGCGCATCTCCTTCAGCCTGCCCTATGTCCATAATGACAATCTCGACTTCAGCTTCAGCGGTCTGAAGACTTCTGTCATCAGCTATATCGACGAGCATTGCGGCGATCTTGTCTATCAGCGCCCTGTGCGTGAGGTCAACGCTCTGCCAGAAGCCATTCTCGATCTCTGTGCCTCTTTCAATGCTGT
>JAGADH010000047.1 GCA_017613715.1 Desulfovibrio sp. | reverse complement strand
CGAAGATTTTTCCGTGACACCGTGGCACACATTTTCCGAAGTCGGGTTTTCCCGAAGTCGGGTTTTCCCGAAGTCGGAATAAGTTCTGGCGACCCAGAGACCCAGCGTGAACGTGGTGACCGGTCTTATCAAGGCCAATTTCCCCTGTCGTATTTCCTTCCAGGTGGCGGGTATTGCCGATTCCCGTACCATCCTTGACTCTGCCGGTGCAGAAAAACTTCTGGGACGGGGCGATATGCTTTACAGGCCCGGTGATACGACGCTCAAGCGTCTGCACGGCGCCTTTTTGACCGATGATGAAGTCAGTTCCATAGTAGCGCACTGGAAATCCCAGGCAGAGCCATCCTACCGGGTTGATTTTGCCCAGTGGATTCCGGGTCAGGAACAGACAACGAAGACTTCCGATGGCTCCGGTGAGGATGAACTTTTTGATGAGGTGCTGGATTTTGTCATGCAGGAGGGCATAGCCTCCATCTCCAAAATTCAGCGACGTTTCCGTATTGGCTTTAACCGGGCTGCGCGACTTGTGGAAGCCCTTGATGCTCAGGGAAAGCTTGATCCGCCCGATGGCAGCAAGCCTCGTAAAGTCCGCCGTTAGCTTTTTCTTGCCTTTTTGTTGCATTTGCTCCACAATGCCTTGCCCTGATGGGTGAGGCCTATTTTTTTTTCACAGTCATCGTGCGGGTGCCGCTATGTCACGTATTTTCAGCTTGTTATGCCTTTTTTTTTGGCTGACGTGTCTTTTGCTCCCTGGTAATCTCAGAGCCGACGATCTGACCGGTACTATCAAGCAGCATTATGCGGGTATGACTTCGTTCAAGGCTGGTTTTACGCAGACCCTGACGCACCGTGAAAGCGGCGCTGTGGAAAAACGGCAGGGTACGCTAACCTTTGCCAAGCCCCTGCGTCTTCTCTGGCAGACCACGTCTCCAAGATCGGAGCTTTTGCTCATTACGGCTGAGGCCATTTGGAACTATATCCCCGATGAAGAGATTGCCTATCAGTACAATCCCAATCTCATGCAGGGGGCTGCGAACATTATTCAGGTGATCACAGGCCAGTCCGATCTGATGCGGGATTTTGACGTCAAGCGCGTGGGCTTGGAGAACAATCTGCAGCGACTTAAGCTCTATCCCAAAAATCCGACAACGCAGCTGGTTGAGGCCGATATCTGGGTTGATGCCCAGAGCGGTGTCATCAGAAAAAGCGAGAGCATGGATTTTTACGGTAATGGCAATACCATAGAATTCACTTCGTACACGGAAAATATTCCCATTAAAGAGTCTCTGTTTCGCTTTACTCCACCCAAGGGTGTGGAAGTGGAAGACCGGCGTAACGACAGCGCAGGCAAAGATCTTCTGCGTTAGCGTTTTTTGCTGATACCAAAAGAACGAAGGAGAGTGTGTACTGCCAGAGAGCAGTGCGCCAAAAGAATATGAAAACATTTTTGCATGTGGGATGCGGTTCGGCTTCCAAAGCGCAGACAACGCCGGTTTTTCGCACTGATGAATGGAAAGAGATCCGCCTTGATGTCGATCCGCTCTTTAAGCCTGATATTGTTGCCTCATCCACCAATATGGAGGCCATTGCCGACGCTTCCATGGATGCCATCTTCAGCTCGCACAATATCGAGCATCTCTATGCCCATGAGGTTCCCAAGGCTATTCGCGAATTTGTGCGCGTGCTGAAAGACGACGGCTACCTTGTTATTACGTGCCCTGATCTCAAAGCCGTCTGTGCTCTCGTTGTGGAGGACAAGCTCTTGCAGCCATGCTATACAGCACCTGCAGGTCCAGTGGCCCCCTTTGATATTCTCTATGGCTTTCGACCTCATGTGGCCAGCGGGCGTGAGAATATGGCGCACAAATCCGGCTTTACGGAAAAGGTTCTGACCTGGACCTTGCGTCATTACGGGTTTTCCAAAATTGTCAGCATGCACAGAGGCAGTCCCTATTTTGACCTTTATGCGCTGGCCACGAAAAAATCCATGCCGGACAACGAACTTCGGGCACTTGCCTTGCAGCATTTTCCCAGAGTGAGATAATTAGGGCTGAGCATACGGCTGACGCATTTATAATTCTGCCTTAGGCAAAATTTTTGCATAAGAGATCCTTCCGCTCCCAAGGAGTAGCCGAGATCCTTGGAAGGGCCCATAACTCCGGGCTTAAACCAAAAAAGTTTAACAAAGATTAATTCTACATCTGATCAACCAAAAATCAGATCTTATTCTAGATTTTGAGGAGGGTCAGACTATGAATTACGTTTTGTTAGACCTGTACCAACGCCTGCAGAAGCTCCCTGACGCCCGTCGTACAACAAGCGGTCACTATCTTCACGAGCAGGCATCCATGATCGTCGCGGTCTTTCTCGCTGTCGTGAATAACCGTACGGGCTACCGCGCCTACTCGGACTACATTGAGGATAACTTGAAAATACTTCAAGCATATCTGTACTTTCCTCATGGTACTCCGAGTCCTGATACCATCAGGCGCGTCATAAACTCTGTAGACTCCACCATGCTGTCAAACATTATGCGCGATTGGAGTGGCATCAACACGCTCGATCCCCAGTATTTGCAAGCGGATGGCAAATGCATCCGTGCCACCAGATCAGACGATGGGTCTGCTTGCCACATCGTGACCTTGTACGCCAGTGAGTGCATGGCCTCCCTACTGGAGGTTGAGGTGGACGAGAAAGCCAATGAAATCACCGCATTCAAAACCATCGTTAATGGTAAGAAGGTGAATTTCAAGGGCAAGGTCGTGACCGGCGACGCCATGTACTGTCAGAAGTGCTTCTGCCGCGCCATTCATGAGGCAGGAGGGGACTATGTCTTCGTGTTAAAGGGCAACCAGCCTTCCATGCTCAAGGACGTGCAGCTGTTTATGGCTGACCTCAAGGAATGCGACACGAAACAGGTGGTCAAAAAAGGGCACGGACGCCTTGTCGTGAAGAACATCCGTTTCACGACTGACGTCGAATGGCTCACTGAAATCTACGATTTCCCGGGACTACAATCGTTGGCCGAGATAACCACGACGGTGACCGAAAAGGGGAAGACTTCCACGGGTGTCATGTACTTGATCAGTTCCCTGTCGTCGCTTGACGAGTTGTTTGCGGCGAGGGAAAGGCACTGGGGAATCGAATCCATGCATTGGATCCTCGACACCTCGTTTGATGAAGACTACTGCAGGGCCAGAAGTGGCCATGCCGCCCTGAACTTCAACATAAT
>JAGADH010000046.1 GCA_017613715.1 Desulfovibrio sp. | reverse complement strand
CGTGCTTTTTGCCTGTGCAGATGAAGTCGCCTTGATCTTCCCCTTGACGTGGAAAAGCGATATATGAGCTTTACACGGCTGGCTCTGATGCCTATTTGGCAGAGGCCAATGGGAAGGCCGCTTTGCCAAATTTCTTTTTGCCTTGTGTCTGACCTCGCAGAGGCATTGCCCAGGCTCTCTCACGCGAGCCTGGGTCGTACCACTTTTGTGATGCTACCGTGCACGGGGCGCTAACCGCGCCATGCCAGCCCGGCATGCTGTGGTCTATGCAGCGTGCCGGTTTTCTTTTTTTGAAAGTCTTTCTCCTGCCTCTGGCAAGAGGACAATTTTCTGAAATTCAAGCGTCATGTCGCTTTTGCTTTGGCTGCGACTACGTGGCCTGCATTTTTCTTCACACTATCGCATCTGCCGTTGGTGATAGAAGATCGAGGGGGGGATATGTCTGAGCCGCTGCCTGCAATGATAAGAATCCGCACGCTCGGGGCAGCGTTCGCGCTGTGCTTTGTCCTGATCCTGGCATTGGCGCCGTCATGTCTTCAGGCTCAGGGCCTTCAGGAAAAAGTCGTGCGCGTCGGCTGGTTCGAATCGTCCTTCAATTATTCAGACCGTTTCGGAAGACGCTCCGGCTACGCTTACGACTATCAGCAGAAGATTGCCGCGTACACCGGCTGGACATATGAGTATGTGGAAGCCAGCTGGCCTGAGCTGTTTGAGATGCTGAAGAAGGGTCAAATCGACCTGATGAGCGATATCTCCTACACCCAGGAACGCGCTGGCGCCATGCTCTTTTCCTCTTTGCCGATGGGCGTGGAAACCTTTTATGTCTTCATTTCCGTGAACAATACGGAAATCACCTTGGAAAATCCTGCCTCTCTTAAGGGGAAAAAGGTCGGCGTCAACAAGGACAGTTTTCAGCAGAAGCTTTTCCTCCAGTGGACGGCAGAGAAGGGTATCGACGTGGAGGTCGTCGAGCTGACGGGTCCCGAGAAAGACTCCGTCAAAATGCTGGAGGAGGGCAAGCTTGACGCCTTTGTCACCGTAGACGGCTACACGGATGAGTATACGATTGTTCCCGTTTTTAAGCTTGGCTTGGCCGATTTTTTCTTTGCGGTGAACAAACAACGTCCTGACCTTTTGAACGAACTGAACGTCGCCATGAACAGGATTCAGGACGAAAATAAATTCTTCAACCGGCAACTGTACGAAAAATATATCTTACGCAAGGGCTCAGCTTCCTTCCTTTTCCACGCAGAATCGGACTGGCTGACACGGCATGGCAGGATCCGCGTTGGCTATTGGAACGACTATCTGCCCTTTTGCAAGCTTGATCAGAAAACCGGCAAGCTCACGGGTGCGCTGAAGGATTACCTGACTCTGGCTTCATCCTGCATGAAAAACGTGAAAATTGATTTTGATGCCATTGCCTATCCGACGTTTGAAAGCGCTCTTAATGCCCTGCGCGCCGGGCTCATCGACTGTATTTTCCCGGTCAATTTCAGCCTCTATGACGGGGAAAAAATGGGCGTTTTGGTGACAAGCCCATTCATGCAGACGGAAATGTTTGCGGTCATGCGCAAAAGAGATCATCTCGTTGTTTTGCCGGATCAGGAGATGACTGTCGCCGTCAAGGAGGGCAATCCCAATTATGACATGTTCATCAAGGATCATTTCCCGAACTGGAAGCTTGTGACCTTTAGCAGAAGCGAGGAATGTCTGCGTGCGGTGGAGGCCGGTGAGGCAGACTGCGCTCTTCTCAACAATTATCGGGTGGTGCAGAAGGATGTCCTGCGCAATAGTAAGCTGACTTCGCTTTCTACAGGCGCGGCCATGCATTTTTCCTTTGCCATACGGAAGAGCGACAGCGAGCTCTATTCGATCCTGAACAAGATTGCCGCCTTTGTGCCCGTAACGGCTGTTGATTCGGCCCTGACGGCCTATTCCTATCCTGACGAGACATTTTCTTTTACGGACTTTTTCATAGAACATCTGGCACAGTCCATCGCGACGCTGATCATTACTCTGCTTTTGCTTGTCCTCTTTTTAGTGCGCAGGGCGAAACGCAGGGCGCAGGCCCTGGAGGAACGGCTCGCTCTGCAAAACAGGATTTTGGAGCAAGAGCGCCAGAAGCATCAATCCGACGCGATGATTACCGCTATGGCCTCCGATTATCGAAGCGTCTTTTACATCAATCTTGATAAGGATGAGGGTGTTTGCTTCCGTAGCAAGGTGCAGCTACACAACGGAATCAAGGAGGGAAGCAGCTTTTCCTTCCGGGAGGCCAATACGCAATATGCGCAAACGCATGTTGTCGAGGCGGAACGAGCGGCTTTTCTGCACTTTGTCGAGCCGGACAATATCCGGGCCTGCCTGGCCAAAGAACCCATGATTGCCCATCGTTATCTGGCCATCAGGGACGGGCGGGAAATCTACGAGATGCTGCGCATCGTGGACATCAGCCAAATCGAGAACAGTGAAGACCACAGTGTGCACACGGTCTGCGCGGGCTTTTTCGACGTAGACAGCGAGACCCGGGCAGAGATGGCGAAAAACCGCACCCTTTCCGATGCGCTGAATGAGGCGGAGGCGGCCAATGTGGCGAAAACTTCCTTCCTCAGTTCCATGAGCCATGAAATCCGTACACCGATGAATGCCATCATCGGGCTGAACAGCATCGCGCTGAAAGACAAGGACCTTCCCCAGCGTACCCGCGAATATTTGGAAAAGATCGGTACCAGTGCCAAGCATCTCATGCGGCTCATTAATGATATTCTGGACATGAGTCGCATTGAGAGCGGCCGCATGACGATCCGCAATGCGCTCTTTTCTTTTCGCGAGATGCTGGATCAGATTAACATCATGATCCACGGGCAATGTCAGAACAAGGGCCTGCAGTACGATTGTCAGATCATCGGTCACGTCGACGATTACTATATCGGCGACGACATGAAGCTCAAGCAGGTCCTGATCAATATCCTTGGAAATGCCGTCAAATTCACGCCTGCGCCCGGTTCAGTCTCCTTGCTTGTGGAAGCCCTGGCAAAGTTCGAGGACAACGCGACCCTGCGTTTTACCATGAAGGACACCGGCATAGGCATGGATTCGAACTTCCTGCCCAGGATGTTCGAGCCATTTTCGCAGGAGGATGAAAACAAAGCCAATAAATACGGCAGCACCGGCCTGGGTATGGCCATTACCAAAAATATCGTGGAAATGATGAACGGCAAAATCGAGGTCAAAAGTGAAAAAGGCGTGGGCTCTGCCTTTGTCGTGACCATACCCCTGAAGAGCAAAGAAAGGACGGAAGATGCCGAAGCCTACGATATTCACCCGCAGGATCTGCACGTGCTGATTGTAGACGGCGATACCAAGGCTTCTTTCCATTCCCAGCAGGTTTTGGAACTTGGGGGGATTGAGGCCGACGTCTGCCACAGCGGAGAGCAAGCCTATGATTTATTGAAGCTCGCCCAGGCCCGGCAGCAGCCGTACAATCTGATTCTTGTGGACTGGAACTTGCCAGGGCAGGACGGCTTGGAAGTGACGCGAACAATTCGCCAAAACTTGGCAAATACGTCCGCTATCATCATGCTGACTGCTGACAATTGGTGGAATATGCGAGAAGAAGCGCTGCAGGCGGGCGTGGACGCCTGCATGGCAAAGCCCATCTTCGTTTCCGTCGTCCTGCAGGAATATCAGCAGGCTGTGCGGCGTAAAGAAAGCGTGCAAAAGCAAACGCATCGGGCGAGTCTCACGGGCAAGCGCGTTCTCCTGGCGGAGGATATGCTGATCAATGCGGAGATTATGCAGGAGATTCTCCACATGCGCGAGGTTGCAGTGGAACACGCGGAAAATGGGCAAAGAGCTGTTGAGATGTTCAAGGAACATCCGGAGGGCTATTATAACGCTATTTTGATGGACGTTCTGATGCCGGTGCTCGATGGGCTGCACGCGACGGAAACTATCCGCGCCATGGATCGCCCTGACGCCAAAACGATTCCCATCATCGCCATGACCGCCAACGCCTTTGATGAAGACGTACAGCGTTCGCTCCAGGCAGGCATGAACGCTCACCTGAGTAAGCCTGTGGAGCCAGAGAAGCTCTTTGAAACGCTCACAGCACTGATCCGGGAAGACTGAGCACACCTTGAGCCACCGCTTTGGAGAGAAAGCGCAAGTCAACTTGTAGGCCTCGTTTCCGAACACAGGGATCGAATGATGCCAACGCATAAAGCCCGATCTTTGGAGATCGGGCTTTATGCTTGGTAAGCGTTGCACGAGGAAAATTGACTACCCAGAGAGCCCCAGTGTGCCAGACACTTGGCTCTCTCATTTTCGGGTATACCTCACAAGAAATTTCAGAGAGGCAGGCCGAGTATGAGAACCTGAGTTTTGCATTTATTGTACTACAAACAAAATGAAGTAAAAAAAGAAGTAATTTTCTTGGCTAATTCGGCTTGACACCCTCAAGATTTTTTAGTACAAAGCAGTACAAAAGCTCTGAAGGGGGTGTGTCATGGGACGTCCTGTGGATCCTTTAAGTCCGTATCGTGTTTCAATTCACCGAAATGGTAATTACAATTACGCAAGCACACAAATCAACAGATTTAATTCAGAAACAGGTCAAAAAGAACATAAAAGAATTCACTGGGGAAGACTTACTGAAGAAAATAAATTTATACCGGGAAATGAATTCATTTCTGCATCTCAAGAAATTCGTTCAAAACTTATATTTCCTAAAGAATGGGATTTAAGTGAGATAGAAATTTACTGTAAAAATAATTGCTCAAATGAAAATAATGAATTAAAATTTGTATTTGAATTTCAAAATTATTTATATGGTGACATTTGGTTGCTAGAAATGGTTGCTAAAAAAACAGGTGTTTATGACGATTTAATGAGTGTGTTTTTAAACGATAAAGAAAAAGTTAATAAAATACTAACTTTAGCTTATTTTTTATTTTCAGGATATAAAAACTACAATCATACATCTAATTGGCAAAAAATTGTAAAAACACCGTGTCAAAGTATTCTTCTGCCATATGATATAACTCGTTTTACACAAAAAATAACACAAAGTGATAGATTTAATTTTTTTAAATTAAGAACAGAGAGAATGAAAGATAGAGAAATATGTTCTGTTGATTCAACATCTCGTTCCGCATATGGACATTGCCTTCCTGATATAAAATTCGGAAATAACAAAGAAAAGCTACCTCTCCCACAAACACTTGAAGTTGTCGTTTATACTTTAAGTGGTCATGAGCCAATTTATTTTAGGACATTTCAAGGAAACGCCCCTGATTCAAGAACTCTTGATATAATTTTGTATGAGTTAGATTCAGCTGGATATAAAGATCCCATATTAATTACGGATAGGGGGTATGAATCGACCAAAAATTTAGAGAAATATATAGAAGGTAATAAAAAAGCTATTATTTGCTCTAAAATTGGACAAAAGCATATAAAAGAATTTATCAAATCATTTAATGATTATTCTTATTATCCAAGAGAGATGGCTCTAGATACAAAGACTGGTTTATATTATATCCAAAAGAAAATTGAGTATAAATTTACTGATAGCAATGGAAATGTAATCAATGCAGAAAACTTGAAATTAAACCTTTATTTTAATCCTATTAAGAGGTGCGAGGAACTATTAGATTTAGATATCGACTTAAATAATCAAGCTGAGTCTTTAGACTATCTCAAAAGTAACGCAATTAATATAGATGATGAAAGTGCTTTAGATAAAGAGTTTCCACTATACATCGTTAAGTATAATAAATTTACGATTCTGGAAAAGTATGAAGAAAAGAATCATCAAAAAAATAAATATATAGACAAGCTAAATAACCTTATATCTACTAAAGAAGCTATACAAGATAAATCAGAGCTAGAGAAAGATTATGTAGATTATAATTTAACATTTAAAAGTATTACTATAATTACTGAGTTTGAAAGAAATGAAAAGAAATACAACGATAAAATATTATGTAGCGGTTTCTTTGCTACTACAATGGTAAATTTAAATATCGGACCATTAGAGGCTTATAATCACTACCTACTCCGTGACGAACAAGAAAAGTACTTCCATATGATGAAAGGTGTTATGAATTCTAATAGACAAAGAAGCTCATCACAAGCAGGAAAAGATGGTAGATTGTTTATTTTATTTGTTGCTCAAATTATAGGATGTTATATAGATCAGATAAGAAAAACAAAATTAACAAAATACCATAGTATTAGTTCAATTTTAGAAGAAATGCGTTCGATACGCTATATTAAACATCCTAATTTTCCAGCAAAGATTAGTCCATTTGTGAGTAAACAACTTGAAATTTGCGAAGCTTTTGAATTCGACATTCCTGAGGGTTGTGCCCCTGAGTCTCCCCCGAGAGACCAAAACAGAGGATGAGAAGGAAGACTTGCCATTCTGCCTGCTCAGATTTGAGATGGGAGCAAGCGTTCTACAGGGGGGAACCACCTGGCAGCTCGCAAGGTAAGAAGGATCACAACAGGATCAACGAGATACGGTGGGGAATGCTTATTGAAGATCGCAGTTCCAGGCTAAGCTCAGCTATCCTATTCCCTGATATGGGATGCGGGAAAAGACGTGCTCAGGTAGTCCAAAGGAACTCAGCAAAGGCTTTGGCTGTCTCTAGCAGAGAATACACCTAAGCGGCTCCGTTGGGATATCCTGCGAACAGGACAGTCTTCCGTCCTAAACAAAGGGTCTGATGCCATTTTCGGCCAGTTGATTACCGGGAACCACAGCGGGATGCAAAAGATAGTTGCAGAAGAACTGCCACTGGCCGTAGGCGCAATTGAGGGTTTTGGCCAGCAGATAAAGGAAGCATGGGCATCTTTGCTATGATGACGGCGTAGTACCAGCCAACACCGACGTTTGTTTGCGGATCATTTTTGATCCACGACTGCGTTTGTGGCTCAAAAATAGACGAAAATGAGACACAAAAAAGCCCCCGACCGTAGCCAGGGGCGATAGCAGAATATTGCTTGCACCATGGCGGATTGCAATCTCTTTTCCATGGGGACCTGGGAGTACTGAGTTCCCGACCAGGTTTTGTATCCACCTCTCAAGGGTGGCAGACACGCTTTTACTGAGCGTATGGGTGCATTGCTGCTATAGACTTGGCAACGCCGTCTGCCGAAGCGTCTGTTTCAGACTTAAAAACAGACCTTATGACACCCCATGCCAGGGCTGACGGAACAATGAGTAGAGCAAGCATGATACCTAAGAAGTGTTTGTGTTGTTCCAGTATTGCTCGATGCGCTGGGTTGAACACCGCAAATCCCAAGAGAACAAAGAAAGTGACGTACATGATGACGATTACGAATGCTGGCATCCAAAAAGCCACTTTTTTGTAAAATCGTATCTGTTCCGCATGTTTTAGGTGCTCGGTAACCCATGAAGCTGTTGGACTTGCTGTGGATGGGGCAGAAGGCGCTGGGAGAGTTGCCTTTTTCGGTGACTTACTCATACCAATCTCAGCTCCATCAGCCGAATGGCCATGGCCTGTTCAGATACGTCAAACGTGGAGCAAAGCTCGGCAAACTGCATATTACGCTGTTCAACCATGGTTCGGACTGCAAGACTGGGCATAAGCAAGGTAGCAGCAAATTGATTAGCCGCGCTTTCCTTGGGGTCATACGGTGAGATTTTTGCTCGTTGTCGCGTACCGTGACCCAAAACAGCGTGCCCTAGCTCGTGGGCAACTGAAAACCTTTGCCGTGTGGATGTTTCATTTTCTTCAATGAAGATTTCTTTTGTTTCGTCATTATAGAACCCAGATAGTTCATCAGGACCTTCTGAGTAATAAACACTGATACCCATCTTCTGGGCAATCTTGATGGGGTCAACTGGCAAGGAGAGATCCCAGAACTGTTCCAAAACCGCTGATGCAGCATGTGACGGTTCCATGACACACCTCCGCAAAGCGGAGTTTCTCCTTTCTTGTCAATTTCATCAACCATGATTCGCGAATTTTCGGCATAAATTTTCATCAAATATTCAGCACGGAAACCTCGACCTTCAGGCCGGGGAGGAAATGCCGCCTCCAATGTTTTTCCTGTATTGATACGAGTAACCGTCGGCCCTGCCAAGAAGGCGGCAATATTTCCATGATATTCCCTGGATTACGCTATCAACAGTCTGAATATTGAATGAACCGCTTTTTCTGATGGCGATTTGCCCTTACGGTCAATTTTCGTGATCTTGTTGAGGATTTGCTGGGCGATCAAGTCCATTTTTGTCGTATCAAATCGATGTTTGAGGGGGTGAGTAAAACGCTTACGGCTCCTGAACTTTGCCTGCTCTCACAGGCCAAGGAAGTTTGGCAGAAAGGTTGAGAGCGCTGGGAAGAAAATGATCACAGCAAGAGCGCAGAGTGCGGCAAAGATCAAGGGCAGTGCCGGCTTGCTGATTTCTTCCATACTCAGGCCGCTGATATTGGCGCCAACATAGAGATTGACGGCCACAGGCGGCGTGACCTGGCCAACGGCAAGGTTCACGGTCATCATCACGCCAAACCAGATGGGGTCCCAGTGAAAATGCGCCATAATGGGCAGCATGAAGGGTAAGAAGACATAGTAGATGGAGATGGCGTCAAGCAGCATGCCAGCAAGCAAAAGGAGAATATTGATCAGAAAGAGCAGAAGCCACTGATTGTCTGAGAGGGAAAGCAAAAAGGCCGAGCTGCGTTCCACAAGACCGATATCTGTGGCAACCCAGGAGAAGAGACCTGCGCAGGTGACGACAATCATCACCACAGCTGAGGAGCGCACACTGGCAGCCAGAATTTCAAAGAAATCATTGAGGCTGACAATTTCACGGTGGATGAAGACGCCCACGAAGAGTCCGTAAAAGACAGCAACAGCGGCTGCCTCGGTAGGCGTAAAAATGCCGCCGTAAATGCCGCCCAGGATGACCACAGGTGTCAAAAGCCCCCAGAAGGCTTCACGGAAAGCACGCAGGAGGGAAATTTGCGAGGCCTGGCCGTGATAGCCTTTCTGGCGTGAGATGATCAGGACGGCCAGCATGATGAAGGAAGCCACAATCAGGCCGGGGATGACGCCTGCGGCAAAAAGAGCCGGCACTGAGACATTGGCGATGCCGCCGTAGACAATGAAGGCAATGCTCGGGGGAATGACAATGGCCAGACCACTGGCCACAGAAACGGTCGCTGCCGCAAAATTTTTGGCATAGCCGGCCTGGGCCATGCCCGGAATCAGGATGAGGCCCAGAGCCGCCACGGTCGCCGGACCTGAACCGCTTACAGCTCCCCAGAAGGTGGCCACAGCCACGGCCACAACAGCAAGTCCGCCCTGTATGGTGCCGGTCAGGGCCTGCACAAAATTGATGATACTGCGGGCAATGCCTGCGCGTTCCATGATATAGCCGGCCAGAATGAAAAAGGGGATGGCCAGAAGCGGGGGCTTGGCAATGCCGGCAAAGAAATTGTAGGAGATCATGGCCAGTCCCTTGTCCCATTTCCAGATGACAAGGATGGCTGCCATGCCCAGAGCTATGGCAATGGGCACGCGCAAAAGCAGGGGGATGAGGAAGAGGGCGAGCAGCCAGAAGGCCGGATCGTGAAAAAAGGTTTCCATGCCTGCCTCCTAGATGTCGCCACTTTTCAGATCAAGACAGGCTCGTTGCACAATGCGCACAATGATGAGCAGGCTAAAAAGCGGAATGGCCGAGGAATAGATCCAGTACGGCAGTTCAAGAGAATCCGAGACACGTTCCAGATCGATTTCATCGATGATTTCAAGAATGCCGGTATAGGCGAGGACTGAGAAAAAGGCGATGGCCAGAACAAGGCTCAGACCATAGCAGAAGAGGCGCAGGGGACGTGCGAGCTTTGTATAGAAGAGGGCCACACAGAGATTGCTGCGGTCGCGGAAGGCACAGGCTGTGCCCAGCAGCACGATCCAGACAAAGAAATTCGTGGTCAGCTCTTCGGACCAGGCAAAGGAAAAGGTAGAGCAGTAGCGCACGACGACATTGATGAAGGCGATGCTCGCCATGAGGGCGAGCAGAACGGAGCCGAGCACTTCTTCCAGATGTTCTTGGAGAAATTTCCACATAAGCTGACCCATAAGCTACAAGGACATGCCTCAGGAACTGCAAAGCCGGGCTCTGCAGTTCCTGAGACCAAAGAGGTTAGCGTGCGTTGGCCATATCCTGTTCTGCTGCACGTACAAGCTCAGGACCAATGTTTTGGGTCCACTTGGTACGCACGCTTTCAGTAGCCTTGATGAATTCTGCCATCTGTTCCTTGGAAGGTGTCACCACAGTCATGCCGTTGGCCTTGAGCAGTCCATAGGGATCAGTGACTTCAGGTGCCTTGCCGATCTTTTGCAGGTATGCAAGGTAGCTGGGATCCTGGCCAAGACGCGAGAGCGCCTTGCTGTAGCTTTCCATTTCTTTGGCACAATCCAGCAGAAGCTTCTGATCTTCGGGGCTGAAGGACTTCCAGACATCGTTATTGCTGCAGAGCATCAGAGGATCAATGACATAGTGCCAGTCGCAGTGAAACTTGTGATACTGACACATCTTGGAGGGAATATTGATGCCATTGGTGGGGTTTTCCTGACCATCCACCGTGCCCTGCTGGAAGCCGACAATGGCTTCGCTCCAGTTGATGGTGGCAGGATTGGCACCCAGGGCGCGGAAGGTATCAATGAAGATGGGGCTGCCCACAACGCGGATCTTCATGCCCTTGAGGTCAGAGGGTTCGGCCACTTTCTTGCTCGTGGTCAGTTCCCTGAAGCCGTTTTCGCCCCAGCCGATGAAATGGACGCCTTTCTTTTCAACGGCTTCAATGAGCATCTTGCCTGCGCTGCCGTTTTCAATGGCGTCCATGGCCTTGTAGCGGTCAGGGGCGCTGACAATGAAGAAGGGCATGCAGGGGAGGTTGAGCTGCTTGACCTGCGGTGACCAGTTGATGGTCGAGGCCAGGGCGAAGTCGATGATGCCATTGCGCACCAGGAGGAATTCCGAGGTCTGCATGCCGCTCATCAGCTGGCTATTGCAGTAAACCTTGATGTTGATGCGGCCCTGTGATTTTTCCCGCACAAGGTCGGCAAAGTAATTGGCAGACATGCCCCAGCCAGAGGTCTGGCCGGGCACAACGCTTAATTTGTATTCCTTTTTGTAGGAATTGGCTTGTGCGCCGTTTATGCCAGTCAAAACAAGCGCGCAGGCCACAAGGGCCGTTACGAGGAATCGTTTCATAATGCCTCCGGAAATGGGATAAGAAAAACGGGCCTTTGTTAAGGGCCGGAAAAAAACGGGAGAAGACAAAAAGCGTGCACAGGCAAAACAAGAGCCAAAGCCAGTGTGCTCGTAAGCCAGCAGGCATTGGCCATATCGAGATCGAGCGAGAGCAGGGCCGGTGGCAGAAGGGCGTTCATGGCCACAGGCATGCTCGCCAGAAGCAGTGTGATTTTGACGGGCAGGCCGGCGTCGATCTCGGCAAATCCCAGGGCATAGGCCAGGCTTGTGACTACCAGAGGCACAAGCAGAAATTTAATGAGCATGGTGCAAGCGCAGGCCCATTTGTAGCCCGCAAGGCGTGAGGGGCGCAAGCCCAGGCCAATGGCAAAGAGCGCCAGGACGGCTGCCAGAATGCTCATGGCTGCCGAAAGCTCCCCCAGGAATGCCGGCCTTGGCAGGTGCAGGCGGTTGAGCAGAAGGCCGGTCACAAGGGCAGCGATCACAAGACAAAGCAGGCGCGAGATGCGCATACCCTGAACGCGAACCTCACAGGCGCCGTTGCCCTTGAAGCGCGTGGCTACGGGAATGGCCAGCCCATAATAAAAGATTTCTTCAAAGAGCCGGTAGAGCGCCACATAGGCAATGCTGATCTCGCCGAAAAAGAGCACGCAGACTAAGGTGCCCACAGCGCCGATATTGGAAAAGGTGGCGCAGCAGAAAAGACTGCCTTTGCCGGCCCGGGAAAAATGCGCAAGATAGCCCAGGACAAGTCCTAGTAGTCCTCCCACTGTCCAGGCTGAAAGACCAAGCAGGGGAAAAAGCAGGAGACGCTCATCCGGTGTGGGCAGACCCCAGAGCGAGAGCATGGAGGAGGCGGGAATCAGGACAAAGAAGGCCAGAAACTGCAGACGGTCACGCAGGCTGATCAGCTCTTGACTCTGGCCTGGCCTGGCCAGCATCTGTCGGCGCCAGAGGTAGCCAAGCGCAAGGCTGACAAAGATCAGGATAACGGAAAGAAGCAGCCGGCTCATGACTTCTTGGGAACGTCTTTGCCTTCCGTGATCAGGGTGAGGATGTCGAAGTCCACGGTATCTGTGCTCAGGGCCTTGATGATCTGCATTTCATGCTGTTGAGCAAGATCAACGCTGGAGGGCGGCACGATCTTTTGACCTTTGCAGTCTTTGTAGAGCAGAACCGTGGGATAGAGCGGGGCAGAAGGGTTGGATTTGGTGACCACGCCTTTGAAGCCGCTGGTCAGGCCAATGGGCGTGCCCACAGGATAGATGCCGAGCATTTTGATGAAGAGTTCCACAAGGCCTGTTTTCCAGGATTCGCCGCGCATGCCGTACATGATGGAGAGGGCTTTGCTGGGCGGCAGGGCTTCTTTGTAGACGCGTTTGGAGGAAAGGGCATCGTAGACGTCGCAGACCGAGATAATGCAGCCAAAGGGGGAGATTTCACTGCCTTTTTTCTTGGCTGGATAGCCTGTGCCGTTAAAACGTTCGTGGTGGTCGCAGACGCCTGCGAGAATATTATGGGGAATATTGGGAATATGGGAGAGCATTTCTTCGCCGAATTTCGCATGCTTTTGCATAATGGCGAATTCTTCCGGCTTGAGCTGCCTGGGGGCATTTAAAATATTGAAAGGGACGCGCATCTTGCCGATATCGTGAAAAAGGCCGGCAAGACCAAGATTGTGGAGATTTTCTTCGCGCAGACCCAGATAGCGGCCAAAAGCCACACTGAAGATGGAGACATTGACGCAGTGGGCAAAAGTGTATTCGTCGTGGGTTTTGATCTTGGCCAGAGACGTCAGGGCATCGGCATTGCGGTTGAGGCTTGAGATGATATTATCCATCAAGGGCTTGGCCGAAAGAAAGTCGAGACGTCCGCTGCGCGCCTCCTCCATGACATGCTGAATATGATCGACACAGTTATTGTAGTTTTCGACCTGAGCTTTGATCTCGTCTTGTAAGGAAACGGTGGGTTCCGGTAGCTTTTGGGCCAGAGGTGTTGAGAGCAGGTCTTCGACGTCTTCCTTGCTCTGTTCTGATTTTTCAGGATCGTAGTAGGCTTCGACAAAGCCCTGTTTGATGATTTCAGCAATCTCTGCTTCATTTTTCAAAAGGCCGGGTTTGGCGTAGAGATAGGGTCTGCTGCGCCAGGTTTCACCGGTCTGCACAATGAACATGCCAGGGCGCAGATCCTTAGTTAAAATATGCACAAAAGCCATACAGAGCTCGCTGCTTAATCCTCAAGAAGCGGTTGATTGTTGGATTTTTTAGGCAATATCCCAATCCAGGCCGAAGGTATCATGGAGAATGCGTACGGCGAGTTCCACGTATTTTTCCTGAATGAGAATGGTGATCTTGATTTCAGAGGTGCTGATCATGAGAATATTGATGCCTTCCTGGGTTAGGGCCGTGAAGGCGCGGGCGGCCACGCCCGAATGGTTGCGCATGCCCACACCGATGGCCGAGACCTTGGCCACGTTGACATCGTGGAGAATTTCCGAGGCACCGATTTTTTCCGAAATGCTCTGCATGATCTCAAGGGTCTTGGGCAGATCGCGGCGCGAGACCGTGAAAGTGATATCGGTATGTCCGTCCTGGCTTGTGTTCTGAATGATCATGTCCACAAGCACGCCTTTTTCCGAAAGCGGGCCGAAGACAGCGGCAGCTGTGCCTGGAATGTCGGGCAGATCGCGCAGGGTGACACGTGCCTGGTCTTTATCATAGGCAATACCGGAAACAAGAACCGCCTCCATGCTGGCATCCTCCTTGGTCACCAGTGTACCGGGATCATCGCTGAATGTGGAGCGTACCCGCACGGGAACCTTGTATTTTTTAGCAAATTCAACAGAACGGATATGCAGAACCTTGGCGCCCATGCTGGCCAGTTCCAGCATTTCCTCATAGGAGACGCAATCCATTTTTCGGGCCGCCGAGCAGATATTGGGATCTGTGGTGTAGACGCCGTCGACATCGGTGTAGATTTCGCATTCGCAGGAATCAAGGGCCGCTGCCAGAGCTACGGCTGAGGTGTCGGAACCGCCGCGACCGAGGGTCGTGATGCGCTTGTCCTGGGTGACACCCTGAAAACCTGCCACAGTCAGCACATCGTAGCTTTCAAGCAGCTTGTAGAGGGTATCCCTGTCAATATCCAGGATGCGCGCGTTGCCGAAGTCGTCGTTGGTCTGGATGGGGATCTGCCAGGAAAGCAGGGAACGGGCGGATATGCCGTTATCTTTCAGCAGCATGGTGAAGAGGGCGATGGAAACCTGTTCGCCTGTGGAGACAAGACAGTCGCTCTCGGCTTTGTCCGGGGCAGCGGACCATTGCTGGGCAAGTGCCAGAAGTTTATTGGTGTCGCCGGCTCTGGCCGAAAGCACCACGATAACTTTATCGTGGGTCGCCAGACCCTTCTGAACCTTGCCGAGGACATGTTTCATGGCGTCAAGATCCGCCACGGACGTGCCGCCGAATTTTTGCACAAGTATCTTCATTCAATTTTTCAGCGTGGTTCTCGGGCACAGGTCCCGGGAGGAAACGCTGCCTCCGCTTTTTTCCCTTTAAAGTGCTCCCCGGACAGGACGATCTCCTGTTTTTGTGGGACAATTGAGGTATGACTTTGGCCGGTAGCCTCAAGGCCCTTGTCCATGGGAAAAAGGCTTCCGGCAGAGCTTGCAGGCCAATGCCCAAGGCAAGGAAGAGACAAAGCAGGGCTTTCTCTGCCTTTGGCCAAGGGGCACTGTGTGGCAAAGTCGCTTTTTGATACACCTAATGACGCACAAGGTCTAGTGTTCTTTTGAGAGATGTTTGAGAGTTTTTTCAGGAGGCAGATCAGGGCTGGCCAGAGTTGCTGTCATGCCCTGGCTGGAGCCCCGGGCTTTGCCGTATGGCGGCAAGGGCCGCTTCTGTCTTTGCTCCTTGGGCCCTTAAGCGTAACGTGCGAGCCTGGTTCTGGCGTGCGAAGTTGAGCACGAGGACTTCTTCGGGCCAGAGCTCTGCCGGCAGAAGTTCCGCCCATTCCACCAGGAGCACAAGTTCTGGCTGCTCAAGGGCCTCGATCATTTCTTCGGGAATTGCGCCCATGCAGCGGTAGAGATCACAATGCAGAATAGGCGGTTGCACGGGATAATGGTGACAGAGTGCAAAGGAGGGGCTTGCCACCTGGGCCTTTTCACTGCCTGGCAGTTCCTCCACGAGAAAACGAATGCAGGTGGTTTTGCCAAGGCCGAGGGAACCTGTGAAAAAAAGGTGCGAGAGCCTTTGGCAGCGTATCTCTTGCGCCAGCACTTTGGCGAGAGCCTTGGTGGCCGAAAGATCAGGCAGGATCAGCATGGCAGTCTGCCAAGGCTATCGGCCAGTTCATGCGCCAGAAAGCCGCGCTGAGGATAATCTGCCAGGAGCCTTCTGGCTGCCAGGGCATGCCGGCTGACAGCATAGGCTGCCAGGATCAGGCCAAAGGCCGAGTTTGGCAGGGGGGCCTGGCTTGGGCAGGACATTTTGCTGCTCTTGCTCAGACCATAGAGCCTGCAGACAAAGTCGCCTTTGTGGGCAAAGCAGAGTTTTGCGTTGAGCATGGCCTGAAGAGCATCCCTTTGGGCCAGCATGCTGCCAAGCAGACCAGCCAGCACGTCGCCTGCGCCGCCTATGGCAAGAGCTGGCAGATCCCAGGGGCTGACCAGGACAGGTTGCTGGTACTGGCCCACAAGGGTGCCTGCACCCTTCAGAACGACAATGGCCCGGGTTCTGGCCGTCAGTCCGGCAAGAGCCTGATAGCGGTCTCTTTGCAGATCCCTGCTTGTCATGCCAAGGAGGGCAGCTGCTTCACCCGGATGTGGCGTGAGGATATCGTCTGACCTGACCAGGTCCAGAAGCTCATCATGCTTGGCGAGGAGCGTCAGGGCATCGGCATCAATGACCATGGGCGGACGCGTGGGCAGCGTAAGCAGACAGGCCAGAAAATGGTGGGCATCAGGGCCCAGTCCAAAACCAGGCCCGATTACAAGCGCTGAAAGCTTTGGCAGTAAGCTCTCCAAAGCCCTTGGCAGTCGTTCTGGCCAGCCATGCCGGTTCTCTTCAAGGGGGCAGAGCATGATCTCGGCAAGATTCAGCCGAATGGTCTCTGCCTGTCCTGCCTTGGCAATGGCCGTGACCAGGCCGGCGCCCGCGCGCAGGGCTGCGCGCGCTGCCAGGTGGGCTGCACCCGTATGGGCCGGGTCACCACCGCCGACAATAGCCACATGGCCAAAACAGTTTTTATAGCTATTGGCGGGAGGCTCGGGAGAAAGCAGGCCAAGCTTTTCGTCCACAAGATAGCTGTCTGCGGGTAGCTCTAAACGTACCGAGGCCGGCAGGCCAATGGGGACTGTTGTGATCTGACCTGTGAAGGGTCTGGCGCAGGGCAGGATCAAGCCTTTTTTGCAGGCAGACATACAGATGGTATGGCTTGCGACCAGAGCTTCCGGTTCAGGCAGTCCGGTATCAGCCGAGAGACCCGAGGGAATGTCCACGGCCACAACGTGAGGAATCTTAAGGGCATTGATGCTCCGGATCAGTTCACAGAGATCCTGGCGTAAGGGGCCCTGAAAACCTGTTCCCAAAAGTCCGTCGAGCAAAAGATCACAGGGCCTTGGGCCGGAAAGGAGCTGCGTCCGATTCTCCAGAGGCAGGCCAAGCCTCTGGAGAATCTGAAGCTGGTGTGCACATTCACCCTGATAGGCAGGAAAATCCTTGACCAGATAAGCCGTCACGGCAAATCCTGCTTCATGCAGATAGCGGCCTATGGCTGCGGCATCGCCGCCATTATTGCCGGAACCGATCAAAAGACCCACCTCAAGACCTTTCAGATCCTGAAACATTGCCAAAAGGGCCTGAAAGGCGCTGCGTGCTGCGTTTTCCATGAGGACAGTCCCAGGCAGACCCAGCTTTTGCGCTGCCAGATCCCATTGGCTCATGATGCTGGCTTTGGGCAGAGGGGCAAAAACGTGTGGCAATTCTGAAAAAACGTGAAAGGCATCCATGGACTTTTCCGTGAGCAAGAGAAGCGAAAAACGCAGTGCTTCCCTTGAGAAGCACTGCGTTGATGATACAAAGAGAAAGGAAAGATGTTTACTCGATGGTGGCAGTTCCGTCGGGATGCAGGATGACCTTGCTGGCATTGCTCAGATCAAGGCCTGAGAAGTCAACCTGGCCGCCTTCGTTGTCCTGCACTGTCAGGTCAATACCCTTGGTGATTTTCAGATCCACTTTAATGCCATCGCCAGGAGCCACAGGCTCGGTAATCAGGTTTTGGGCCTGTTTGTCATTGGCTGTGCTCAGGCCAATGAAGTGCAGCGGAAAATCGCAGCCATTGCCAATGATGACCTCTTTGGCCATGGCGGAGCCGGCAAAGGCAGCCAGCACAAAAACGGCAACCAAGGAAGCAAGAAGCTTTTTCATGGATATTCCCTCTTTTGTTATTTCTCTGCGCAGTCCAACTGGTCTGCACAGAAACGTGGTCGTTTTGTCAAGAGACTGTTAACGGGCCAAGCTAAAAAAACTGTCTTGAGAAAATGACGGGAGAGCATTGAAACAGTGCTGATCGTTAGATTTGCAGGTAGTAGACTACGACAGGGCATCTGTCAAGAAAAAATTTGGCTTTTGCAGTCAGGCTGAGCGTTGTCCTGATCATGACGCTACGCTGATCTTGAGCCTTGCACCGTAAAAAAGCCTGCAGAGCAGGCTTGAAAGGGAACGATATGGTTGAAACGTCTTACTTCATGGCCTCAATGGCGTCCATGATGGTCTTGGCCGGATTTTTGGAGCAGTACTGACCCAGATGACCGCCCAGCTTTTCCATCCAGGCGTTGCTCATGACGGTATTGTCGCTTTTGGCGCTCATATAGCCGTCAATCCAGACGAGCATCGTGCTTATGCTTTCGTCTCCGCCGCCCAAGAATTCCTTGCAGGAAACTTTGGCCATATCCACCTCGTTAGCAGCAGAAGCTGCCAGAGGCATACCAAGCAGTGCCAGAAGAGCAAATGCTGCAAAGAGTTTTTTCATGAACCTTCTCCTAGAGGTTTAATGTGAAAAAAAACAGGACAATAAGCATGCTAAGGCTGAAAGCTTTTGTCAAGCACAATTTGGCAAGGCTCAGATGGCCATGCGGGATCGCCTAACCTGACCAAAGAAAGAAATAAGATCGATGTGTCATTTTGGCAATGCATTGAGAGCAAAATTTTTGTCAAAAAAAGCAAAAAGCGGCAAAAATTTTAGCCAAGGATTTCGCGCAAAAGCGCCAGCAGCGTTTCAATGTTGATGGGCTTGGCCACATGGCCGTTCATACCGGCATCCAGAGCCGCTTTTTTGTCTTCTTCAAAGGCATTGGCTGTCATGGCCACAATGGGGACACTGGCTTTGGCGCTGTCCTCTAAGGCACGGATGGCCTTGGCCGCCTCATAGCCGTTCATCCTGGGCATCTGAATATCCATGAGCACACAGTCGTAGTAGCCGGGCAGGGCCTTTTCCACCTTGTCCAGCGCATCACGGCCGTCCACGGCTTCTTCCACGAGAAAACCGTTCATATTGAGGATGGCCTGAGCAATTTCCCGGTTGACGTCAATATCGTCAACCAGAAGCAGGCGCTTGCCCGCAAAGTCCAAGCTCTGATTGTCTCCGGCCTTTTCTTTGTGTTCTTCCTGGCCACCCAGGGCTTTGAAGATGGCATGGGACAATTCCGAGGCAAAGACCGGTTTTCTGCAGAAAGCACGCACTCCGGCTGCCAGAGCCTCTTCCCTGATGTCCAGCCAGTCGTAGGCTGTGATCAGGACAATAGCCGGCGGTTTCTCGCCACTCTGGGCCATGATGTCACGTGCCACTTGGATGCCACCCATATCGGGCATTTTCCAGTCGATGACGCAGAGCCTATAGGGAGTGCCTCGCTTGGCGGCATCGGAAAAGCGGAGAATGGCCTCCTTGCCGGACATGGTCCATTCGGTCTGCGCACCGAGATTGTTCAGCATGCCGGTGATGGCATCGCAGGAATTGTAGTCATCATCGACCACGAGCACGTGGCAGCCCTTGATCTCTGGTATGCAGGTCCTCTTGTCCGCGTGGGCGACCACCGGGAAATGGAAATTGAGCAGAAATTCCGAGCCTTTGCCCTTTTCTGTGACAAGACGGATGCTGCCCTGCATGAGATCCACAAGATGTTTGGTGATGGCCATGCCCAGGCCCGTGCCCTGAATCTTGTTTTCCAGTTCGGTGTGTTCACGCTCAAAGGCTTCGAAGATATGCGCGGCAAAATCCGGGCTCATGCCCATGCCGTTGTCCTTGACACTCAGTTCATAACTGGCTGTGCCGTTGTCAAAGGCGAGTTCCTGGACATTGACGCTGATGCGGCCGCCGGCCTGTGTGTACTTCACGGCATTGGAGAGGAGATTGAGCAGAATCTGATTCAGCCTGAGTTTATCACAGACAATGTTCTCATGGCGGATATTCAGGGCATTGATATCCAGTTGCTGCTGCTTGGCCTCTATCTGGCCAATGATGATATTGTTGAGATTGTGCAGAAGCTCGGGAATGCTCACATTGCTGAGCGCAAGTTCCACTTTGCCGCTTTCAATGCGGCTCATTTCCAGGACATCGTTGATCAGCGAAAGCAGATGCTGGCTTGAGAGTCTGATTTTCTGCAGATAAGCCTGCACCGTGTCAAGATCATGCTTGGTCAGGGCCAGCTCCGTGAAGCCGATGATGGCGTTCATGGGGGTGCGGATATCATGGGACATATTGGAGAGGAAAATGCTCTTGGAGCGACTGATTTCTTCTGCCCTGATTTTTTCCAGCTCCGCCTTGCGGCGTTTTCGCTGCATCAGCGAATAGACCGAAAAAACCACGCCGATGCTCAGAACAATGATCAGCAACTGAATGAGACTGTGCTTGATGAGGTTCTGACTGAAGCTCTGCATCTGCCGTTCAAGATAGTCGTTTTCCTCATGCTCGCCCTGGTCTTCAGAAGCGGTCCTGGTCTTGTAGTATTCGCTGACCCTGTTGATCACGTCCTGGGTGCCGTTGTGCACGTCCTGGCGCATCCACATGGTTGAGGAAAAGAAGATGATAAAGAGCATGGCGAGCCAGACAAAGGTTTTGCGGCCATAGACTTCTTTTTTGTCACTGCGGAAGACTTTGAGAAAATAGAGAAAGCCGAGGACGCCCCAGAGCGAAAAAATAAAATAGGATTCTGTTGCCAGTGTACTGATCTGCCAGATCTGCGGCATGAACATGAAAAGGCAGAGTGCAGCCGAGAGGACAATGCCGGTCAGGCCTGTGATGGTATAGCAGAACTGCTTTTCCTGACTGGCCTGCACATAGGTTGCGGCCGAAATATAGCCATAGGCCAGGGTCGCACCAACGGTTGTGATGTCCACAATCCAGCCGATGGCCGTGCGGCCGAGCAGCGAGACAAGGATAGCCACCGCGAAAATGAAGATCAGCGCATGCTTGGGAATCTGAAGCTCTGATCTTTGGGCAAACCAGGCCGGCAGAATGCCTTCTTCGGCCACAGTGCAGGTCAGGCGGCTGAGGGCCACGGAAAAGCCGATGATGCCTGTGGCTACGCCAGCCAGAATGGCCAGAAAGAGCAGGACAAGGCCTTTCGTTCCAAGATGCGCCTGGCAGGCCAGCACAATGGGAAAGCTGACCATGCTGGAGGGCTGCTTGGCATAGGCAAAGCTCTGCCAGTCCATGACATCAGGCAGAGGCACAGCGGCAATGGCGATGAAGACGATATAGACCAGGGCTGCGCAGATCAGCCCTGCGCTCATCAGCCAGAAGAGGGACTGGCGTGAGCCTCTGATTTCACTGGTTACATGCGAGACCGCTTCAAAGCCCACAAAGGCCCAGGGCGCCAGCGCCATAACTTTGAGAATTTGCGTTGAGTGGCTCGAAGTCGGCATAAAGGCCGGAGCAAGTTCTGAGAGACCCTGCAGATCGTGCTTGACGCCAAAAAAAAGCAGCAGGGCGCCTACAAAAAGCAGACTTGCAAAGACGGTGTTAACAACAATGACCCAGTGATTGCGCAGACAGAGCAGGCAAAAGAGGGCGAGGCAGGCGGCTGTGAAGAGAATTTCGCCAAAGTAGATCTCATAGTTCCAGAGAGAATAGTGGAAACCGACTCTGAGCACATCACCCGCAAAGGCGCGGATCAAAACGGGAAAGGCCGTGGCATTGGCCCAGATGATAGCCGCATAGATCAGCCAGAGAAACCAGGAGCAGAGATAGGCATGGTCGG
>JAGADH010000045.1 GCA_017613715.1 Desulfovibrio sp. | reverse complement strand
CATCAATCTCAAGCGATCTTGCGCTTGCCGGTGACGCACTCGAAAATCAGGGATTTCTTGTAAGCCTCGAGGTCTGCTATCAGGGCTTCCTTCTCGGCGATGAGGCCGTCGATTTCGGCACAGCGGGTGTCGAGAAAGTCTACAATGGCCTCTTGTTCGTAAGGTGGTGGAAGGCAAAATACAAAATTCGAAAGCATCGGAAGACGCACTGATGCCACTGTAGATTTTGCACTTCCCTTATCTATCTCAGTGCTAAACAGGCTACTTATATAATAAAAGAAATACCTAGGGTAAATATCTTTGAAATCAGAGAATCTATATACGCGTTGATGCACTGCATACTTTCCGAAGGCATGGTGAAATACTTTTACTGCGTCGACGCCGTCTCCAGCCATTAGAATTGTACCGCGCCAGCATCTGCAGGCTCTTGTGTCCTGTGATTGATCTAATTTCCATGACGTCCAGATCGGCGTCCTCGAACAGCCTCGATGTGGCTTCGTGCCTAAGGTCATGAAAGCGCAAATCTTCGATGCCGGCTTTCTTGCACGCCTTTTCGATCCCGCGTGTGAGCGAATCTTTCATCATTCCGAACACGCTTCCATCAGCTTTCGGACCAAGGCCTTCCAGAATCTACACGGCCCTAGATGATAGCGGCACGGTCCGCCTGTCGCCGTTTTTCGTCTCCGGAAGCAGCGCGGCTCTCTTTTCCAGACTGACGTTCTCCCACGTCAATCGGCCTGCCTTTCCTTGATAAAGGCGGCCACGTCGGAGCTACGGACGGACGCGACGATCATTTGAGCGATCGGCCGCTTCATCAGCGCCAATGCACGATTCGTCGTCCTGCGCGCATCGGCCAGCCTGGGCACGTATTCGTCAATGTACCGCTGCAAAAGCTCTCTGAGCGTCGTCCTTTCAGCTTCCTTCGCGCTAACGAAGACTCCGCGGTTCATTTGGGCCAATACGTCATGCTCCCATTTTTCAGCATCAACCTTCTTCTTGAAGACTTTGCTTTGAGTCGGATGTCCCTTCTTCCTGACTCTAGACTGCCAGTGCCCGTTTGAAATCTGCCGGATCGCCATTCTGCCCCTCCCTTGTCCATTGCAATCCCTCGGTATCATACGGCACTGATTTTGGTCGATCTGGCGGGCAAGTGGACAAAAAATGGACAAATCCGGGCATTGGACAAAAAGAAAGGGTTTGCGATTTTTCGCAAACCCTTATGTAGAGCTGGTACCCAGGGCCGGACTTGAACCGGCACGGCCAGAGGCCGAGGGATTTTAAGTCCCTTATGTCTACCAATTCCATCACCTGGGCGCAGATTATTCGTTATTTGCCTCTTCGGCCTGCCATGTTTTGGCACCTTCGGGCGGCGTCAGGGGAATGGCTACGTTAACTTCCTGCCATGCATTTTTGCGTAGCCAATAGATATGACAGGTCTCAAGGGCATGGGAAAGACAGCAAATACGACCTGAAATTTTGAGCGGTAGAATATCGGCCAGTTCACAGGCCAGTTTTCGAAAAATATAGACTTTATGACCATGAAAGGAGCACTGTAGCATCAGTGAATCACCCATGGGTGTAAAGTCTACATGCTCAGCGCCTGCTCTTTTTAAAAGATCTTCTATGGCGCTTGTCAGAGTTTCCTCGGTATGTAGCAGCTCGTCATATGTCAGGCTTTCATCGTAGAGAAAGTGCCCAAATATTTCACTGCTTGTTTGATCCATTGCTTTATCCGGCGACGCAGGCGTGTGAGTGCCTGTGTGATCGTCAAAGGTCATTATTGAGCGTAGATCACATTATACTATTTGACACGGTAGGTAATCCGGCCTCTGGTAAGGTCATAAGGAGAGAGTTCGACTTTAACATGATCTCCAGGAAGAATACGAATATAGAACTTTCTCATTTTTCCGGAAATATGCGCGAGAACAACGTGCCCGTTCTCAAGTTCAACGCGGAACATGGCATTGGGTAATGCTTCTTGTACAACACCATCGACTTCGATGGATCCTTCCTTTGCCATCTGATCCTCCTGGAAATTACCGTTCATGCCTATGGCCGGAACAAAAGTGTTGAAGAGAACTTTTCGCTAAAAAACGCGCTTCTGTCAACCTTCATGAGGAGTATTCTTGCGAAAGAGCAGGTAGAGACCAACAAAGAAGAGTGGCAGGCAGAGTAGCTGTCCCATAGTCAACCAACCAAAGGCTAGATAACCCAGTTGTGCGTCGGGAACGCGGATGAATTCTACGCCAAAGCGAAAAATAGCGTAACCGACCGCAAAGAGGCCTGAAATCTGTCCCTTGGGTCGAGGTTTTTGAGCGAAGAAAAAGACGACGAAGAAAAGTATCAAGCCCTCGAGCAAAGCTTCATAAAGCTGCGAAGGATGTCTTGGCCACGGTCCCGCACCGGGAAAGATCATGGCCCAAGGCAGATCACTGACTTTGCCCCAGAGCTCGCCATTGATGAAATTGCCCAGACGACCGAAGAAAATGGCCTGCGGCACAAGCGGTGCAACAAAGTCTGAAACATCGAGAAAATCTTTGTGACGCGTTCTTGCAAAATACCAGAATGCTGCCAGTACTCCTAACAGGCCGCCGTGGAACGACATGCCGCCATTCCAGATCTTGAAGATTTCCAGTGGGTCATGGAGATAGACTGAAAAATCGTAGAAAAGGACATAGCCCAGTCTGCCACCAATGATGACGGCTAACATGGACATGGTTAGGAGATCGTCGACATCCGTCGTTGTCCAGGCAGGGGAAAGACGGCTTGCCCGATAACGGCCAAGCATCCAGCCAAGAACAAAACCTGCCAGATACATCAGTCCGTACCAGCGCATCTCAAAATTGCCGATGCTGAAGGCTATGGGAGAAAGGGTATGAGTCACAGCGAGAATCCTTGGGCTCGGTATTCACCGCTTCTGCCACCGTTTTTGTAGAGCAGCCGGACGCCATCAATAGTGATGTCGCGTTGCACAGCCTTGCACATGTCGTAGATAATGGCAGCGGCTATTTCCGCAGCCACAATGGCCTCCATTTCAACGCCCGTTTCCCCGTTGCATCTGGCTTCGCTTTCTATGCGGATGCGGGGCGGCTCGTCCAAAACCTCAAAACGTACATCCACAAAGGTCGTATTCAGGCTGTGGCAGAGAGGAATGAGCCGGCTTGTATCCTTAGCAGCAAGAATACCGCCCACGCGCGCGCAGGCAAGGGCATCACCCTTGGGAAGAGCCTGATTTTTGAGCAGTGACATGGTTTTTTCGGATAGATGGACATAGGCTTCGGCCATGGCCACGCGTTTGGTCACAGCTTTTTCTCCCACATCAACCATCGTGATGCGTCCCTCGCGTGTGACATGGGTCAGTTCACTGTCCATAATGCTCCCTTTGGCAAAACTGTGCTTGATGATTTTGAGACCTGTTATTGTCGGAATGGGCTCGCCTGTTTGGGATGAGCGCGGTAGGATGGGTGCTCGGGGGAAAGAGCGCCTGTTTGCGGCTTTAAAGTATTGCTGATCAGGGACTGGCGCAATACCATGGAGTCCATGGTATTTTGCAGATAGAGCATTTTCTGATTGCTGTCTGTGCCGTAGACAGGATAACGCATTTGTTCGGCTGAAGAGACCGAAGTGCGGATAGGTTCCTCTTCATCCAGAGACTGTCCGATATCTTTCGGACCGCAGGCTGAGAGGAGAAAGAGGGCAAGCAGGCTTGCGTACAGACAACGTGACATAGGAACTCTCGACATGGTTGGCGATAGAAAACCGCAGAAAAGCGTCGGAACCTTGGCAGAATAACCCGGACTTTGTCAATATTCGCCTTCAGGCTACACTTTTGCGTCACGGCAGTGAATCTGTGGTCGTTTTTCAGGGTATTGCGTGTCATGTCGGAAGCAGATAAAATAAAAACTTTAGACTCGCTTTTTGCAGATTGGAGACAAAGGAGTATTGCATGATTACACCCAACGCCGGTATCGCTCCTGAAGGCAAACCCTTTATTTTTTTAATGGCTTTTGCTGCCTTAATCTTTGCTTTGATCAAGCTGCCTTGTCTGGCATGTATAGCTCTTTTGCTCTGTGTGTTCTGCGTGCAGTTTTTTCGCGATCCCGAACGCGTTGTGCCAGGTGAAGCTCACGTGGCCGTCAGTCCTGCTGATGGCCGGATTCTGCATGTCACTGCCCGCAAGGACCCTTTTGACGGCCAGGAACGCTGCTGCATCAGCATTTTCATGAATGTCTTCAATGTGCATGTCAACCGCGTGCCTGTGGACTGCCGTGTGGCAGACATCAAGTACTTTCCCGGAACCTTTGTGAACGCTTCGCTGGATAAGGCCTCGGAAAACAATGAGCGCTGCGCCTGGAAGCTGGAAGAAAGCTCGGGAGAAAGCTGGTCCATGGTGCAGATTGCGGGTCTTATTGCCCGCAGGATTGTCTGCCGGGCAGGACGGGGCGATCAACTGGCACGCGGAGAACGCTGCGGCATCATTCGTTTCGGTTCACGTGTGGATCTCTATTTGCCTGCCAACTATACAGCAACAGTTCATGTGGGCGAACATGTTTTTGCCGGTCAGAGCGTGCTCGCAAAAAAATGTATAGGATGATCCTGTCCTTGCAGAGAGAATCTCTCTCCTTCGATAACGGTGCGTTAAACCATACTGGAGGCGGCATTTTTTCCCCTGCTCCAAGGGGACTGCCGAAAATCTGATGAGCAAAGAAGAACGCAAAGCGCGCAGAAGTGCCTATCTTCTTCCCAATCTGATTACGACCCTGAGTATGTTTCTCGGTTTTTTGTCCATGGTCTGGTCTGTGCAGGGGCGTTATGAAGACGGCTGCATTGCCATTCTGCTTTCAGCGCTGCTCGACGGTCTTGACGGCAAGGTTGCCCGTCTGACGCATACAGCAAGTGAATTTGGTCTGCAGTACGATTCCCTGGCTGATGCCGTGGCCTTTGGCATTGCTCCGGCCATGCTGATTCTGCAGTGGCAGCTTTTGAGCTTTGGCAATCTTGGGGTGGCTGTGGCCTTTATCTATGCGGCCTGCGGCGTTCTGCGTCTGGCCCGCTTCAATATCAGCAGCGGGGTGGCGAGCAAGCGCTTTTTCATTGGTTTGCCCATCCCCGCAGGCGGCTGTACTCTGGTCACCTTTGTTTTCTTTGCCCAGACTCTGCCAGAGCTCTTCGGCCGTTGCATTCCCTGGCTTGCGCTCTTTTTTGCCGTCTTCGTGGGCGTGCTGATGGTCAGCCGCGTCCGCTATTTTTCCTTTAAAGAATATGATTTTATCCGCGCTCACCCCGTGCGCTGCCTTGTAGCCATTTTCTTCCTTCTGGGACTGCTCTTTTCGCATCCCCGTATCTTTGGTTTTATCTTTTGCCTTTTCTATATTACAGGCGGCCTGATTTATACCTATATTGTGCTGCCACGCCGTGACCGTCAGCTGATGCGGGCGTTTACCCCTGGCAAGAAATAAAAGACTTGGGCTGTTTTTTTTACGTTTTTCTGTGAGGATAGTATGTCGGATCGTGTGTATTTTTTTGATACTACTTTGCGGGATGGAGAACAGTCGCCCGGCGCAACCATGAATTTTCAGGAGAAATTGCGCCTCGCGCATCAGCTGGAGATTCTTGGTTGCGACATCATCGAAGCGGGCTTTCCTGCTTCAAGTGCCGGTGATTTTTCTTCGGTGGAAGCTATTGCCAAACAGGCCGGACCATCCATTCAGGTCGCCGGTCTTGCCCGCTGTGTTGCTTCGGACATTGACCGCTGCTGGGAAGCGGTCAAAGCAGCGAAGAATCCGCGTATACATGTCTTTATTTCCACATCACCCCTGCATATGGAATATAAGCTCAAAAAGAGCCCCGATCAGGTCGTGGAGATGGCTGTGGCCGCTGTGAAACGCTGCGTCGGTTATACGAGCAATGTGGAGTTTTCCTGTGAAGACTTTTCGCGCTCGGATAAAGATTTTCTCTGCCGCATTGTCGGCGCGGTCATTGAGGCCGGGGCCACAACCATCAATCTCCCCGATACCGTAGGCTATGCTCAGCCTGAAGAGTTTGCCTCGCTTGTGGACTATGTCATCAAAAATACCAAGGGCAGTGAAAAGGTCATCTACAGTGTACACTGCCACGATGACCTGGGACAGGCCGTGGCGAATACGCTGGCAGCCCTGCGTGTGGGTGTGCGTCAGGCTGAAGTGACCTTAAGCGGCATCGGCGAGCGCGCCGGAAATGCCTCGCTTGAGGAAGTGGTCATGGCCTTGCAGGTCAGAAAAGATTTTTATGGCTTGGAACACGGCATCAAGAGTGAGCAGCTTTATCCTTCCTGTCGACTCTTATCCATGATCATCGGCCAGCCAATTCCTTTGAATAAGGCCATCACCGGCGCCAATGCTTTTGCTCATGAAAGCGGCATTCATCAGGACGGTATGCTCAAAAACCGTGAGACCTACGAAATCATGACGCCGCAGTCGGTGGGTCGAAAGTCCACGCATCTGATCATTGGCAAACACAGCGGCCGCAATGCCGTGCATCAGAAGTTTGAGAGTCTTGGTTACAGTCTGAACGATGAACAGCTCAACAGTGTCTTTGAGGCGGTCAAGAATCTGGCTGACCGTAAAAAGACGATTCACGACGAAGACCTCATGGCTCTTGTGCAACAGGAAATTTACCGTATTCCCGATCGCATCCGTCTGCGGCATGTCAGTGTGCAGAGTTCCGATGCCGGCGGTGTGCCGCCTGTGGCAGCCGTACTCATGGATGTGGATGGTATTGAAAAGAGCGGCGCGGGCTTTGGAGCTGGTCCTGTTGATGCTCTGTTCAACGTTATCAGTGATCTCTGTGGCAGAAGTCCTGATCTTGAACAGTATGCCATCAATGCCATTACCGGTGGCACCGATGCCCTGGGCGAAGTGACCGTACGCATCCGGGAAAAGAACTTTTCCGCAATTGGCCGTGGCACACATCCCGATATTTTTGTGGCCAGTGCGCGGGCCTATGTCGATGCCCTGAATAATCTCGCCAAGCGCGAAGAAGAGGGTGAACGCATCCACAGTCAGCTTCCTGCCTAGGAGTCGAGCAGGCTTTGAGGGCGTGCAGAGGAGTATCATTATGCAACAGACATTGGCGCAGAAACTTCTGCAGCGGCATACGCAAGAAGCCATTCAGAGTGACGGGCAGATCGTACAATGCCGGGTTTCTCTGGTTCTTGCCAATGATATCACTGGTCCTTTGGCCATCAAATCGTTTCATGGCATGGGCGCGGCCAAGGTCTTTGACCGTGAGAAAATCGCGCTGGTCATGGATCATTTTACCCCGCAAAAGGACATTGATTCTGCCAATCAGGTGCTTATCAGCCGGAATTTTGCCAGAGAACAGGGGCTTACCCACTACTATGAAGGCGGCAACTGCGGCGTTGAGCATACGCTCCTGCCCGAGCAGGGCCTTGTGGGACCAGGTGATCTGGTGGTCGGGGCCGACAGCCATACGTGTACGTATGGCGGCATAGCAGCCTTTGCGACGGGCATGGGCTCAACTGATATCGCTGCGGCCATGGCACTCGGTGAAACGTGGCTGAAGGTGCCGCCGACCATCAGAGTTGAGTTTACAGGTACGCTCAATGCCCATGTTCGGGCCAAGGATCTGATGCTGATGCTCATCGGCAAGATCGGTGTCGACGGGGCACTGTACAAGGCCCTGGAATTTGGCGGCAGTATCATTGACAATCTTGGCGTGGAAGGGCGTCTGACCATGGCCAATATGGCCATTGAAGCCGGTGCCAAGGCGGGTCTCTTTGCCAGTGATGCCCAGACCAAGAGCTATTGTGCCGAACATGGCAGAACTCAGGGTTTTGAGGAAATTCGTGCTGACGACAATGCCAACTATGAACAGGTCGTGCGCATTGATCTGACCGGTCAGGGCCCTGTGGTCGCATGCCCGCATTTACCGGGCAATGTGAAGCCTGTGCAGGAGCTGGGACATCTGCCCGTGCAGCAGGTGGTCATAGGCTCCTGTACCAATGGCCGCATCAGCGATATGCGCGATGCCGCCGGCATCTTGCGCGGCCGTAAGGTGAAGAACACGGTCCGCTGCATTATTCTGCCCTCAACGCCGACAGTCTGGAAGCAATGCCTTCAGGAAGGCCTGATGGAAATCTTCATGGAAGCAGGCTGTATTGTCGGGCCATGTACCTGCGGTCCCTGTCTGGGTGGGCATATGGGCATTCTGGCCGATGGCGAGCGTGCTGTTGCCACCACCAACCGTAATTTCAAGGGCCGTATGGGCAGTTTGTCGAGTGAAGTGTATCTGGCAAGTCCTGTGGTTGCCGCCGCAAGCGCTGTGGTCGGCGAAGTCGCTGGTCCAGAGGCTCTTTAGCCTGTGCGGGCAGGAGGTAAATCGTGATTTATAAAGGAAAGGTTCATAAGGTCGGCGAACACATCGATACCGATGCTATTATTCCCGCTCGTTTTCTTGTGACAAGTGATCCGGAAAAATTGGGCAAAAACTGTATGGCCGGCATTGAGCCCGACTGGGTACAAAGGGTTCAGAAGGGGGATATCCTCGTGGCTGGCCGCAATTTTGGTTGTGGTTCATCGCGCGAACACGCCCCCATTGCAATTCTTGGTGCGGGAATGCCTTTGGTCATTGGCCACAGCTTTGCGCGTATCTTTTACCGGAACGCTTTTAATATGGGGCTGCCGTTGCTTGAAATCGGCGATCAGGTGGATCAGATCAACGATGGCGATGAATTGGAAGTGGATATGGACAAAGGCACCATTCGCGATCTGACGGCAGGCTGCGCAATGCAATTTCCCCCCATGCCGGCGTCCATGACCGCAATCCTGAACAAGGGCGGTCTTGTGGGCTATGTCAAAGATCGTCTGTCCAAGGAAAGGTAAAGCATGGAAAAAACAATTTGTCTTTTGCCGGGCGACGGCATTGGTCCGGAAATTCTGGAACAGGGCGTGCTCGTCATGGATGCCGCCGTTGCCAAAAACGGGCATCATTTTCACTACGAAAAGGCTTTAATTGGCGGCGCAGCCATTGATGCCACCGATTCTCCCCTGCCCGAAGCAACTGTTGCTGCCTGTAAAGCCTCGGATGCCGTTTTTCTGGCGGCTGTGGGTGGTCCCAAATGGGATGGCTTGGCTCCGGAAAAACGTCCTGAACGGGGCCTTCTGGGCATTCGTAAAGCACTCGGACTTTTTGCCAATCTGCGTCCGGCTCTGCTTTTGCCGCAGCTGGCCGGTGCCTGCCTATTGCGTCCTGATATTGCCAAGAAGGGTCTTGATCTCATCGTGGTGCGCGAGCTCACAGGTGATATTTATTTTGGTGAACCACGTGGTCTTGAAACGCGCAATGGCAGCCGTGTGGGCTTTAACACCATGATCTACAGCGAAGAAGAGATTGCCCGCATTGCCCGGGTGGCCTTTACCACGGCAAGACAACGCCGTCATAAAGTCTGCTCCGTGGAAAAGAGCAATGTGCTTGAAACTTCACGGCTTTGGAAAGAAGTGGTTTGTGAAGTGCACAAGGACTTTGCCGACGTTGAACTGAGCCACCTCTATGTGGACAATGCCGCCATGCAGCTTGTGCGTGATCCTTCTCAGTTTGATGTGATCCTGACGGGCAATATCTTCGGTGACATTCTTTCTGACGAGGCCTCAGTGATCACGGGTTCTTTGGGAATGCTGCCGTCGGCCTCCATGGGTGCTGAAGGTCCCGGTCTTTTTGAGCCGGTACACGGTTCAGCTCCGGATATTGCCGGCCAGGATAAGGCCAATCCCCTGGCGACGATTTTATCGGCTGCCATGTTGTTGCGTCTAGGTCTTGGGATGCCTGAAGAAGCGGCTATGATTGAACGCGCTGTGGAAAAGACCTTGGCTGACGGCTACCGTACCGGGGATATCATGGAAGCCGGCAAAAAGGCCGTCGGCTGCCGTGCTATGGGACAATTGGTGGCGGAACGTCTGTAAATGGCTGCAATACGGCTTTTACTCAGCTGTGTGAATACCAGGGTCTCACTCATCGGTTTTGATCTTAGCCTGGGTCAGCCTTTTTGGTATTGCCCGGCCAATGTGCTCAGAGCCTGTGGCGTCTGCTATGATGGAACGGCACTCTGGGTTGCCTCGGACTCCACGCTGACCTGCGTGAGTGCCCAAGGCATGCGCACTGTGGCTATGCCAGGACCGCACGCAAACTATGTCCACAGCATCAAAAGCGCAGGCCATGGCCTTCTGGGCGTTGCCGATACGGGCAATTCGCGTCTTTTGCTCTTTGATGGCCAGCATTTTCCTCTCAGCTATTTACCCCTTGAGGGTTTTGGTGCAGAGCTGCCTTTGGATGCCGTGCATCTGAACGATTTTTTGCCTCTGGACGATGGCTTTCTGGTATCCACCTTCAGTCATCAGCCCTTCAGTCGATGGAAGCAGACTTCATTTGCCTGGCAAAAAGAAGGACTGGGTTGCCTTTTTCATCTTAAGCCTGTCTTGGGTCACACCTCTGCCCGCGTAGCAGCTGCGGCTCTTAACTGTCCCCATTCTCTGCAGGCTTATGACGGGGCAATATACTGCTGTTCATCGTCTGATGGCGATTTTTTGCGTTTGGATCGGCAGGGGCAGCTCTGGCACGAGACCTGGCGGGTGCATATCACAGACACGCATTTTTTGCGTGGCGCACTGAGGCTTGAGGATGGCTGGATGCTTGGGGGGTCTTCGCCCAGGCATCTTGAACAGGGCGGAGGCATGCAGCTCTATCATCTTTACGATGATGGCCGCCTTCAAACCTTTCAAGTAGGTGGGCCCGGGGAAATCTACGACATTTTGTTCTGGCAGGATTTTCTGCCCGATCTCTGCGACGTCTTGTTTGACGCACCTGCGATTGCCGAGACCACGGACGATCCACCACGCTGTCGGCTGCCAGCAGAGTACCGCTAAAAGGAAAAAAATAAAAAACGCGATTGTTTCAATCGCGTTTTTTATGGGTCGGACACCCGGTAACGTCTGTTACCGCTGCTTCCTTTCGGATCTGACGGGGTTGGCAGGGCTACCGCCATCCGACCTAGAACAACGCTAGCTTTTTGCAGACTCTTTGTCAAGATCTCAAGGAAATGTGTGGAACGGCGAGGTTGCCAAAAAGGGCGCTTGTCAGTATATACGCGCTATGCAGAATTCATCTTCGCTATTTCTCAGTAATGTCAGAACATTTGTGATGTTTCTGGCAGTTTTTTTCTTCCTTTTTTTGCCGGTGCAGGCCTTGTCTAAGGTTTCAGGACAGGAAACGGTCAGTCTGAAGGGTCCTGTGACTATGGGACAGGCCGTGCGCTTTGCCTTGCGGGCCAATCCCGATCTTGCTGCGCAGGCCGCCCAGGCACGCGCTTCGGAAGAGGGACGTAAGTCGGCGCGTGGCGAGTTCGGTCCCAAACTCGGTATGACCTATTCCGCCATGAAGCAGGAACGCAAAAGCGAACCCACGTCCACGCCACGACCGGAGATGGGCACGTATACTCTTGGTCTTGAAATCTCCCAGCCAGTTTTTCAGGGCTTCCGTCTGCTCGCCAATTATCAGAAAGCGGCTCTGCAGGCCCAAAGTGACAAGCTTGCCCTACGTAAGGCGCGTCTTGAGAAAATCGAGGCTGTACAGACCGCCTTTATCAGCTATCTCAGGGCTGAGGCTAATGTCCAGAGCCAACGCGAAGCCATGGAGCGACTTTCGGATCAGCTGCGCATTACCCAGGCCTATTACGCTACAGGTCTTAAGCCCAAACTCGATGTTTTGCAGGCTGAAGTGGATTTGCGCGAAGCAGAAAGCGTGCTTTTGCAGATTGAAAATAATCAGGCCATTCAGCAGTCCAGGCTCAATACCCTGCTCGGGCTTGCGGCCACAAGCAGCATCCGCTATCAGGGCAAGCTTCTTTATCAGCCTTTTCCCTTTTCTCTTGAACAGTGCCTTGAGGTGGCCTACCGTAAGCGTCCCGATCTGATCATGGCGGCTCTTGCCGTAGATATCGCCGGAAAAGACCGCAAAGCGGTTCAGGCCGGCTATTATCCCAAGATCGAAGCCTATTACAATGTTACCGGTTCAGGCAATACGCCTGATTTACAGATGAGCGGGGAACACGGTTCCCGTTATACAAGCTGGGAAGTAGGTGCCAAGGCCACATGGGACGTTTTTCAGTGGGGAACGACGTATTACGCTGACCAGCGGGCCGGTGAGCTTGTGCAGAAGATGCGTTATGAAGAGCGCAGCCTGCGCCTTGAGGTCGGTCATGATCTCAAAAGCAAGTTTTTAACACTACGCGAGGCAGAGAAGCGAATTCTCGTGGCCAGGGCCAATGTGGCCAGTGCCGACGAAGCCTATCGGGCAGCTATGGCCAGGTATCGGGAGCAGGCCGGAACAGGCTTTGACGTGCTTGATACCTCATCCAAGCTGACCACTGCCAAATTCTCTCTGACCAGTGCGTATGCCGATTACCTTACGGCAGTGGCACAGCTTTTTGTGGCCATGGGAGAAGAACATCCTGATGTGATGCGTTTGTAGTGGAGGACATGGTGCAGGCTGCGGCTGAGACAGCGTTTCTGACGCTGACCCCCCTTGGGGGCATGGGGGAAATCGGACTCAATTGTCAGCTGTGGGAGACGCCCGCAGGTGTCGTCATGATCGACTGCGGCCTGATGTTTCCAGGCGATGAGCATTTGGGCATTGACGTGGTCATCCCCGATTTCGAGACTGTGCGCGGTGTCCGTGAGAGGCTTTGCGGAATTGTCTTGACACATGGTCATGAAGACCATATCGGTGCTCTGCCATGGATTGTTCCGCAGCTCAAGGGGGTACGCCTTTTCGGCTCGCGTTTTACCTTGGCCCTTGTGGAGCGCAAGCTTGCCGAGCATGCTGTGCTCGATTTTGTGGATCTTGTGCCAGTTAAGCCCAATGAGGTGATCTCGCTGGCCGGTCTGCGTATTCATTTTTTTCCGGTCTGCCATTCAATTCCTGAAGGCTATGCCCTGGGCATCGAAAGTCCCGTTGGGCGCATCGTGCACAGTGGCGATTTCAAGATCGAGCAGCAGCCGCTTTCAGGCACAGGCACGGATCTTTCCCTTTTTAGTCGCTTTGCCAGAGATGGTGTACGCCTTCTGCTTTCTGATTCGACGAATATTCAAAGGGAGGGCCGTTCACTGAGTGAACGCGAAGTCCGTGATTCGCTGGGCAAGGTCTTTGCCGAGGCGCAGGGCAGAATTGTTATTACGCTTTTTTCCAGCCATATTCAGCGTATTCAGGAGGTCTTTGATCTCGCGCGCGAGTATGGTCGCACCGTGGTTATCAGCGGAAAGAGTCTAGCCACCAATATTGAGATCGCCAGAGAACTGGGTATAGCGCATCTACCGCCCAATTTTTTTGATGCTCACAACGGCGTGCCGGATTTGCCTGATGCGCAGCTTGTGATCATTGTCACCGGTGCCCAAGGTGAACCGCTTTCGGCTTTGTCACGCATGGCCTTTGGCAATCATAAACAACTCTCCATTCAAGCTGGCGATACCGTGGTCATGAGCTCCCGCATTATTCCGGGCAATGGCCGGGCCATTATCCGCATGATTAATGCCATGTATCATCAGGGTGCCGAGGTGCTCTACGAAAGCGTGCATGCCATCCATGCTTCAGGTCATGCCCACCGAGAGGAACTGGAAGAACTGCTTCTGGCTGTGCAGCCCGAATTTTTTGTGCCCATGCACGGGGAATATCAGCATCTGGTCAAGCATGCCAAACTTGCCGCCAGTCTTGGACTTGAGAAGGAAAAAATCCTGATTCTGGAAGACGGGCTGCCGCTGACACTGTTCCCTGATACGTATCGTCTTGAAGAGCCTCTGCAGCTTGAACGCACTCTTGTTGACGGTAAGGGCGTCGGTGACGTTGAACGCACGGTTCTGCGCGAGCGGCGTATTCTCGGCGATGAGGGTATGGTCATCATGGTGCTTGTCCTTGACCGCACAACGGGCAAGACACTTTACGGACCGGAAATACTGTCCAAGGGCTTTGTCTTTGAGCCTGAGTATTACTATGTGCTTGAGGACGCCAAGTGCCTGGTTTTTGACGAACTGGAACGGGCGGATCTTTCGGATACGCAGGCTTTGCAGGAGAGTATCCGTCAGGCTCTGCGTCGTTTTTTCCGACGCGTTTTGGACCGGGATCCCATTGTCCTGGCTATCGTTTCGGCAGTATAAGGCGGCACGTTCTGCTCTATCCACAAAAAATATTAAAAAAATCTTGAAAAATGAGCCAAGGCGATGCATCTTTAGGCACTCGCCTTGCTCGGTTTTCATCTGGCTGATGGTTTTTCGCCCAAGACAAGGCAATCAAGCAAACTGCGTAACCGAAAAGGCGTTGCTTTTTGCAGCACTCAGCAGGGCAACGTGAGCGGAGTTCGAATGGAATTCAGTTTTTTTCAAATGATCAGTCAAGCCAGCCTTGTTTCCAAGATTGTTCTTGGCTTTCTCGTGTTGATGAGTATTGGCAGCTGGGGACTGATGATTCAGAAGTTCTTTTCTCTCGGTGCGGCTTTTCACAAGGCCAAAATAGGCATCGACCGCTTTGACAATTCCACCAATCTGCGCGAAGCCGTGCAGTCTCTGGGCGCTGATCCCGCTTCCCCGCTCTACTATGTAGCGCATCAGGGCGTTTTGGAATTCAATCGTTCCAAGGAAATGGGCAATGCTACCGAAGTTGTGGTGGACAACGTCCGCAGGGCTCTGCGGCAGGGCGTGGCCAGTGAACTGGCCCGTTTGCAGAATTCCCTCTCTTTTCTGGCCACCACTTCCAATACGGCTCCCTTTATCGGTCTCTTCGGCACGGTCTGGGGTATTATGCACTCCTTTCATTCCATTGGCCTTCTGAAGTCAGCCTCTCTGGCCACGGTGGCTCCCGGCATTTCCGAAGCACTGGTGGCTACGGCCATTGGTCTGGGCGTTGCCATTCCGGCCACAGTGGGCTTCAACATCTTTATGGGCAAGCTTTCCCAGATCGATACCTTGCTTGTCAATTTTGCCGGCTATTTTCTGAACCGGGTGCAGCGAGAACTCAATGCCCACCGACAGGTGCAGAGAACAGGAGCCACGGAGCTGTAAGATGGGAGCAAGTCAGGGTCAGGCGCGTTTTGTCTCGGAGATCAATGTGACGCCCTTCGTGGACGTCATGCTGGTGCTTCTGATTATTTTTATGGTGGCCACGCCCATGATGAGCCAGGGGCTTGATGTGGATCTGCCTCAGGCCAAGCAGGCGGAAGTTCTGCCCACGGAGACCGACCATCTTGTGCTGACAGTGCGGCGTGATGGCAAGATTTTTCTCGATGAATACAATGTTGAGACCTTGGAAGAACTAGAAGGCTATCTGCTTAAACTCGTTAAAGAAAAGGACAAAACACTTTTTTTGCAGGCAGACAAGGAAGTTCCCTACGGTATTGTGGTTGATGTCATAGGCCGGATCAAGGCCGTGGGCATTGAGAAACTCGGTGTGATGGCCGATACCTATGAAGACGCGTCTGGCGCGGCTACGTCTGCGACGCCTCAGGGACGCAAATAGCGGGTTTGACGCATGCAATGGGCCTCCTATGTTCTTTCCTTCTGCCTGCATCTGATTTTTTTCCTGCTTGTCTGGTTCTGGCCAACGCAGCCGCCGCTGCGTTTGGAGCAGCCTGCGGTGATGATCAGCCTTGTGGAAGGTGATCTCGGCGGTAGTAAAACGCCCTCCAATATTCTCGGCCATATCGGTGAACCTGACAGCGGCGAACTGGCTCCGACTCCACCAGCGCCCAAGAAAGAGGTTGCAGCCCCTGCGCAGGAGGAAATCAAGGAAACCAAGCCAGTAGTTCCTGAAGCCAGAACAAGCTTCGAAACGCCACAGGAGCCGGAACGCAAACCCGAGGCCATTAAAGAGCCGGAGCCTAAGCCGGAGCCAAAACCGGAGCCTAAACCCGAACCCAAGCCTAAGCCAGAGGTCAAGCCTGAAGTTAAGCCGCAGCCCAAGAAAGAAGAAAAGCCCAAGCCTCAGGAAAAGCCTAAGCCGCAGGAAAAACCGAAGCCTCAGGAAAAGCCCAAGCCCCAGGAAAAGCCGAAACCCCAGGAAAAGCCCAAACCCAAACCGCAGGAAAAACCCAAGCAGCAGCCCAGAAACAAGCCTGCTGGCGATCCCGTGGCAGCCGCTTTGGCCCAGGCCAAACGCGATGCTTCGAGCCGTATCGAGAGCGGAGACAAGGGCAATGCCGTAGAACAGGCACTGGCCCAGGCTAAACGCTCGGCCGGGGGAACACGAGGCGGTGGCGGAGGAGAAGGCAAGGGTCCTGGTGGCGGCGGTCTGGCCGATGTCTACCGCGGCCAGGTTCTTCTGGCTGTCAGGCCCAACTGGGGCTATGCCTCAACGGCCAGACAAAATCTTTCATGTCTGATCAATGTCAAGGTCGATATGCAGGGCAAGGTGCAGGAGGCCAAGGTGATTCAGAGCTCAGGTAATCCCCAGTTTGACAGTTCTGCCGTCAGTGCCATCATGCGCACGAGCAATAATGGCGCTTTTCCACCGCCTCCGTCTCAGGCCTATACTGATCTTGATCTGAGCTTCTCTCTGAATGACCTCATGGGACGTCGGTGATGCGAGAACAGAGTTTCAGTTTTTTTCCTTTGCGCTGCTTACTGCTTTTGCTGCTGGTCTTGCTTGTCTGGGCAGACAAGGGTTCTGCGGCCGCAGCCGTGGCCGTGGATACGGAGGGCGGCTATGCCTCAGAGGTCCTGGCCAAGGTTTTGAGCAAATGGAACCCTCCCGCCTTGCGTGGCAACTACAGTGTGCAGATCAAGGTCTCTCTCGACGGCAGTGGCAGAGTTAACGCCTGCGTTCCTGTGCGGCCTTCTGCCATTGAAGCGTTTGATCAGGTGGCCTGTAGTGCTGTCTATAAGGCTCAGCCCTTTGGCAAGACAAGCTACGAAGCGCCTCTTGATATCTATCTGGCTTTTCAGCTGCGGGAAAATGTACCGCCCGCGTCCACTCTCAGGCCCTCTGACGCCGATGCCATGCGAGCCGAAGTGTCAGCCCGAACGCGCCTTGAACGGGATCTTGCTGCCAACCTAGCCGATGCCACGGAGCAGCGTGCACGGGAACGCGCGCTGGCTGCAGCCAGAAGTCGGGGACAGACGCTGCCTGAAGTGCATGCCGCGCCTGTGGACAAAAAGGCGGATATGTCCGTGCCCAAGGAGAAAAAACCGGCTTTATCTGCCCAGGGACCTCGCGGGCAAGGCTTGCCATCCTATGGCGAGTACGGAGCAGCACGCGCTCCCAAGACGGACAAGCCTCAGACCCCCAAAACTGAACAGCCACAGGATCTGGCCACGCGTCAGGCCCTGCGCAGGGAAAAGTACATCAAGCTTTTGACGCAGTCTTTGGGACGTATTGTTTTTTTGCCGAAACATCTTCCTGCTGGCAACTATGCCATGCTGATGCAGGTCGTGGTGGATGCCAAGGGCAGGATTCTTGACAACAGCATGCTGAAGTCGAGCGGCAATGCTGAAGCCGACAAGGCCATGCTGCATTGTGTTAAGGTTGCGCGGACTGTGCCTGCGCCGCCTACAGGGCTGGATACTGTTTTTCAGGTGCCGCTGACTGTGACCAAATAGCTTCTTGGGGCATTGGAAAACCGGTCAGCTAAGAGACAAGCTGAGTACTTCTGCCGTCTGATCTTTGGATTTGACGGGCTTATCAATACTGGAAAAATAACGGAGGCAGCGTTTCCTCCCCGTCAGAGGCGGGGTCTGTACGCTGAAAAGCTCAATGAAAAAACTTGTGTATGGTTTGTTCCTCCAGGTCCTGCTTTGGGCATTCTGGCTTTCCCCGGCTCACGCAGCGCTGAGGGTTGATATTTATGGCCCGGGGCAGAATGTCGTTTCTTTGGCCCTAGCCGCGCCCCTGCGTGGACCTCATACCGAAGCTTCGAGTATGGGCCGGGGTTTGCAGACGCTTGTGGAGCAAAATCTCAGTTTTTTGCCCTTCATGCGCCTGACCGATCCCAAGGCTGTGCTGGGAGGTACCCTGATGGACGGCTATGAACCGCCGTCTCTCGATTTTAAGCGTTTCCAGCTGGCCGGTGCTGATCTTCTGGTCACGGCCTTCTGGCCCGAAGGCGATAGCGGCACCAAGACCGTGCAGATGCGCGTCTTTGAGACCAATGGCGGCGGTCGACTCTTTGGTAAGGAATATTCCAAAGTGTCAACCAAGGAACTGCCTGAAGTGGCTGATCGTTTTTGTGCGGATCTGCTTGAAGCTTTGACGGGCAATGGCGCCTTTTTCCGTTCAACCATCGCCTTTACCAAGTCTTCCGGCAAGATGAGCGGCAATGTCTGGCTGACCAAGCCCACAGGGCGAGATTTGCGTCAGATCACCAATATTCAGGGAAAGGCCATGTCACCTTCCTGGTCACCTGACGGCCGTTTTATCGTCTTCACCCATATTGACGCCAAATCCCATGCTCTGGGTGTCTGGGACAGTTCCTCGCATAAGGTCAGTCGTATCCGTTTTCCGAGCAATGTGGTTATCGGCCCGTCCTTCACACCGGGCAATAAGGTGGCGGTAGCCCTTTCCAATGGCAATTATCCGGCAATTTTTCTTTTAAATCATGCTTTTAAGAAAGAGCGTCTGCTGGAAGGCGGCAACTGTATCAATGTTTCTCCGTCTTTTGACAGCTCAGGCTCACGTATGGCCTTCACTTCCTCGCGTCTTGGCGGCCCGCAGATCTTCATGAAAGATCTTGGCAGTGGTTCTGTGACCCGTGTGAGCATGAATGGTGGCTATAATACTGAGCCGAATATTTCGCCCGACGGAACGCTTGTGGTCTACAGCCGCATGACGGAATACGGTAACCGGATCTTTGTCCAGGACATGGTGACCGGTGAGGAACGGCAGGTAACTTTTGGGCCGGGCAGTGATGAACAACCATCCTTTTGCGCTGACAGCTATTTCATCGCCTTTGCCTCTTCTCGCGGTGGCGGACGCGGTATTTATCTGACCACACGTCATGGCGGTGATGCCAAGAAAATTCCCACAGGCGGAGGCTCTGCTTCCTTCCCGCGCTGGGGACTGGGTGGAGAGAAGAAATAGGGCAAACGGTTTTTCTGCTTCTGTTTTTTTCCGATTGCTTGTGAACGGTAAAAAAAATTTGCTTTGGGGATGAATTTAGCCTTGACAAAGCTGCAGGGGCAGATACTATCTCTTGGCGTTGATCAAGGGATAAAACCTTGCTTTTAAGGAACGTTCTTTAATAGTTGTTCAGGAGGACTGACATGAAACGTTTTACTCTGGTACTGGCTCTGGTTCTGTCTTTGGCCGCCGGTTTTGGCTGTGCAAAAAAACAGCAGTCTGAGCCCGGTTATGACGATGGCATGAGCGCTGAGATGAATGCAGCCATTCAGCAGATCACCGATGGCCGTGTCTATTTTGCCTTTGATAAATACACCATTCTGCCCGAAGGCAAAGAAGTACTGCGCAACAAGGCTGAGCTGATGAAGAAATTCCCCAGCATCCGTGTGCGCATTGAAGGCAACTGCGACGAACGCGGCACCCAGGAATACAACCTTGCTCTCGGTGAGCGTCGTGCCAATGCTGCTCGTGAATTCCTGACCTCCCTTGGCGTTAACGCTGGTCAGATGGAAACCATCAGCTACGGTAAAGAAAATCCGGCTGTGCAGGGTTCCGGCGAAGCCGTTTGGCAGCAGAACCGTCGTGATGACTTCCGCGTGACCGCTCACTAAGCGTGATCGTCCAGTACCGGACGCCATTGACGTTTGAAAAAAAGGCCGCAGCCGAAAGCTGCGGTCTTTTTTTCTTTTGTTAAAATTTTTAAACTTTTGCCAAGGAACGCTGTCGACAAGATGAGATCTTTCCTGTAGATTTCACAGACTTGTCTGCTCTGTCTAAGGAGCTCTCCACCAAGGAAAATCAGAGGCGGCGTTTCCTCCTTGTCCTTGAGGACGAGGTATCCACGCTGAATGTTTGATGAAGATCACCTGTCCGGATTGTGCGTTTTCCAAAGATGTTGCCAGCGAGGATCTGCCCGCAAAAACCGTTATGGTCACCTGTCCTGTCTGTGACTGCCGCTTTCGTTTTTCTCCCGTGCAGGGTGTACTTGCGACAGTCAGGCATGGGCATGGTAGGGAAGAGCCGGTCGATGACCCCCTGCCCAAAGGCGCTATTATTGTTAAAACACCAGAACCTGAGGCAGAGCAGGAGCAGACAGAGCCTTTGAACGAGAGGCCAAAGAGTCTGGGGACAGAGCAGCAGGACTTTGCCAGATCTCTGGTCAGGGGGCCCCAGAATGCCGGCAATCCTTGGGATCGTGCGCCTGGCCGTATAGGCTGGATTGCTTCTTTTTATCAGACCTGTATGCGCGTCATGCTGGCAGCTCCACGCTTTTTTGGAGCGCTTTCCGCAAGAAAATCCTGCAATGCGGCTCTGATTTTCTATCTTCTTGTCTGCTCTCTCGAGCTTCTGGCCAGCTTTATTTGGATGAATATTTTTCGTTCAGCCATGGCTGACGCCGCAGATCCCCAGCTCAAGGCTCTGCTGCAGCTTCTGGCTCCTGATAGTAATGTGCTCTTCTTTCTTCTGCAGCAGCTCGCCTTTGCCACCATCAAAGTCTATCTGACGAGTGGGCTTTTTTATCTTGTTTTCAGTCTTATTGCGCCGCAAAAGAACAGCTTTTCCCTGCTCTTTCAGATAACAGCCTATAGTGTGGCTCCACAGGTCCTGGCCGTGGTGCCTATTGCCGGAAATCTGGCCGGTTCGCTCTGGAGCTTGGCCTGTCTGGCCATTGGCCTGCGTCGTGCTCTTGCCCTCTCCTGGCCGCAGATTCTTGCGGGTTTTCTGCCCTTTATGCTGCTTTTTTCAGCAACTCTGCATTATGTTGGTCTGTTCTGAAAAAAGGACTGTCTATGCGCTACGCCCATTGCTTTTGTCTTGCTCTGCTCTTCCTGCTTGTCTCGTGCACCCATAGTCCCGACGACAGCCACATTACCAGCGATATGACCGGCGATTTTGGTACGCCTTTGCAGATTCAGATTGACAACCATGTTCGCCGTCAACCCCCGGCCATTTCCGTAGCCCCGCAGGGTAGGGCCAGCCACAGGCCCAAGGCGGTTTTTGTGCCGCTCAGAATGACGCAGCAGATCAATGGCGCCAATTCCTTCAGCAATCTCATTTCCCGGCAGTTTTGGCAGATCTGGCTGAGTCTCAGTATCTTTCATACCCTTGAGTACGTGGAAACGCCTGTGCCCTATACTCCGGAAATGGCTCTTGAAATCGGCCGGCGCAAAGGCGCAGAGCTGGTCGTGGGCGGCTATATTCACCACTATTTTGACGGCGGTACAGGCGGTGTGAGCAGTATATCCCTGGCCTGTGAGATCTATGAGGTAAAAAGCGGGGTTCTGCTCTGGTCGATGTCCCAGGGCGGCATGATGGAATCGCGGCAGGTTCATGATTTTTATCTCTTCTCCATCAAGGAGCGCAATCCCGGAGATCCCGCAGGACTTATCGTGCGTTCGCTGGCCTGGGACATGGGGCATGTGCTGATGCGCTGGATTGATCCTGTGATGGCACGCAGGACTGAAAAGCCCAAGAGCTCTTCACTGCTTGATGGTTCAGGTTTTTAGGCACCTGCATGGGGGGATTTTTTCCCGTTATCCCGCTTTGCGACTTGTCAATTCCTTGCGTAAAGACTAAACTCAATATTTTGCAGTCAACAGCTGTGCAGACTTTGTGTTCGGAGGCCCTGCCTCGTCCAAGGTGCTCAGCCTAGCAACGGAGGAAAGCCGAGATGTTTGAATCACTGGCCTTTGCCATGGGAGCCCCGCAGGGCACAGCACAAGCAGGTGGAGGCATGGGCATGCTGGCAAGTCTGATGCCTTTTATCCTGATGTTTGTCATCTTCTGGTTTCTTTTGATCAGACCGCAGCAGAAACGTGCCAAAGCTCACCGTGAAATGCTCGACAATCTCAAGCGCGGCGATAAGATCGTCACGCAGAGCGGCCTGCTCGGCACCATTGTCGAGCTCGACAAGGAAGAGCTGACGCTGGAGTGCGGCGATGCCAAGCTCAGAATGTCGAGAGCGGCTATTGGCGGCGTGCTCTCCGACAAGAACGGCAAAGCGGAAAAAAACAGCAAGAAAGACAATTCTGAAAAGAAATAACGATCTGTTCAACGAGGTGCAGAATGGGTGTGCGCTGGCGTCTGGCCATTGCCTTGGCGGTCTTTATCCTCTCGCTCGTCTACGCGGCTCCGAGCTTTTTGGGCCGCGACCTCGCCTTTTTGCCTGATAGCCGTGTGAATCTTGGCCTCGACCTGCGCGGTGGCATTCATCTGACCCTGGGGGTGGATGTACAGAAGGCGGTGAGCAATACCCTGGCCATTCTCGGCCAGGACCTGCGCAGACAGGCTCAGGAAGAACGTTTTGCTGTGCTCAGGCCAAGAGTCATTGGCGCATCGACATTGGAGTTCATCCTGCCGCGCGCCGAGCACGAGGAAAAGCTTAAAGCCTTAGTCAGCCGTCAATTCCCGCAGCTTGAGCTGGAAGCAGGGGCGCAGGCGGAAAATGGTCAGGTGCGCTATACCGCGCATTTCAGTGACCATGAGATTACGCGCCTTGAGACCATGGCTCTGGATCAGGCGCTTAAGACCATCCGCAACCGTATCGATCAGTTTGGCGTGGCCGAGCCTGATATCCGTAAGCAGGCCGGCAACCGTATTCAGATTCAGCTGCCAGGTGTTTCCGATCCCCGGCGTGCTGTCCAGATCATCGGTCAGACCGCCCATCTGGAATTTCATCTCGTTCGCGATGACGTGGAGGCTGACCGTACTGTCCTGCCCAGCGGCGTCATAGCTTTGCCTTATGAAGAAAAAGGCGAGCGTGATGGGAAAAAACGCATGCTGGCCATTGAGCGTGACGCCATGCTTACAGGCGAGGACGTCGACGATGCCAGACCAGCTTTTGACCAGATGAATCAACCCTATGTCTCCCTGACCTTTAATGGCCGGGGCGGACGTATTTTTGAGAAAATCACCGGCGAGAATGTGGGTCGGCGTATGGCCATTGTGCTGGATGGCAAGGTCTATTCAGCGCCTGTGATCCGTGAGCGCATTGGCGGCGGCCGCTGCAGTATTTCCGGCAGCTTCACGACCGAAGAGGCGCAGGACCTGGCCATTGTCCTCAGAGCCGGTTCCCTGCCCGCTCCGGTTTCCGTCCTGGAAGAACGTAGCGTGGGCCCTTCCCTCGGTAAGGAATCCATTGACAGCGGTATTGCCGCTTCAGTTCTTGGTGCTTTTCTGATTCTGGCCTTTATGGCCATATATTACGGCTGGTCCGGCGTGATTGCCGATTTGATGCTCATCTTTACCATTCTTATCCTTTTTGCCGGTATGGGTGCTTTTGGGGCTACGCTGACTCTGCCTGGCATTGCAGGCATTGTCTTGACCATCGGTATGAGCGTGGACGCCAATGTGCTCATTTTTGAACGCATCCGAGAAGAGCTGCGAGCCGGCTTCTCTCCGCTTGCAGCGGTCAAAGCCGGTTTCGAGCGGGCAGCCATCGCCATTATCGACTCAAACCTGACGACCATCATCACGGCAGTGATTTTGTACCAGTTTGGCACAGGCCCTGTGCGCGGTTTTGCGGTGACGCTTTCGCTAGGTATTCTGGCCTCCATGTTCACGGCAATCTTTGTTTCGCGCGCCATCTTTGAAGTCTGGGCCAGACGGGCCGGTTCCCGCGGCCTGAGCATCTAACCTGGGGAGTCTGTATGCCTTTTCAAATCATCAAACCCAATACCAAAATCGATTTCGTCGGCAAACGCTATCTTGCTTTCGCCTTTTCGGTTTTGATGCTGCTTTTGGGATTGTATTCGTGCCTTTTTGGCAAAGGCTTCAATTTGGGCATCGACTTTGCCGGTGGTGTCATTGTGCAGGTGGGCTTTAGCAAGAGCGTGGACGATGAAGCGCTCAAGAAAAGCATGGATGTACCTGAGCTTCCCGGTATCAGCACCCAGCGTTTTGGCGACGGTGACCGCGACTTTCTTTTGCGTTTTTCCAAAACCCAGGACGGCGATGCGGCTGAGCTGCGCACGCGGGTCGTCGAGCGGCTGGCCAAGGCCTTTCCTGACAATGCTGCGGAAATTGAGCGTATGGAAGTGGTTGGCCCCAAGGTCGGCGATGATCTGAAAAACAAGGCCTTAAGCGCCCTTTATTACGCCATTCTTTTGATTGCCGTGTATATTTCAGGTCGTTTCGAGCACCGCTGGCTGGCTGCGGCGGTCATGGCCGCCATTCTCTGGGGCTGCATGTATGCGGTCAGTTCCGTCCTGACCCTTTCCATGGGCTGGCTTGTGCTGGTGGCACTGCTGATTACGCTTGCCACCTGTTATTTCTTGCGCCTGCATTTTGCTCTTGGGGCCATTCTCGCGCTGATTCACGATGTCTTTATCACCACGGGCTTTCTTTCCCTGGCCGGTGTGGATATTGACCTGAACGTTATCGCCGCACTTTTGACCATCATCGGCTATTCGCTCAATGACACCATCATCATCTACGACCGTCTGCGTGAAAATCTCCGCAAGCATCCTGATTACGGCTTTCAGCAGATCATCAATGCCAGTGTCAATCAGACGCTTTCGCGTACGGTGATTACAAGTGGCACAACCATTGCCGCAGCCCTTGCCCTCTATTTTCTGGGGGGCGGCGTTATCCATGCCTTTGCTCTGACCATGCTGATCGGTGTGGTCATCGGTACGTTCTCCTCCATTTACATCTCTTCTTCCCTGCTTTTGCTGCTTGGCTCAAGCGAGGAGTACAAGAAATCGCAACAAGAGGAACAATTTGAACGACCGGGAGAGCACGGTATCGTCTAGACCGGCATTGTGTCGGGATTTTTGGCCGTAATGTCCATCATTACGGCTTTTTTTTGTGGCTTGACGACGGAGCTTGAGGTATTAGATATGCTCTGAGCGGCAACGATCAGAGACCTTGCCGCCAGAATGCTCTGGCCCTGGGAGGATCTCCTAGATTAGCTAGATGTGCGAGGAGAGAAGCATGGCCGCAACCTATAAAGATTATTACAAATTGCTCGGCGTTGAACGCAATGCCTCAGATCAGGATATTGCCCATGCCTTTAAAAAACTGGCACGGAAATATCACCCTGATCTCAATCCCAATAATAAGCAGGCGGAAGAGCGTTTTAAGGAAGTCAATGAAGCCTATGAAGTTCTCAAGGATCCGGAAAAGCGCAGACTCTATGATCAGTTAGGATCCAATTGGAAGCAGGGACAGCCTTTCGGGGAACCGGGTTTTGAAGGCACACATTTCACCTTCAATGGCCGCAGTTTTGACGGTTCAGGCTTTTCTGACTTTTTTGAATCGCTTTTTGGCGGACATGGCGCAGGTGGCTTCGGGCAGAGCGGCTTTGGCGGCGGCCGTTCTTTTGGCCCTGACCCCTTTGGCGGTTTTTCCTCCAAGCCCAAACGCGGTCGCGATGTGGAAAGCGAACTCGCCCTGACACTTGAAGAAGTCGTCCGCGGCGGTCAGCGGCAGGTCACCATTGCAACACCCAATGGACCCAAGAGCCTGGAGGTGAAGCTGCCTCCCGGTATTGCCGAGGGGAAGAAACTGCGGCTGGCCGGTCAGGGCGATGCCCTTTTGGGCGGCAGTGCCGGCGATCTCTTTTTGCAGATCCGCTATAAGCCTCATGAGAGATTTCGTGTGCAGGGCAAGGATCTTGTCTGTGATCTGTTCCTGACACCATGGGAGGCTGTGCTTGGTACACGTGCGGATGTTGCCACGCTTGAAGGGAGTGTGGAACTGTCCATACCGGCTGGCACCAGTTCGGGCCGTAAGTTTCGTCTGCGCGGCAAGGGGCTTGGCAGTCCCGGTGAGCGTGGCGATATTCTCGTGCAGGTTTTGATCAAGGTGCCGCAGACGCTCACAGACGAAGAAAAGGGGCTTTGGGAAAAGCTGGCCCGGCAGTCGTCGTTTAGGGCTCGTTGAGCGAGCAGCTCAGAAGACAGCAGGGTAGATGTATGCTTGGAGAGGAAGAATTCCTGCGTGAGACGGGCCTGAGTCTGGAACGATTTCAGGATGTCCTGTCTCTTGGCTGGGTAGAAACAGAAAAAGATGAGGAGAATCATCTCCTTTTTTCCGATTCGGATATTTACCGCGTGCGCAAACTGGTACGCATCTGCGGCGATTTTGATCTGCCGGTCATTGGCGGCACCATCATCGTCGATCTTCTTGAGCGCATTGCCACGCTCGAAGAAACCGTTCGCCAGTTGAAAATGGGCGCGGAATAGCGTTTTGAGAACGTTTCCCGGCAACGGGATTTGGCGGAGGTCATTATGGATATCAACAAATTTACCGACAAGGCGCGAGAAGCGGTCAGCCAGGCGCAGACATTGGCGTCAGGCATGGGACACAGTGAAACCGACTGTGAGCATCTGGCCTTGGCGCTTGTGACACAGGAACAGGGCATTGTGCCGGTTCTGCTCGACAAAATGGGCGTGCAGGCTAAATCCTTAGCCGTAGCGCTGGATGCCGAGCTGAAGAAGAAACCCACACTGACGGGCACGCATCTTGCCCCTGATAAAATCGTCATCACCCAGGCTCTGGCCAAGGTCTTGGCCAACGCGCAGGAAGAAGCGCGCCGGATGAAAGACGAGTACGTGAGTGTGGACCATCTCTTTGCGTCTTTGCTCGATCTTGAGGAAAAGTCGACGTTGGGGCGTTTGTTCAAGGATTTCGGCATTTCCCGGACAATCTTCACCAGTACCATGGAAAAGGCCAGAAATGGCGCTCACATCAATAGTCCCAATCCCGAAGATACCTTTGAAGCCCTGAAAAAGTACGCCAGAGATCTCGTGGACATTGCCCAGCGTGGCAAGATGGATCCTGTGATCGGCCGTGACAGCGAGATTCGCCGCGTTATCAGAATTCTCTCGCGGCGCACCAAGAATAATCCCGTGCTCATCGGTGAGGCCGGTGTAGGCAAAACGGCCATTGTGGAAGGTCTGGCCTTTCGTATTGCCAAGGGCGATGTGCCGGAAAATCTTAAGAAAAATCGGCTCTTTGCTCTTGATATGGGCGCTCTGATTGCCGGTGCCAAGTACCGCGGTGAATTTGAAGAGCGTTTCAAGGCTGTGCTGGGAGAAGTGGAAAAGAGCGAAGGGCAGATCATTCTTTTCATTGATGAACTGCACACCATTGTCGGTGCCGGCAAGACCGAAGGCGCCATGGATGCGGGCAATCTTTTAAAGCCGATGCTTGCGCGCGGGGAATTGCACTGCATTGGTGCCACAACCCTCGATGAGTACCGCAAATACATTGAAAAGGATCCGGCCCTTGAGCGTCGTTTTCAACCGGTGCTTGTGGAAGAACCCACGGTGGAGGATGCCATTTCCATCCTGCGCGGACTGAAAGGGCGTTTTGAACTGCATCACGGTGTGCGCATCAGCGATTCAGCTCTGGTGGATGCGGTGATGCTCTCGCACCGCTATATTACCGACCGGCAGCTGCCTGACAAAGCCATAGATCTCATTGATGAAGCCGGAGCCATGATCCGCACGGAAATCGATTCCCTGCCGACGGAATTGGATGAGGCCAATCGTCGTGTCATGCAGCTTGAGATTGACCGTGAAGCTCTGCGCAAAGAAACCGATGAGGCCAGTCGCGAGCGTTTGGAGCGTCTGGAAAACGAGCTTGAGGATCAGCGCGGCGTTCAGATGCGGCTGAAGCAGCAATGGGAACACGAAAAAGCGTCCATTGATACGGTACGTCAGATCAAGGCCAAAATTGAAGAAACACGCTTGGCCATTGATCGTGCCAAGCAGGCCTCGGATCTGAACCGAGCCGCAGAACTGATGTACGCCAAGTTGCCTGGCCTGCAAAAGGAGCTTGAGCGGGCCGAAGGGCTAGGCAGCGGAGATGGTGCCACACGACTTGTGCGTGAGGAAGTGCGCCCCGACGACATCGCAGAAATTGTGGCCAAATGGACCGGTATTCCGGTGACTCGTTTACTTGAGAGTGAGCGCGAGAAGCTCCTGCGCTTGGCTGATGTCTTGCACAAACGTGTTGTGGGTCAGGACGAGGCCGTGAGTGCAGTGGCTGATGCTGTCCTGCGTGCCCGTGCAGGTCTCTCGGATCCGGCCAGGCCTACAGGTTCCTTTATCTTTTTAGGTCCCACAGGCGTGGGCAAGACCGAATTATCCAAGGCTCTGGCCGAAGCGCTGTTCGATACGGAAGAAAATATTGTGCGCCTGGATATGAGTGAATATATGGAAAAGCACTCGGTTTCGCGCCTGATCGGAGCGCCTCCGGGCTATGTGGGCTATGATGAAGGCGGTCAGCTCACGGAGGCTGTGCGCAGACGTCCTTATTCGGTGGTGCTTTTTGATGAAATCGAAAAGGCGCACCCCGATGTTTTTAACACGCTTCTGCAGTTGCTCGATGATGGCAGACTCACGGATAATCAGGGCAGAACGGTGGATTTCCGCAACTGTATCATTATCATGACCTCCAATATCGGCTCCTCCTATCTGCTTGAGGGCATAACCGCTGATGGTACCCTTAAGGAGGGAGCCAAGGACAAGGTCATGGAAGAGCTCAGGGCGCATTTCAGACCTGAGTTTCTGAACCGTGTGGATGAAACCGTTGTTTTCCTGCCGTTGAAGCGTGATCAGGTGGGCAAGATCGTTGAACTGCAGCTGGCCAGACTGCGCAAGCGTCTGGAAGAGCGGCAGATACGCGTGGAAATGAGTGAGGCTGCCCGCAATTTTGTGGCTGATGCGGCCTACGATCCAGTCTACGGGGCCAGACCTCTCAGGCGCTATTTGCAGCAGCAGGTGGAAACGCCGCTTGCCCGCGAGATCATCAGCGGCAGCATCCGTGACGGTCAGAATGTGCTCGTGGATGTCAGTCAGGACCAACTCGTCTTTCGCGCAGAATAAGTTTTGAGGCGACCGGAAATGATTCTGGTCGCCGCTTTTTTTGAGACGATCTGCGTTTCGCTGATCGTCTTTTTTTGCCTTGTGAGCAGCATTGGCCTTACGATGCTAAAAAATTGACCATTTGGCAGGGGAAGGCTAGAGTGTTTTGCGGATTGTTTTTGTCATTATGATGAGAAACGGCGTTTTCACCGTGGCTCACGGTTCGCCGGAAAAGGATAGTTCATGGAAAAACGTGCGGCACTTATTCTGGCTGCCGGCAAAGGCACACGCATGCATTCCGACAAGCCCAAAGTTTTGCAGAAGATTCTGGGCAGTCCCATGCTGGCCTGCGTCTATCAGGCGCTTCAACCGGTTTTTGGCAGTGATATTCTGACCCTGGTTGGTCACAGAGCGGATTTGGTGAAGGCCTCTTTCCCCGACCAGCGTTTTGTCCTGCAAAGCGAGCAGCTGGGAACAGGACATGCTCTTGCCTGTGCGCTGCCAGTGCTGCGCGAGCAAGGTTATAGCCATGTCATGGTGGTCAATGGCGATGTGCCACTTTTGACAGAAAATCTGCTCAGCCGTTTTCTGGACGAGGCCAGGGGGAGTGAACTGGCCTTTGCCAGCGTGAAGCTCGCCGATGCCGGGGCTTATGGCCGCGTGGTGCGCAAAGACGGCCAGATAGCCATTGTGGAGGCCAAGGACTACGATGAGCGTCTCTACGGCCAGCCTACAGGCGAGATTAATGTTGGCCTTTACTGGCTAAGTCTTGAACTTGCCGAGAAGCTTCTGCCCAGGCTTCGTCCGAGCGCCAAGAGCGGTGAATACTATATCACCGATCTCGTGGCCCTGGCGCTTGAGGCAGGAGCCAGGGTCTCGGCCATTGTTCTTGATAGTGATCAACGTCTTCTTGGGGTCAATTCTCCCAAGGAACTCAGTGCAATGGAAGAATTCCTGCGGCAGGAGATTGTACAGCAGCTTTTGGCCAAGGGGGTCATCTGTCATGCCCCGGACCTGGTACGCGTTGGGCCTTTGGCAGAGGTCGAAGCAGGCAGTGAGCTTACAGGTCCCTGTGAAATTTACGGCCAGAGTCATATAGCCTCTGGCGCAGAAATCGCTTCGCACTGTTTCATCGAGGATAGCAGTCTGGCCAGAGGGGCGCGTATTCATTCCTTTTCGCATCTTTCTGGTGCCCAGGTCGGAGAAGGGGCGCTGGTCGGTCCCTACGCACGCCTGAGACCAGGTGCCGTGCTCGAAGAAGATTCGCATGTGGGCAATTTTGTGGAATTGAAAAAAGCGAGACTTGGGCGTGGGGCCAAGGCTAATCATCTCAGCTACCTGGGCGATGCGAGCATCGGTCAGGGAACCAATATCGGTGCCGGCACGATTACCTGCAACTATGATGGCAAAAATAAGCACCGTACGGAGATCGGCGAGCAGGCCTTTATCGGCAGCAATACGGCGCTTGTGGCTCCGGTCAGCGTTGGTGCCGGTGCTCTGGTGGGAGCAGGCTCGACCATTACCCATGACGTACCCGCCAACAATCTTTCTGTGGCCAGGGCAAAACAGAAGAACTATGCCCAGCGCCTGGTGAAGACTGATAATGCCTAGCCTTTGCTTCTTGGCTTCCCGCTTGCCAAGATATGGGCAGAGTGTTAGAAGAAGAGTATGAAAATTTTAGAGCAGCTTGACTCTCAGGTGGACGCTCTCCTGCATCAGCTCTCGCAGGTGAAGGCTGAAAATTCAAGCCTGAGAGTGCAGGTGCAAGGTCTGAGAAGTACCGTCGCTGCTCTGGAAGAAAAAAATCGCAGTCTGACGGATTGCCTGGCAGAGGCGGAAACTGTACGTACCAAGGCTTTGGAACATCTGGATCGGCTCCTGCTTACGATTCAGGATTATGACCAGGTGGAATAGCGTATTATGGAGAAATCCTCGCAAGTCCTGAATGTTCTTGGTTTACAGATTTCTTTTAGGAGCGGAGCCAATCTTGAGCGTGCACGTCAGGCTGCGCAGCTACTTGAAGAGCGTTTTGCTGAACAAAAGCAGCGCGCTTCAGGGGGGCAGGGCAAGGATAAGGTTTTGATGACGTTTCTTGCCCTCGGGCTGGCAGATGATCTGCTGCAGACAAAAAACGAGCTGGAGGCCATGCAGCATGCATTGGCTTCCACGCTTGAGAAGATAAAAAAATCTCTATGAATTTCCCTAGGACGTTCGTGATCTTTGTCTCGGTGCTAACCTGACAAGCTTTAAGAAAAGGAGACTGTCACTGTCTTTTGTGTGCATGCCT
>JAGADH010000044.1 GCA_017613715.1 Desulfovibrio sp. | reverse complement strand
TTTGCCTGATCAGGGCCTGTTCAGCAGGGTTGCCGTGAAGTTTTTGCATTTTAGACAGACAAAAAGCGTATTTTTCCCTTTTGTTGCTTGTGTTCTATGCTATTGTCTGATAAAAGGAATAAAAATTACGAATAGCAATTCGTTTAAGAAAATTTTTCGATAGTTTTTGTAGATCGATTCAACGTTACAGTAGGAAGACCTTATTTCGTTTGCAGTGTGATTGCTGGGCAAGTTCTTCTTCGTATCCTATGCGGTCAGGAGACCCTTGCCTGGCTTTGAGCTGCAGAGAACATTCTTTTTTTGAAGAAGTGTATTATGACGCAAGACGTGTCACTGACTAAGATCTTCGGTCGTAACGTGACCGCCCGACGGGAGAAGCTGCAACTGCAACAGAATGAGCTTGCCGACAGGCTTAATATTACGCAGGACACGCTGTCGCGTATTGAGCATGGCAAGAATTTTCCCAAAGCTATGCTGATCGAGAAAATCGCCAAAGAGCTTGCTTGCTCGGAAAGTGAACTTTTTTGCAGGCCAACTGAGTTTACCCAGGTCTACGCTGCCAGAATCAGCAGCCTATTGAAGCCTCTACCCCAAGCAAAGCAGGAAATCATTGTCGATTTTGTCGAGTTTTTTTCCCGGTACTTTCTTGGGCGACGCGCCTAGTTTTCAGAGCCTTGCCTTTTCGCAGGACTGCGCAAGCTGCTTAGACTGACGCTTGGCAGAGCAAACAGTACAAAACAATGAGGAGTAGAGACCGTGTCTATACTTCTGGTTTTAGGTCATAATATTGCCGAACAGAGAAAAAAAATTCATTTGAGCCAGAAGGATCTTGCCTGTCAGCTAGGCATCACCCAGGACGCCTTGTCGCGCATTGAAAAAGGCAAAATGGCGCCCAAGATGACGCGTCTTGAAGATTTTGCGAAAATTTTCAACTGTTCTGTAAGTTTTCTTTTTCTGACGGATTTTGAAAAACAGCATTTGTATGACCATGTTCTGACCGAATGTCTGCAGAGACTTCCCCAGGACGGGCGCGTGGCTCTTGTTGAACTTGTCAAACGCGCCGTTGATGTTATGACCTTGGATTTTTCTGCTTGCGCGGGTATGGAAAACAAAGACAGTGACAAGCCTGCGTCGTCCTGAGGCTGCTGAAAGCGCTGTTTTGTCTGCCTGCGGCGAGGCAGCATTTTCCCAGAAGGCCACCTGGCCTTGTGCCGAAGCTTTGGACAGACCGGCAGATGCCAACAATTCGCCAGATGCAGATCACAAGGCGATTTTTTCTTGTCGTTATAGTGCTTTTCTGCTATGTTCCCGCCACCCGTGAAAACGGGAAGATTTTTTTGGAGGCAAGGCTATGGCAGAAAAGGATAGCGGACAAGAAGAACTCAATTTTGAAGCAGCCCTTGAAAATTACATGACCGCCGAATTTGGCGATCTCGAAGAGGGGTCGATTACCAAGGGCGAAGTTGTCCGCGTGGACGACGACACCGTGCTGGTGGATGTGAACTTCAAGTCAGAGGGGCAGATTCCCGCTGCTGAATTTCGTGACGCCGACGGCAATCTGAACATCAAGGTCGGCGACAAGATTGATGTCTATGTGGTGCGCAAGAATGAAAACGACGGTACTATCACGCTGTCGTTTGAACGGGCCAAGCGCATGCAGGTCTTTGATCAGCTCGAGGAAGTGCAGGAGAACGAGCGCGTCATCAAAGGCCGGATTATGCATCGCATCAAGGGCGGCTATACCGTCAATATTGGCGGCGTAGAAGCCTTCCTGCCCGGTTCGCATGTGGATCTGAGACCTGTTCCGGACATGGATGCCCTGGTTAATCAGGAATTTGAATTCCGTGTGCTGAAAATCAACCGTCGGCGCAGCAATGTCATTGTTTCACGCCGTGTTCTTCTTGAAGAGGAGCGCGACAGCAAGCGGAAGGAACTGCTTTCCACCCTGCAGGAAGGTCAGTTGGTCACCGGCAAGGCCAAGAATATCACCGAATACGGTGTTTTTGTGGACCTCGGTGGTCTCGACGGTCTTCTGCACATCACCGACATGAGCTGGAAGCGTATCCGTCATCCCAGGGAAATGATCACCATGGGTCAGGAACTGACCCTCAAGGTTCTTTCTTTTGACCGGGAGAACAATAAAGTTTCCCTTGGCCTCAAGCAGCTTGTGCCCGATCCTTGGAAGGACATCACCGAACGCTATCCTGAAGGTATGAAGTGCCAGGGCAAAGTTACCAATCTTGTGGACTACGGTGCCTTCGTGGAGCTTGAGCCCGGCGTTGAAGGTCTTGTGCACATCTCTGAGATGTCCTGGACACGTAAGCTGCGTCATCCTTCTCAGATGGTGCATGTGGGCGATGAAGTGGAAGTGGTCATCCTGGGTGTGGACGGCGAGAAGAAGCGTATCAGCCTGGGCATGAAGCAGGTGCGTCCCAATCCTTGGGAATTGGTTGCTGAGAAGTATCCTGAAGGCACCATTCTTGAGGGTGATATCAAGAATATTACCGAATTCGGCATGTTCATTGGTATCGAAGACGGCATCGACGGTCTGATCCACGTTTCCGATATTTCCTGGACACGCAAGATCCGCCATCCCAATGAACTCTACAAAGTTGGTGATACCGTCCAGGCTAAGGTGCTGACCGTTGATCAGAACAGCGAGAAGTTCACCCTTGGTATCAAACAGCTGGCTGATGATCCCTGGGCCCATGTGCCTGAGACCTATCCTGAAGGCACAACCGTCAAGGGTGTGATCACCAATATCACCGACTTCGGCCTCTTTGTGGAAGTTGAGGACGGCATTGAAGGCCTTGTGCACATTTCCGAACTGAGCGGAGGCAAGAAAGGCAAGCCTGTGCCTCAGGAGACCTATAAGGAAGGCCAGGAAATTGAAGCCAAGGTTATTCATGTCAGCGCTGAAGAACGTCGTCTTGGCCTTTCCATCAAGCAAATCCGTGATGAAGAAAGCCGCAAGCCGAAGGAATTCCATGCTGGACCTCAGGAAAGCGGACAGAATCTGGGCGATCTTTTGAAAGCCGCTCAGGAAGACAGTGAGAATGCTACAAACGAATAGTTTGTTCTGAAGCCCAAAAAAAAGCCCCTGATGCTCAGGGGCTTTTTTTTGGCTTTTGTTCTGCCGTATGCTCTCTCACAACGCCATGCGCAGCAGGGTTTTGGTCTGCTCATTTCTCCTGCTCAGCAAAAAGCAGATGTGCTGTGCGGGAAAGCAAGGGGTCAAGGCATAGATAGTCTTCGTCGATGTTTAACGGTGCTGCCGTGGCCAGCATGGTCTTGACATCAGCCAGACTGGCTGTGCGCACAAGGCCTGGAATATTCTGAATGGGCGAGAGATCAAAGTCGCGGCCTGATTGCATGCAGGCCACAGGCAGTCCCAGCATGGCCGCCTCAAGCACCGCTGTGGTGGAATTGGAGGCCCAGACAAGAATGTTTTTCTGCCAGTAGTTTGGCAGAGGCAGAGAGCCAATGCTGATTTTGGCAAGAAGATCCTTGGGAAGGAAGGGGCGTGGGTCAAGATAGGGATGCGGTTTGATGAGGCAGTCCAAGCCTGCAAAAAGCCCGGCTGCATAGGCCTGCACAAAGAGCTTGAGATGTTCCTGGGTTTCATCGGCAAAAAAGCTGGTCACCAGGAGCAGTGTTTTGGTTTTGGCTTTCGGCAGTTTTTTTGTCCGTGCTTTGGCAAGATAGCCATAGCGTAGGGCTTCAACGGTGTAGAGACGCTCTGGCGGCACCCCGGCGCAAAGCCACTGGCTCGCGGCACTTTGGCCATTGGGGCAGAGCAGATCGGGTGTGGGAACACTGCTGTCCTGAAAAATACGGCTGTCATTAAAATAGCGCAGATCCGTTGGACGGATGGTTGAGTGCTGAATACCGTAAACCGGACCTGCCTGCCGGGCCTTGACGGCATAGGTCAGCATGCGTTCCCATGGGCAGTTTTCCAGGGGGAAGATGGTCCATGCTACGGGGCCTGTCTCTTCAACATAGCGGTCAAAGGCCAAAGCCATCAGGCAGCGTTCGAGACAGCGCCAGCCTCTGAACGATTCCTGCCAGTCGGAAGCGATGAGAGGCGCGAAGTTCAGCTGCGAGCCAGCAAAATGGCAATGGGCAAAAAAGCTTCTTTCAAGTTTGCGGCTTGTTCTGGCGAGTCTGAGATAGTGTCCAGCGGTACGCACAAGATCCCCGAGGCTCAGGAATTCTTCGAGGTAGTGGAAGGAGATGCCGTCCTCTCCCCGCTTTGCAAAAGTCTTGCAAAGATCGCGGCAGGCCTGGAGATCAAGCTGCGGGGAAGGAAAACGAATCAAGAGCCAGCGTATGGCGTATTTGTGCTGTTGGCTAATCAGGCTATGGAGATTTTCCCAATAGTGGGAGACAAAGCGACCAGCTTTGGCTTTGTCAAGATCGATATTGGGAAAATAGGTGACAATACTGGCGCAGTCCTGCCTGGGGCTCAGTTTGGCCCTTGGGAAGTGGCGCTTGATGGTCACTAGCCAGTGCAGGCCCCGCAACAAGGCCCGTAAGGGTGCCGGCAGAGCCTGATAGAGCCTTTTGAGCAAGGATCCTGTTTTGGGCACTCTCCCGGCAGAAAGGCAGGTCAAACGACGTCCGGTTTTCTGGCAAAAATCCTTAAGAACCTGCAGAACCTGAGGATCGTCGAGATCTGTCAGACAGACATTGATGTCTTCCGCATCCATGAGCTTTTCCAAAGCGCGCAGGCGAAAAAGCGTGTAGAGGCAGGGTGTCATCTTGGGATGGCGTTCATAGAGCAGCGAGCACCACCACATGGAAAGGCGCCCATAGATGGTCAAATGTTCTGCCAAGCTTACGCCGTTGATGGGGAGCTTACCCATATTGTAGGCCCAGCTGGCATGCTCTGTGCGGATGTCCAGAAGATCGCGGGCCACCAGAGCCGGCAGGGAGAGATGAGCGTCTGGCACATCCCACTCCTGCCAGTGGACCGTGAGACCGTGGCTTGAGCCGTTTTTCTTCGTGAGAAAGAGTGTTCTAGGCATGATGATCTGTCTTGCCGGGGGTTCGTTTGCTGTGCGTTACTGGAGCAGGCCTTTGGTAAATGCCCAGGCAATGGATGAGGCATAGGGAGGACGCAAAACGCCGACTTCGGTAATGATGGCGCTGATCAGTTCAGCCTTGGTCACATCAAAGGCATAATTGAAGACCGCAACGTCACTTGGCGTGATGGGCTGGCCAAAAATATGGGAAACCTCTTCTGCCGGGCGTTCTTCAATGGGAATAGCCGAGCCGTCGGTCAGAGAGAGATCAATGGTCGAGAGCGGGGCTGCCACATAGAAGGGTATGGAAAAGTGCTTGGCGAGCAGCGCGCAGCCAAAGGTACCGATTTTATTGGCGGTATCGCCATTGGCGGCGATGCGGTCTGCGCCCACAACCACACATTGTATGCGACCTTGCTGCATGAGCAGCGCACAGGCATTGTCGCAGGCCAGGGTCACGGGGATTTGATCCCTGGCCAGTTCCCAGCAGGTTAAGCGCGCACCCTGCAAAAAGGGGCGCGTCTCATCGGCTATGACGGAAATTTTCTTCCCCTGAGCAATGGCTCCGCGAATGACCCCGAGCGCGGTACCAAAGCCTGCTGTGGCCAAGGCTCCGGCATTGCAGTGGGTCAAAACACAGTCTCCATCGTTTAAGAGCGATCCTCCGTTGGCACCAATGGACTGGCAGATGCGAATATCTTCTGCCTGCATATTCAGGGCTTCGTCGAGAAAGAGTTCGAGAATCTTCTTAGGTGGCTCATCTTGGTGCTGTCTCAGAACTCTTCTCAGGCGATTCACAGCCCAAGAGAGATTGACGGCAGTGGGTCTGGCCTGCGAGAGCTCATGCAGGCGATTTTCAAGAGTTGTGGTAAAGAGCTGACTGTCCTGGGTTTCGGCAAGGACTTCGCGTGCCGCAAGAACCGCGGCAAAGCCTGCCGTGACCCCGATGGCCGGGGCTCCGCGTACAACCATGTTTTGGATGGCAGAGATAGCCTGCCTGAGAGTAGAGCAGATTACGTACTCTTCATGGCTTGGGAGTTTGCGCTGATCCAGCAGCTGAAGCTGCCAAGCCTCTTTGTCGAAACGGATATGATCGGTGAAGACAGCGTTCATCAATTATTCCTTAGGTTTTGGCGTGGAAAAGTCCACATCCACGCGCACTTTTTGGCCTGATTTGGCTTGGAAAAAAAGATGGCCCTGGCCAAGGCCATAACGGTAGAGGTCGCGAGTGAGAGAGACATCCTGCTCACAATACTTGGCAATTTCGTCGATTTTGCCTTCTTTCCACCAGTTGAGCGCCTGGAGACCGTCAGCACTTTTGCTGGCCCCAAGGGTTGTGTGAGCAAGCGAGTCAAGGGAAATGCGGTAATGCAGTCTTGCGTAGATTTCATGCAGCAGATCAAGACTTGGCAGACTGAAAAGGTCTAAGGAGGTGAAAGGCTGCAGGACGCGGTAATCAAAACGCAGACTATTGAAGCCCACAATGAGCTCGGCCTGGCCAAAGCGTTTGAAAAGTTCCTCCAGTTCATCCTGCTCATAGTGGAAAAAACGGTCTTCAAGGCTGTCGTAGACTACGGCGACACTGATACCCATTTTTTCCGCATAGTTCCAGCCGCCGACGTCCTTGGCTGAGCGCCGTGTTTCCACGTCAAAGACGAGATAATGCTCAGGCGCTTTGTCTGACACTTCTAGACTGGCCACAGGCGGGCTCTCCGCAGGCTTGCGCTGTGCTGGCTGCAGCTGATAATCCACGGGCGGGGTGATGGTCAGCGTCTTGGCGAGTTCATCGCCTTCATGGCCAGGTTTCAGCAATTCCTTGAGCAGAACAAGAGCTCCCTGTTTGCTGATGGGTCGATTGCCCGAGCCGCATTTGGGCGAGTGCACACAGGAGGGACAGCCGTCAAAGCACTGGCACTGGGCAATGACCTTGCAGGTATCCTGCAGGATGGCACGGGAACTGCCAAAGGCTTCTCGCGTCAGTCCTGCTCCGCCCGGAATACCATCGTAGATAAAGACGCAGGATAAGCCGACCTGCGGATGCAGGGGCGTTGAAATGCCGCCAAAATCGTTGCGGTCGGCCATCACCTGCAGTGGTAGAAGGCCGATAATGGCATGTTCTGTGGCATGGATGGAGCCCATGAAATGGTAGAACTGCTCCTCCAGGCAGAGGCGGATGCTTTCAGGAATAATGTACCAGATTCCCTCGGTTTCAAAAATCTGCGGCGGTACCTCAAGATTTTTGAAGTCGAGCAGGCGGTTGCCAGAATTGGAACGGCGTTCAAAACCAGTAATCTGATCGGTGATGCGCAGCTTCCCCCGGCAGACGAGGCAGCGGCCAAGGCTCTGGCGCTGATACTCTTCAAGGATATTGGTACTTTTTTGTGCGCGTACGCGCGTGAACCAGGGCACCTTGTCTTCATGCACCACAATGCGGCCGCGGGCAGGATCAAGGCTTTGCACAAGATAGGTATGGCCATGGTGCAGATAGACTGCGCCCGGATGGGCCTCGTGCCAGGCCCTGAAGGTGTCCAGAGAACCGATCAGATGGCCGTTCTGATCTTCAATGAGGCAGGACTGACCGCCACTGCGCAGTGAAATGTCTCGCTGTGGATTTTTGCGGGAGGTGAGATAGGTCTGTCCATCCTTGGAGGGAAAGAGGCGGCCCTGGTCGAGGAGATGCCTGAGCGCCTTTTGCTCGCCAGCATTCTCAAGCCAGGCTTCGCTTAGGCTTAAGGGCATTTCCTGGGCTGCGCATTCAAGGTGGCGTTCGGCAATGATTTCGTTTTCCGGGTTGAGAACGGCTTTTTCAGGGGGACGGCTGAAGAAATCGTCGGGATTATGGATAAAATACTGGTCAAGGGCGTTTTCAGCAGCAAGAAGGATGACCACCGATTCCTGACTGGCACGGCCAACGCGTCCGCCGCGCTGTAAGGTGCTCATCACGGTACCAGGATAGCCTACGAGAATACAGACATCGAGTCCGCCGATATCAATGCCAAGCTCAAGCGCGCTGGTTGTGACAACACAGGTCAGTTCACCTGAGGCCATTTTGGCTTCAATCTGGCGTCGTTCCTCCGGTAAAAAGCCTGCTCTGTAGGAGGAAATGTGCGATCGCTGCTCTCGGCTTGCCGAATGGGAGGCCCAGAGGCTGATCAGTTCAGTCATTTTGCGTGACTGACAGTAGACAATGGTGCGCAGCTTGTGGGCGAGGGCCAGTTTGAGCAGGTCGATGGCCACTGTTGACGGTGCAAGGGTGGGGTCGATGAAGATGAAGTGGCGTGCTCCCTGGGGGGCGCCCGATTGCTCGATGACCACGGGAGCTGTATGGGCGCCTGTCAGCAGGCTTGCCAGTTCACCTGGATTGCCTACTGTTGCCGTGCACAGCACATAGAGCGGGTCCACACCGTAGCGCCGTACAATGCGATTTAAGCGGCGAAAAACCTGGGCCATATTGCTGCCGAAGACACCGCGGTAGGTATGGGCTTCGTCAACCACAATGGTACGCAGGCCTGCCAGAAAGGATGTCCATTGTGCATGCCAGGGCAGAATGCCAAGATGCAGCATTTCGGGATTGGTGATGAGGACACGGGGGGGATCGCGGCGGATTTTACGGCGCTCATGCTCGGCGGTATCGCCGTCGTAAAGGGCTGCGGTGGGCTGGGCATCCTTGGGCCAGGACGAGGTGAACTGTCGGAAGGACTGCAGCTGATCTTGGGCCAGGGCTTTTAAGGGGAAAAGGAAGAGAGCGTGGGCATCGCAGTCTAAGAGGCATTGTTCAAGCACAGGCAGGGTATAGATCAGGCTTTTGCCGCTGGCTGTAGGAGTGCTGACGACTACGGAGTGGCCTGCACGGAGGTGGTCGGTGGCAAGTGCCTGATGCGAATAGAGGCGGATGCCGCGGCCATCAAGCAGATTTTGGATGGCACGGGGCCAGGGATTGTGCACTGGGCTGTACTGGGCGGCACGGGCCGGAAGAACGCGATGATCGGTGATTTGCAGTCTGAGCTCAGGTGCTTGCAGAACCGTTTCCACATACTGGGCAACGCTCATGCACATTCACTCTCAGGCGCGCTTTTGACCACGCGGCAGGGATTGCCGCAGGCAACGCACATGGCTGGAATATCGTGCGTCACGACACTGCCTGCGCCGATAATGGCTCCGCGGCCAATGTGGACGCCTTTTAAGATCAGGCTCTGCATGCCGATCCAGGCGTAATCGTCGATACAGACAGCCCGGTCGCGTGCATAGCCAGGGTTCGAACTTCTCTGATGGGCAGGCCAGGGGGCGTGGAAGTCACTGTCAACAATGACGCAGTTGGGGCCCATGAGCACTTGCCTACCCAGGCGGATAGTCTGAGAGCGGGCAGTGATGGAGGTGCCGGAAAGCTCGCAGCCGTCTCCGATCTCGATCACCGCGCCAGGACCAAAGACGCGCAGACGTACTGGCGCATAGAGTGTCGCAGCTGTGGACCTGCGCCAGGAGGAAATAAAGTGCACGTTATGGCCAATGGCAATGCGTCCGCCAGGCCAGCGCAAGAGACCGACAGGCCCATGGGCTGTGACCCCGCTGCCAAGGCTGATGCCAAGAAGACGCGCTTTGAGCCTGATGGCAAGAGTCCCCAGTATCTCCCCGCCAAGACGCATGCCTGTGAGAGAAAGATAGCTTGCGATATTGCCAAGGGTGAGACCCCGCTCGCGCGCTTTCCGCCACAGACTGGCCATTTATGCGAGCACCTTGAAGGAAACCATTTCTCTGGGATGCAGTTTGGCCGAAATGGCTTGCTTGGCTTTTTGCATGGCGCATTCTGTGGTTTCATGGGTCATGAGCACCAGCGGCACCTCACTGAAACCGTCCTGTGTTCTCTGCATGACATGGCTCATGCTGATGCCCTCGGCTGCCATGCAGCCGGCAATATCTCTGAGCACGCCAGGTGCATCGTCCACCATCAGCCGCATATAGTAGCATGAAGAGCTTTCGGCTTCAGGGAAAATTTCGGCCTTGGGCAGATCAAGAGCAAAACCTGTATTATTGGGATATTCTTCACGCGCTACGGCCAAAAGATCCGCCAAAACCGCACTGGCTGTAGGCAGGTCACCGGCTCCACGGCCGTGGAAAAAGAGCGAGCCGGCGGCATCGGCCTTAATGTGGATGGCATTGAAGGCTCCTTCCACTCTGGCCAGAAGGAAGGAATGCGAGACAAGGGCAGGAAAAACGCCGGCTTCGATTTCGTGGTCGCTTTTGCCTGCCGCTTTGGCTGAGCCGATCAGTTTGATGTGATAGCCAAGCTGATTGGCCAGGCGGATATCCATGGCTGAAAGGTTGCGTATGCCCTGAATGGGCAGCTTGGAGAAATCGTAGTGCACACCGAAGGCCAAACGGATGAGCAGAATCAGCTTGTGGGCTGAATCGAAGCCATCAATATCCAGCGATGGGTCGGCTTCGGCATAGCCCTTGTCCTGGGCTTGCTGGAGGGCTGTGGCAAAATCGAGATTATCGGCCGTCATCTGGGAGAGGACATAATTGCTTGTGCCGTTTAAAATACCCAAAAGCGAGTGGATATGATTGGAGGCCAGGCTGTCCTTCAAAGCCTGCACAATGGGAATGGCACCAGCCACACTGGCCTCATAGCGAAGAATGCGGTTTTTTTCCTTGGCTTTGGCAAAGAGGGGCAGCCCCCTTTCGGCAAGCAGCGCCTTATTGGCTGTGACAATGTGCTTGCCGTGATCCAGAGCCCGGTCAATGAGGGTTTGCGCTGTGGTTTGGCCGCCAATGACCTCGACGATGGCATCAATTTCAGGATCGTCGGTGAGCCTGGTCAGATCATCGGTGACCTCAGTGCCGCTGGCAAGGGTCACATGGCGTTTTTTTTGTAAATTGTGCACGAGTACGCGCTTCAGGACGATTTTTTTGCCGCAACGTCGTTCAATGATGTCACGGTTGGACTGCAAAAGCGTCACAAGCCCGCCTCCTACAGTGCCAAGTCCTGCCAGCCCAATGATCAGGGAGTCTGCGTTGTCGTTCGCCATGGCCTTCTCCTTACTTTGTTTGCAAAGCAGCCAGAGCCTTGCCAACTTGCGCTAAGGCGCGTTGCAGGACATCGTCCGCCACAGCATAGGAGAAGCGGATGCAGGTGTCGTCACCGAAAGCGGCGCCAGGCACCAGCGCTACATGGGCCTCTTCCAAAAGGTAGGTACAAAGCTCGGTGGAGTTGTGCACGCGCTCTCCGTAGACGCTGTGCACATCGCAGAAGAGATAGAAAGCGCCGTCGGGTTTGGGGCAGACTATGCCGGGCCAGTTGGCAACCGTGGCATAGGCCAGATCACGCCTGCGTTGAAAGGCCTCGCGCATGGCATAAACACAGTCCATGGGGCCTGTCAGGGCTGCCAGGGCTGCTTTTTGGGCGATGGAGCAGATATTGGAGGTGCTGTGGCCCTGCATGGCGGAGATCTTTTTGATCAGATCGGGATGGGCGCAGAGAAAGCCAACGCGCCAGCCGGTCATGGCAAAGCTTTTGGATAAACCGTTTAAAATGGCCACCTGTTCAGGCTTTTTGGCAAACCAGGTCACGGCACTTGGCGACTGTGAACCAGTATAGACAAGCTGTTCGTAAATTTCGTCAGAAAGAACAAAGAGTCCGCGCGCTAAAGCCCAGTCCATGATCTTGGAGAACTCTTCCTGGCTATAGACAGCGCCTGTGGGATTACTCGGAGAATTGAGAATCAGAAGTTTGGTTTTGGGGCTTACCGCGCGATCCAGCATCTCGCAGCTGACTTTGAAGTTCTGCTCGGCGCCTGCCTTGACCAGGACCGGCACGCCGCCGGCCAGTTGCACCATATCAGGGTAACTCAGCCAGTAAGGTGCAGGAATGAGGACCTCGTCACCGTTATTGAGAAAAGCCTGCAAAAAATTGTAAATGCAGTGTTTGCCGCCTGCGCCAATGACAATGGACTCCGGAGCTACGGGCACCTTGTGTTCGCGCGCAAAATAGTCACCCGCGGCTTTGCGCAGCTCAGGGATGCCCGGAACCTGGGTATAGCGGCAGAAATTCTCGTCTATGGCCTTTTTGGCCGCCTCACAGATGTGCTTCGGTGTGGGGAAATCTGGCTCACCCACAGCCAGGCTGATAATATCAACGCCCTTGGCGCGGAGCTCAAGGGCTTTACTGTTGACAGCTAGGGTCAAGGAAGGTTGAATGCTTTTGAGGCGGTCGGAAATCTGCATGGCCAGCTCCTGGCTTGAGTGGGCAAAAAAGCTTACGAACTAGGCGCTAAATAGCACTGGCAAGGCAAAAAGACAAGAAAAACGCAGATCCTGCCACGTTCTGTCAAGGGGGCGCTTCCATGGAAAAGCCTCATCAAGCCTTTGTCGCCTATGACGGTCCCTGTCTTGAAGGCCGCCTGATCAGGCGCGTCAAGCGCTTCAGTGTGGAAATTGCTCTGAGCAACGGCGGGACTGTCTGGGCTCATACCAATAATTCCGGTGCCATGCTCGGACTGACCCGGCAGGGATCGCCTGTGCTTCTGACAAGATCAGGCAATCCCAAGCGAAAGCTCGCCTATACGCTTGAAGCTGTTGAGCAGAATGGCTGCGGCTGGGTCGGCGTGAATACCCAGATGCCCAATCGTCTTTTGCAGGCAGCCTTTAAGCAGCAGCTTCTGCCCTTTGCCCGTGGCTATACGGCTTGTCAACGCGAGGCGGTTTGGGGGGATAGTCGGCTTGATGCGCATTTTTTTGCTGCAGGCAAGCCTGATCTTTGGGTAGAATGCAAGAATGTGACCCTTGTGGAGGATGATCTGGCCTGTTTTCCCGATGCCCAGAGTCTTCGTGCTCAAAAGCATCTGAAAACGCTGATGCAGATTCTTGCAGAGGGCATGCGCGCAGCAATGTTTTATCTTGTGCAGCATCCAGGAGGACACTGTTTTGCGCCTGCCGACTTCATTGATCCAGACTATGCCGCGCTTTTGAGCAGGGCCAGGCACTGCGGCGTTGAGATCGCGGTTTTTCGCGCTGTCGTGACGCAGCATGGTGTTTATCTTGCTGAATCCATGCCCTTGGCGCGCTTTTGAGCATTGATCTGTGGGAAAAGGGAGATTTTGTTTTGGCAAATATGGAGTTTTTGAACAAAAATGTGTTTTTTCTCGATATTTTTCCGGTCTTTCAGCAATAAACTGAATGAAATTGGCTTAGCTTACTAAGAGTAAAAAATTTGTAAAATTGGATTCAGAAGGCAGGGCTCTTGATGCTTGCTGGTCTTTGCAGGGAAGGCTGCACGGAGAGGGAGAACCTGCGAGACTCAAACTGAGCTCTTCTCTGCCAGGGAATAGTAGCCCAAGCGGAAAAAGGCAGTGTTAAAGGGTGTACGGAGAAAACACCGTTTTCTCCGTACACCCTTGAGTTCTTAGAGATCTGTGGAAGTTCACACTATTTGCACGCGTATGGCCGTGGCCAGCCGAACCATTTCCTCTTCTGCGTCGTATTTTCCCTGTCGCCAGAGCGTAAGGCCATCGCTGTCAAAGCGGGGAATAATATGCCAGTGCAGATGGTCGATTTCCTGTCCTGCGGCACGTCCGTTGTTTTGTATGATATTGAAGCCCTGGGCGTTTGTTACGGAAACAACGGCTCGTGCGATACGCTGCATGGCTTCGAAAATTTCCTGGCCAAGAGCAGGATCAAGCCCCAGGAGATCAGAACAGTGAGCTTTGGGAATGAGCAGGGCATGCCCTTTATTGGCCGGGGCTATGTCTAAAAAGGCGTAGAGATTATCGCTTTCGAAGATCTTTTGTGACGGAATGGTTCCGTTGGCAATGGCACAGAAGAGGCAATTGTCCATGTTCGCTCCTTTGGCGGTCAGAATCTGACCGAGCCCTTGGTTGGTCCACGTTTTTTGTGCTGACGGCGTGATCGTTGGGCAAAGGATGAGGGTGAAACGGGTGCTGTGTTTCTTTTGTGAGATCGTAGATCCTTTGCTGTGACCTGCGGTTCCCACAAACCATCTCTGATGCCTTGCAGGGCAGCGATGAAAAGTCCTGCCTGACTGGCATGCTCCTGAATTAAGGCTTTTTGGGCGTTTGGCGACATTTTGGACAATGTACGCGGATCAAGGACAGCGATGTGGGCCAGATCATTGACGCTTGGTCCGTAGCGCATGCCCATAAAGGGCCAGAGCCAGCGCTGGTGAGCTTGTTGATAACGGAAAATATACATTTCAAGGCCCAGGGCGCGTGCACAGGTCAGAAGCGCTGCCAGTCCCTCCTTTTCTTCGGTGGCAACCTCCACATAGAGATGCGGGGCCGGCAATGCTTTGAGCTGACTTTTGGCGTTCAGAGCCTTGGGTAGTCCCAGATCCTCTGTCTCCTGCTCACAGGCAAAATCAAAAAGGCTTGGAGGCGGATCACTCAGGCGCAGAGCGGTAAGTTCTTCTACTGTGCCCACAAGATAGCTTTGGGCCTGCACAAGGCAGTTGTAGAGATACCTGAGGGAAGCACAGGTAAAGTGTTCCCCCTGGCGATGCAGGGGCAGACAGTCAAGAAAGAGGCTTTTGGCAATGGCTTGGCGGTGCACGGTCTAACTGCCTGTTTTGCGCAGAGTGCGTTTATCACCTACGCGCACAGTAAAATGACTATTGTCAAAGAACTCGAGCAGAGCAATGAGGTATTTGCGGGAAATACCCAAAAGGCTTTTGAGGCCAGTAATGTCAAGACTCTCATGACTGCCAAACCATGCTCTGACCTTGTCCTGGATCTCGCAAAGCGCTTCCCTGGCGTAGTAGAGTCCGTCCTTGACCCGTACAAGCTCGCCGTTTTTGCACAAAAGGGCCAGAACAGCAGCGGCGTCTTTTTCGGTAATGCCCAGCTCTTCCAGAACATCTTTATAATTGGGTGGTGTAAGCCCCCCCTGACGATGGCGTTTGAGAATCGTATCGCGCAGATCCTGAGTGTCACTGGCCAATGTCACAACGTGGCTTGCCAGACGCAGGCCTTCACCTTCAACGCAGAGGAGCTGTTCTTTGATCAGCTGCTCAGTGACCTTGTTGGTGAGTTTTTTGGGCAGCTGCTCACACCAGGGTCCAAGCAGGGCATCTTTGGCAAAAGCGGGCATCAGCGGCGCTTTTTTATGCAGAAGCTCGGCACGCTGAAGACAGTCTTGAGAAAGCTTGGCAAAATGGCTTTTGGCCAGACAGGCGCGTGTTTCACGGTCATAGAGCACAATGTCGCCGCGTGAGCTCAGTTTTTCAAGGCTTTGATTGAGGTGTTTGGAGTCAAGGGCTGTGAGAACACGCAGTTCTGAGAAGCTTGCTCCCGGCAGGCCAAAAAGATCAAGGCATTCCAGGACAAAGGCCTCGACGTGCTGTGTCTGTCTGGCTTTTTCAGGCAGACTCAGCCAGCGCTGGACGAGCTCTTCGGTTTTGATTTTTTTTGGCCAAATGGGGGGGAGCGGGGAGAGGATACTGGCGCCTGCCAGGGTGCGCAGAGGCGAACTTCCGCGCAGTACGCAGCGGTCGCCAAAGACGCCACACATGGGTTCTGTGAAGAGTACTTCCGCCAAGGCACTGTCACCTGGTGCGAGATGCTGACGGTCGCGAAAGACCAGTCTTGCCGTACATTCCTTGCTGGCGTGGTGAAAATGGTATTCAGCGCGCTGCTTGAGGGCAAAGGGCGCTGAGGCAAGGGCTTCGACCCTGAGCAGCCAGCGCTGACTGGCATAGAGCTGACCAGGCTTGGTGATGGTCTGTCCGCGATGAATATCCTGTTTTTCTATTCCCTGCAGATTGATGGCACAGCGCGAACCAGGATAAATGGTCTCAGTGCTTTGGCCGTGGCGTTCAATGGAACGAGCTCGAGACTGTCTTTCGCCTGGCATGACCACACAGGCTTCGTCTGTCGAGAGCGAGCCCGAGAGTACGGTGCCTGTGACGACCGTGCCATGGCCGTGCAGGGAAAAGACGCGGTCAACAGGCAGGCGAAAAATGTCACAGGCCTCTTTTTTAGGGAGATTGGCGGCTTTGTTTTGCAAATACGCTTTGAGTTCGGGCAGGCCCTGCCCTGTAGCCGAAGAGACCGGAAAAACCGGTGCCTTTTCCAAAAAGCTGCCCTGAAGAAAGCTTTTGACCTCTTCGGTGACCATGGCAAGCCAGTCGCTTTCCACCATGTCGGTTTTGGTGAGTGCCACCAGGCCTTCACGCACCCCCAGCAGAGAACAGATCTCAAGGTGTTCCCTGGTCTGCGGCATGATGCCTTCGTCGGCGGCAATGACCAGCATGACCAGGTCAATGCCAAAGGCTCCGGCCACCATGGTGTGCACAAAGCGTTCATGGCCCGGCACATCAATGATGCCGAGTTTTTCGCCATTGGGCAGGTCGAGCCAGGCAAAGCCCAGATCAATGGTGATGCCGCGGCGCTTTTCCTCATTCAGCCGGTCGCAGTCAATGCCGGTCAAAGCCTGCACAAGGCGGGTCTTGCCATGATCAATATGTCCTGCAGTCCCCAGTATGACGGCCATGTGAGCTCCGCTTAGTCTTCCCGACGGTCGATGACACGCTTGGATTTGCTGAAGGTTCTTGGCAGTGTTGCGTAGTCCACAACCACGACGTCCATGCGGGCCAGAATGCTTTTGTGCAGATCCTCTGCGATGGTCTGGGCCAGAGCCCGATCGCCGTCTGCCTGCACGTTTTTGGCGCGTTCCACTGAGAGTGTCAGATGATCAACGGCGTGTTCGTCGCGTGTCAGCTCAACCTGATATTCGCCGCCGAGTTCCGGATAGTGCGCGATGACATCCACAAACTGACCCGGATAGATGTTGACACCGCGATAGATGAGCATGTCGTCGGAGCGGCCGAGGATCTTATCGTGCATGGGCATAGTGAGTCCGCAGGAGCAGGTGCGGGGAATTTTGCGGCAGAGGTCGTGGGTGCGGTAGCGGATCAGGGGTACTGCTTCCTTGCGCAGGCTGGTGACGACCATTTCCCCGATCTCTCCGTCAGGTACAGGCTCAAGGCTTGTGGGATCGAGAATTTCAATAATGAAGAGATCAGCCCAGTAATGCAGTCCTTCATGGGCATCACAGTCAATGGCCGTGCCCGGGCCGTACATTTCCGTCATGCCGGCTATATCGTAGCTGCCATGCAGGCCAAGTTTCGATTCAATGGCCAGGCGCATTTTTTCACTGCGTGTTTCTGAACCGCAGATCATGCGTTTGAGACGGATTTTATCAAGCAGGCCGAGACGTTCCACTTCTTCAGCCAGAAGCAGGGCCATGGAGGCTGTTGCCCCGAAACAGGTGGCGCCAAGGTCCTGTAAAAGCTGCAGATGCATTTCCAGATTGCCCGGCCCAACGGGAATAGTCAGCATACCCAGTTTTTCGCTGCCGGACTGAAAGGCTGCGCCAGCTGTCCACAAGCCATAACCAACAGCGGCCTGCAGACGGTCTGAAGGGCCAAGACCAGCCAATTCAAAACAGCGGGCCATCTGCAAAGCCAGTGTTTCCGTATCATTCTTGGTATAGGCGAGAATCTTGCGTTTGCCCGTGGTGCCACTTGAAGCGTGAATGCGCACAACATCGTGTTCTGGCACGCAGAGCAGCGGTAACGGATAGCCGCGGCGCAAATCTTCCACATCGCATGTCGGCAGAAGGCGCAGATCGTCAAGGCTTCGCATGTCCTCAGGACTGACTGAGCCAAGGATGTTTCGGTACTGCGGGCTGTTTTGCGCTTGACGGATGGTCCAACGCAGGCCCTGGAGCTGAATGGCGTTCAGTTCATCCTGCTGCAAGTCGGGAATAAAACGGTATTTTGCCATAGCTTTGCACGCTTCCTTCTTGAATATCGGGACTTTGTCCCGCACTTCTTTGTAGGGGAAAGGGGGAACAATAGCAAGGCTCATCATCCTTTCTGCTTGCTAGAGCAAAGGATTCAGGCTAGTCTAACGCCTCGCAGCCTATCAGCTGTCTCACCTTTCGCCCAGAGAGTTCCGCATGAGCAACGATCTCCCTGAACAGTCCTTGCACTGGATTCCCGCAACCCAGAATGCCCGCTTGTTGCTGGGCGAGAGTGTTACGAGTAAGGCGTGGCCTGACTTTTTGCGAAGTATGGAAGGTGTTTCCTGCGATTTAAGTCCTGAAGCATGGCGTATGCATATTCTTAAAGGTGAAGCCGATGAAGACGGTCTTCTGGTTCGCGCCATAGCCAGTGCCAGACGTGAGGATTTTGTCTTCTGGCTTGGGCAGGAAACCTTTATTACGAGCTGGCCCAAGCTTCGTGGCGTCTGCCCGCGTAAAAATTTTGGCCGCAGAAAATCCTTTGATCAGCTCTGGACAAGACTTGCCACATCTTCTCGCCTGCCTGTGCCACCTCTGCCCGCCTGGTCCAGCCTTAGCTCCTTTGAACGCCGAGTGCTCATCTGTGTCTGTAATGCGCCTCAACATGAGGAAGCCTGGATTGCCAGCAGGCTTCTTTTGACAACCGACGATGTGCACGAGGTTTTGCACAAACTTGTGGACCTGCATTTTCTTGTGGAAAACAATCAGCTTTTTTCCACGGATCCCTTCTATTTGACCTATCAGGTGCCGCGTCCGATTTCTGCACAGTCCTTTCTTGTCGATGGCGAAGTGCGTACCTTTGTCAATTCTGCGGACTGGTGATGATGAGTTCCTCTCAGCTCAAGCAGCGTGCCCAACAGGTGCTTCAAGTCCTGCGTGCGCGCTATCCCAAGCCAAAAACGAATCTTGTGGCCAATAATCCCTGGCAGCTCCTTGTGGCGACCATTCTCTCGGCCCAATGCACGGATGCCCGTGTCAATAGCCTGACGCCAGCACTTTTTGCCCGCTGGCCCGGTCCGCGTGAGCTTGCCGCTGCTGACCAGCATGATCTGGAAACGCTGATTAAGCCTGCTGGCTTTTTTCACAACAAGGCGAAAAATCTCAGGCTTGCGGCTCAGAGGATCTGTGAAGTCTTCGGCGGTGCGGTTCCCAGAACCTTGGGCGAGCTGGTAACGCTGGCTGGCGTTGCCCGCAAAACAGCCAATGTAGTGCTTTTTGGCGCCTTTGGCATTAATGAGGGCCTTGCCGTTGACACTCACGTCAAGCGCATCAGCTATCGCCTTGGTTTGACTGAGGCAAGAGAGCCAGGCCAGATCGAGCAGGATCTTCTGCCGCTTTTTCCCAGAGAAGAGTGGGGTAATATCAATCACCGCATGGTCTGGTTCGGGCGAGAGATCTGCAAAGCCAGGCGTCCGCTCTGTGGGGACTGTGCGATGCAAAGCTTCTGTCCGAAGCGGGAAGCGTCTGACTAAGTCGACAAGCCCCCTTAAGAAATGCTGCGCTTCGCCGATAGACAGGTGAAGATGGAGTTTTTACAGGGTGGGAATGCCATGAGCCAGAATCTGTTGACCCAGGATCATAATAACGAGCTGAAAATTATTGAATTCCTCATCGAGGAAGAGATGCCTGATGGCTCCTCCTATGTTGGCCATTACGGCATCAATGTTGCCAAGGTCGTTAGTATCATCCGGGAACCCAGCATAACCAGTCTTCCCAGCCAGGCCGATCCTTCTGTGCTCGGTACCTTTAATCTGCGCGGCAATGTTCTACCCATTCTTGATCTTGCCTCCTGGATGGGCAAGAAAATGATCCCCAATCCCAACAATAAAGTTATTGTCACAGAATTCTGCAGTGTGCAGTCGGCCTTTCTCGTCTCCAACGTGGCCAATATCCATCAGATCACCTGGGATGCCATTGAAGCGCCCAATAAGTACATTGACATCTATTCCAATGAAAGCGTCACCGGCGTGCTCAGAATCGGTGAAAAGGTGCTCTTTATCCTTGATATGGAAAAGGTCCTGAGCAGCCTTGACTCACGTTTGGACATGAGTACCGCTGAAGTCGACACCTCCAAGGTCGACGATGCCGAGCAGTTTCATCTTTTGGTGGCCGACGATTCAAGCTCTCTGCGTCACATCATTAAGTCGGCTCTTGAGAAATCGGGCTTCCGCGTGACCACGGCTGTGAGTGGCCGTGATGCCTGGGATTATCTGATGAGCCTTGAGCCCGAAGCGTTGGCCCATAATCGGAAGATCACCGATCTTGTGCATCTTTTGATTTCCGATATCGAGATGCCGGAAATGGATGGTCATGCCTTAACGCGCAAGGTACGGGCCTCAAGCTTCACGCATGATCTGCCTGTCATTCTCTTCTCCTCGCTGATTACCGATGCGGTCCGGGAAATCGGGGTCAAGGCCGGAGCCGACCGGCAGGTCTCCAAGCCGGATCTTCCAGGTCTGAACAAAATTATCTGTGAGCTCTTAGAAGAAAAACTAGGCCGTCATTAAGCCTTTTACAAGCTGCGGAGCCATTTGTGACGCGAAGCTTTGTCTGGCACGTCTTCCATCCGGCACCGACCATCATCCCCTTCTTTCTGCCCTTTGCGGGCTGCCCCTTTCATTGCCTCTACTGCGCCCAAGATCTTGTCACAGGGGAAGTCTCATCCCCGCCTCTCTCCTTTCGTTTTGAAAGCCTGCGAGCTGCGCTCGACGTGCGTAGGCTACGCGGGCAGACGCCTCCGCATCTGGCCTTTTATGGTGGTACCTTCACAGCCCTGCCTGAAGCTGATTTTGCTTTTTGTCTCGATGCAGGTCAGGATCTTTTGGAGCGCGGTCTCATCAGTGGCCTGCGCTGCTCCACGCGGCCTGATGCCCTGTGTGCAGAGCGTCTTAAGCGTTTGCAGGCTTCTGGCTTTACTCTCATTGAGCTTGGTATACAGAGCTTTGACGAGGCAGCGCTTGCCAAAACCTGCCGTGGCTACGGAAAAGAACAGGCAGAAGGAGCCTGCCGGATGGTCAGGGAGGCTGGCTTTGCCCTTGGTGTGCAGCTTTTGCCAGGCATGCCGGGGGTGACAGCAAGGGTTTTTCTCCGCGATGTTCGCAAAGCGCTTGCCTTTTCGCCGAGCTGTCTGCGTTTCTATCCGTGTCTTGTTCTGGCTGGCACGGGCTTGGCCAGACTTTGGCAGCAAGGACGCTATCGTCCGTGGGATCTGGCAACGACGCTTGCAACGCTTGCCCACGGCTATCTTCTGGCCCAGGATGCAGCAGTCTCAGTCATTCGTATGGGACTAGCCCCGCAGGGCGATCTTTTGCAGCATCTGCTTGCAGGCCCGTGGCATCCGGCCCTGGGTGCCCGAGTGATGGCCAGAGCCTTGTATCTGGCTGTGGTCAGAGAACTTGCCGGAGCACGCTTGCTGGCCTTACGCTTACCCAGGGCTTTGCAGGGATTTTGCTTCGGTGAAAAAGGCGAGATGCGCAGCTTCTGGCAAAGGCTTGGACTTGCGCCGTCAGCGATACGCTTTGGCGCGTATGGGCAGGTTGAGATGGATCTTGCTGGCAAACGCTTTTGAGCGGGCGTTGCGATAGGCACAAGGCCTGGTCCGCGTGTTTTTTTGTTTGGCCGTGCAAGCGTCATGAAGTCAGGGAAAGCAAAAAAGGTGTGAATGTTTCGCAGGAAACGTTCACACCTTTTTTGGGAGGAATCAGTCAGCTATTGCGGCATGGGGCCATGAGGACCGGGCTGGCCGTGGGGGCCGTGAGGTCCATGAGGTCCATGGGGGCCGAAGGGTCTTGGTCCTCTGTGGAAGGGCACATCAACGCCCGGAATGGGCTTGGCTGGGCGGGTTATGCCGCATTCCTTGGCAATGCGATCTTCCTTGGCCTGTTCGACAGCGCGCTTCTCGTTGCGCAATGTGACAATGTCCTGGGCTGTGGCGCGCACAGCGGCAACATCGGGCTGCACGGCGTGCTTCAGGGCTTCAAGCTCATTTTTTTTGACGAAGAGCTGATCGTTGAGCTCACGCAGTTTCGGCTCAAATTCTTTGCAGATGGCGTAGTATTTGGCACGCTGTTCGTCGGTGATTTTCTGAGGCATTTTGCCGTCGAAGCCAGGGCAGGGCATAGCGTCGATGCAGGGTGCCTGGCCGGCTGGATGGGCCTGACTGAAATTGGAAGTGAGTGTCAGGGCCAGAACAACAGCCAGGGCTGTAAGGCTTTTTTTCAATGGGTTGTGCATAGAAGCTCCTTGGAAAAGGAAAAAAGGTGAATGCCGGAGTGTTTCTCGCTGGCTTCATAGCAAAGCTCATGCCAAGAAAAAAAAGCCCGAAATACAGGCTTTTTTTTTGTTTGGGACGGGCCAAGTGTGTAAAAAATAGGCACTTGAGCTGCCAGGTGGCTAATTTTTAGGCACTTGTCCGTGCAACAGGTTTTGTAATTCTTCAAGGCTCGGCATGCTGCCAAAGCGTTCACAGAGGCGTCTTTGCAGAGCCTGGTGTTCGTCATGGAGCAGTTCCCGCAATTCTATGAGTTCACGGCCAAGGCGTGGCAGCATCTCGGGGGAACTTTGCCGGTCGTAGCGCAGAAGCCTGAGTTCAGCCAATTTTTTGCGCAGCTTTTGGCGCAGGACATTGAGGTCCTTTTCGGCAAGGGCAAGCTCTGCGCTGGCCTGGATACGCTCCTCGACAGTAAGTTGGCTAAGCCATGGGCTCAGTTCAGGACAGGGGTGAGAGGCATGTGCTGCGCTGTGACTTGGCACAAGCAGGAAGAAGAGGAGCAAAAGGTTGTGCAGTGGCATGTGAATCTTCCTTGCGTGTCTGATGACAGCAAAGCGTGTGCTGAGTATACTGAAGAGCATGAGCAGTGTAAACGCAGCGACCTTTTTCCGAAGATTGTCCCTTCTCTGGCGCGGTCTGTCTCAAGCTTTGCGCCGTATGTTGCTGCTTGCCCTTTTGGTCATCGCTCTCCTTGTCTGGGCCACCTGGGCCGTTGTCGGCCATTCCGAGCAGGCTATGGGGCGCCTTTTTGGCGAAAAGGGAGCGTCGTTGATCATGGTTGTGGAGAGCATTCTGCGCAGCGGACTCCGGCACGAGATAGGGGTGCGTCTGCAGGCTCTGCTTGAGGAAATGAGCCAGAGCCGTGATGTGCTTTTTGCAGCAGTGACCATGCCCGACGGAACGATTCTCGCCCATAGTGATGTCTCGCGTCTTGGCGATATTTTGAGGCTTGGCTCACGGGAAATCAGCCGGAAAGATATTCAGGCTCTGGCACCCACGTTTACGCCCCAATGGGCTTTTATGGAACTTGAAGGCCGCAGGGTCTTTGCGGTCTATCGTCTTTTTGCCCCTGGCCTTGAAACGAGATCTTGCCAGATGGCGCTGCCTACGATGTTTTTAGGTCTTGATGCGCGTCCTCTGGAACTGAGGCGTTGGCAAAATCTTTTCTATATCGGCACCTTAGCCGGTGCGAGCCTTTTAGTCGTGCTCCTTGGTTTTGCGGCCTTGATCCTTTCGGAACGCACGCGTACGCTGCGTCGCAAGCAGGAACACGCTGAGGGGCAGGTTCGTGAGCTGCAGGCCGAAGTGCGGCGCAAGGAAAAGCTTGCTGCTGTTGGCAGTCTGGCTGCCGGTGTAGCTCATGAAATCCGCAATCCTTTAAGTTCCATCAAAGGCTATGCCACCTATTTCGGTCAGCTTTTTCCTGAAGGCAGTGAAAATCGCGCTTCAGCCCAGATCATGGTCAATGAGGTGGACCGCTTAAACCGGGTCATTTGTGATCTGATTGGTCTTGCCAAGCCCAGTGATATCGTCAGAGCACCCATGCCGGTTGAACCGCTTCTGCAGGATATGGCACGACTCATTGCGCAGCAGGCAGAGGCTCAGGCTGTTTGTCTGAAAATCTGTACAGGCCGTGCGCTTCCTGATATTATGGCCGACTCTCAGCGTTTACATCAGGCGCTTTTGAATCTTTGTCTCAATGCCCTGCAGGCCATGCCCCATGGCGGTTGTCTGACTCTTGGGGCCTATGCCGGACGGGACAGACTCTGGCTTTGGGTACGCGACAACGGTTTGGGCATTGCCAAAGAGGCGCTTTCGCATATCTTTGATCCTTACTATACCACACGAGCCAGTGGCACGGGACTGGGTCTCGCCCTGGTGCAGAAAATTGTGGATGCCCATGGCGGTTCACTCATGGTGCGTTCACGCGAAGAGCATGCTGAACGGCGCGGTTTGACGCTTTTCTGCATTGCTCTTCCCTTAGGCGAAAACCATGGCAGCGCGGATACTTCTTGTCGACGATGATGCGGCTCACCGCAGCATGCTGAAAACTCTCCTTGGCTCCTGGCACTATCAGGTGCAAGAGGCCTGTGACGGAGCTGAAGCTGTAGCCTGTGTACAAGCTTCTGCCTTTGATCTCGTTCTGAGTGACGTGCGTATGGCGCAAATGGACGGACTGAGTGCGCTTCGGGAAATCCTGGCCTTCAATCCGGCCCTGCCTGTGATTTTAATGACAGCCTATTCTTCTGTGGAAACCGCTGTGGAGGCGCTGAGGCTTGGAGCGTTTGATTATCTGATCAAGCCGCTCGATTTCACTGCCCTTGCCGAAACCATCAAGCGCGCTGTGACAACCCCGCATACTCCTCTTGAGCCGCGCCAGGTGCGCAGTCTTTTAGAGGAGCCAGCGTGTGGCATCCTTGGACAGAGCACGCTTATGCAAAAGCTTTTGAGCGATATCGCAACCGTTGCTCCCACCGAGGCCACGGTTTTGATCTGCGGTGAATCAGGCACAGGCAAAGAGCTTGTGGCGCGAGCCCTGCATGCCCAAAGTGAACGCGCTGGCAATCCTTTTGTTGTGGTCAATTGTGCGGCACTGGCTGAGAATCTTTTGGAAAGTGAACTGTTTGGACATGAAAAAGGGGCCTTCACAGGCGCGGACAAGCGGCGTGAGGGCCGTTTTGTGCAGGCAGACCACGGAACGCTCTTTCTTGATGAAATTGGTGAAATGCCTCTTGCCGTGCAGGCCAAGCTTTTGCGCTGCCTGCAACAGGGTGAAGTGCAGCGCGTGGGGGCCGATAGGCCCATCACGGTTGATGTGCGTGTTGTGGCGGCAACCAATCGCAAGCTTGACGAAGAAGTGGCCAAGGGCAATTTTCGTCAGGATCTTTTTTTCCGTCTTAATGTCATCAGCCTTGAGGTGCCTGCTCTGCGCGCCAGGCGAGAAGATATACCCATCCTGGCCGTGCATTTTCTTGAGGTCTTTGCCAGGCGTAATAAAAAAGATCTCAAGGGCTTTGCCCCCAAGGCCATGGACAGTCTCGTACGCTATGCCTGGCCCGGCAATGTGCGTGAGTTGGAAAATGCCGTGGAACGAGCGGTGATCATGGCCAAGGAATCGTTCATCGGCCAAGAGGATTTGCCTCCGGCTCTTCTTGGGGCCATACCCGAACAGTCCAGTGCCCTTGCCGGCATGACGCTTGATCACGTGGAGCGGCTTGCCATTGAGCAGACACTCAGGGAAACGGGAGACAATAAAAGCGAGACTGCACGCAGGCTCGGCATCACACGCGCCACCCTGCATAATAAACTGAAAAAATATTCTCTGGAATGAGCATGACAAAAGAATCTTCGGACGCGTCAATCTGGCAGAGACTTGCGGATCTTGTTTACGAAACAGGCATGCTGAGAAAAACGCCGCGCACAGGCTGGGCTTTTCTCGGTACAAATCAGGAAAATGTTGCTGAGCACTCTTACCGTACCACGGTCCTGGGCTTTCTCCTGGCGAAAATGGCCGGTGTGGACACGGCAAAAGTAGTGGAGCTCTGCCTATTTCACGATCTGCACGAGGCCCGTACCGGGGATTTCAACTATCTCTACCATCGTTACAATACGACCCGTGCGCGAGAGGCTTTACAGGATGCGCTCGCAGGCACGGGTCTTGCTGATGAACTGCTTTGTTTTTTTGACGAGTTTTCAGAGAAGAAAAGCTATGAGGCCAAGCTCGCCAACGATGCCGATCAGTTGGATCTGATCGCCAATCTCAATGGAGAATTGAAGAAAGGGAACGAATTTGCCAGAGAGTGGCTCGACAGTGCCCTGCCACGCCTTGAAACACGTGAAGGTCGCCAGCTGGCTCAGGCCCTGCTTGAGCGGGATCCCAATATCTGGTGGTACGGACAGGTGCCCAAAGCCTGGTGGGTGCATCACCAGTAGTGTTCGCCATGGCGAACGCTTCAGGGAAGTACAAGCGTACCGAGGGGTTCGCCGTCTTTGAGGAAACGCGCAAGGCTTGACGGGCTTCTGCCGTCAAGAATCAGCGCTTTGCCGGCACCTTGGGTAAGGGCAAAAAGACAGGCTTCGACTTTGGGAATCATGCCGCCTGTGATAACGCCTGTCTTGATCAGCGTGGCGATGGCTTGGCGGTCAAGACTTGGCAGAAGTTTCCCTTCCTTGGAAAGTACGCCGGGAACATCGCTGATCAGCACAAAGTATTCGGCCTTGAGCGCACCTGCCAGAGCACCTGCTGCGGTATCGGCATTGACATTGAGCGCCTTAAGGTCAGGCCCCTGAGCTATGGGTGCAACCACAGGCACAAAGCCTTGATCAAGCAGACAGGTCAGTACGCTGGGATCGACATTGTTGATTGTGCCAACACGTCCAAGGGCCGGATCCTTGATGTCGGCACGCAAAAGCCCCGCGTCGCGACCTGAAAGGCCGCAGGCTGAAACCCCATGGGCTGCTAGGCTTGCCACAACGGCCTTATTGACGCTGCCTGCCAGGACCATTTCCACGGCCTCCATGGTTTGTTCATCGGTAACGCGCAGACCGTTGACAAAATGGCTGACAAGCCCTAGTCGGCTGAGCAGGGAATTGATCTGCGGACCGCCACCGTGCACGAGTACGGAACGGACGTTTTCCTTGTGCAGCAAGGCCAGGTCGCGGGCAAAAGCGCTGGCCAGATCAGGCTGATCCATGGCGTGACCGCCGTATTTGATGACTGCAAGAGATGCGCTCACAGGCGACTCCTTTTGGCAAAAGTGTTTTTAAATGTCGTTGTTTCAGGCATGGGCTGGATGATTTTTCTGGCCCTGCCCAAAACGTTCAATAAGGATATATCGTATGCCCCGTGTTGTTACCCGATTTGCGCCAAGTCCCACAGGCCATTTGCATCTGGGCGGGGCGCGTACCGCTGTCTTCAACTGGCTTCTTGCCCGTCATTTTGGCGGCACCTTCTGCCTGCGTATCGAAGATACGGATCTTTTGCGTTCCAAACAAGAATATACCGATTCCATTCTCGCTTCCATGCGCTGGCTTGGACTCGACTGGGATGGTGAGCCGATCTATCAGACGCAGCGTACGGACCTTTACAATGACTATGTAGAGCGTCTGCTGCAAAGCGGTCATGCCTACTACTGCGACTGCACGCCTGAGCAGGTGGAAGCCATGCGTGAGAAAGCCCGTCAGCAGGGCGTTAAACCGCGCTATGACGGGCATTGCCGAGAGCGCGGCTTAGGCCCCGGCCCTGGACGCTGCGTGCGGCTGAAGCTGCCGGCAAGCGGCAGGGTGGCCTTTGACGATATGGTCAAGGGACCCATTGCCGTTGATGTGGCTGAGCTTGACGATATGGTGATTCGCCGTGCCGACGGCATGCCAACCTACAATATGGCCGTGGTGGTCGACGATCACGAAATGGGGCTGACGCATATCATTCGCGGTGACGACCATGTCTCCAATACGCCCAAGCAGATCCTGCTCTATGAAGCTCTCGGACTTGATGTTCCGCGCTTCGGCCATGTGCCGATGATACTCGGCAAGGACAAGCAGAAGCTCTCCAAGCGTCACGGTGCCAAGGCGGTCATTGAATACGAGAAGGACGGACTTTTGCCTGAGGCTCTGGTGAATTATCTGGCTCGTCTTGGCTGGTCCCATGGCGATCAGGAACTTTTCACGATGGATGAGCTTGTGAGCTATTTTGACGGCACAAGTCTCAATCCTTCAGCCGCCTGCTTTGATGATGTGAAGCTCGCCTGGTGCAATGCCCATTTTATGCGGGAAATGCCCCTCGAAAAACTTTGTGATCTGGTTCGTCCCTTTGTTTCGCAAGCAGGGCTTGGCGATCTTGATCATGAGCGCTTGCGGCCTTTGTGTGTCATGTTCCGTGAACGGGCAAGTGATCTTGTGGGGCTTGCCGAAAGTTTTCGTCCGCTTATTGTGGCAGCCAAGGATCTGGCCTATACAGAAAAGGATACGAAAAAGCATTTTACCAAGAGCGGTGGTCTGCATCTGCAAGCGCTTGCTGCGATTCTGGCAAAAACCCCCTTCAACGCAGAAGCCCTTGAAGCAGCCTTAAATGCCTATGTGGCGGACAATGGCCTGCGTTTCAAAGAAGTGGCGCCGCCTCTGCGAACTGCGCTGATGGGCTTTATGGGCGGTTCACATTTAAACGAGATTATGGCCTTTCTTGGACGGGAAGAAACTCTTGCGCGCCTTGAGCGTGCCTGCGCGCTCTGTGCAGCGAGTCCCAATTAGCAGGTAAAGACTGATTGTTACCCTCAGCCAAATCATGGGAGGAACTATGAGACTTTTGGATATTTTCGGCAATACGGAACTGACAGATGTTCTAAAGTCTATGGCCAGGCAGGCTCAGGGCGGCCTTGAAAATCTGAGCCAGAAAGCTCCGGGCGGCATGGGGGGGCTTTTGGGGGCAGGTGCTCTTGGTGCCTTGATGGGCAGTATGCTGCCCAAGGCCGGTGCCCGTTCTGCCGGCATGCTTGGTCTGGGTGCCCTTGCCTGGACCTTTTATAAAAAGTGGGCTGCAGCGCAAAAAGGGGGGATGCCGACGGATAACCTTTTTGGCAACCCGGAAGAGATCTTCAGCAATGCCGGCCCTGCCACGGGATCTGATGCGGCCTCTGATCCAACAGCCATGTTGCTTTTGCGAGCCATGATCTTTGCGGCCAGAGCCGACGGCCATATCGATGCCAAGGAGCAGGAGCGTATCAGCCGTCTTTTGCCTCAGTTTTTCCCCAATGCCGATGTCGGCCCGCTTCTGCATCAGCTCATGGCTGAAAGCCTGAGCCCGGCTGCACTTGCCCGTGATGTCCAGAATCAGGAACAGGCTGAGGATCTCTACAGGCTTTCCTGCGTGATCGTGGATCTCGATCATTTCATGGAGCGCGGCTATTTTGCGGAATTGGCCGAAGTGCTGGGAATTTCCAAAGAGAGGGCCGCGCAGCTGGAAGCCGAAGCGCAGACAGCCAGAGAGCAGCTTGAATCGCTTTAACGCTTTGTTTCTGTTAAGCCCCTCCCGGAGGGGCTTTTTTTTGGGGGGGGACAGCTGCCAAGGCTGTAAGACCCATCAGCCATTATTGCCAGAAGGGACTGAGACTGCGGAGAAGATTGATCATCAGGTCTTCAACGCTGCCGGCAAAGTTTGTGATGTGCTCTGAGATGATCACCAAAAGCGAACCAAGGAAGAAAAAGCCAACGAAAATCTTAAGTGGCATACCAAAATCCATAATGTGGATCTGCGGCGAAGTCCGTGCCACAAGACCCAGGGCCACTTCAATGGCAAAAAGCGCTACCATGACCGGAGCACAAATTTGGATGGCGAGAATGAAGAGCTGGGAGGAGAGTTGCATGACCTGATCGTAGAGGGTCTGGCTGATCAGAAGGCTGCCCGGTGGCACAAGGGCAAAGGAATGGGCAAAACCGCGGAGCATATAGAGGTGACCGTCAAGACAGAGAAAGACCATAAGACTGACGGTCCAGAGAAAAAATGCGGCTGTGCCTGTCTGATTGCCGGAAAGCGGATCGGCAAAGTTCAGCATGGTGAAGCCCATCTGATAGCCCAGCAGTTCACCGCCTGACTGAATGGCCATAAAGGTCAGATTAATGGCCAGGCTGAGGATTAAGCCCATGAAAACTTCACCGCAGATCATCAGGATCAGGCCCAGGGGATGCAGACTGATCTGCGCACTCGGCAAAGAAAGCGCTGGCCAGAGACCCAGGCTAAGCACAATGCAGACTGCGGCTTTGACCTGAATGGGAATATTATTGGTATTAAAGACAGGAAGCATGAACATCACAATACTGATGCGCAGAAGCGTCAGCAGAAAGCTGAAGAGCAGCATGGGTTCAGTTGCGAAGATATTCATGCGTTTGGGGAAGGTTTTTTTGCTGGCTGTGCTGCAATGAGCTTTTGCGTTTTTGCAAGCAAGCACATGGCAGAAGCGTCTCTGGTCGGCAAAAAGCTTTTAGGCCTTTGACAGAAAAAAAGGGCAGTCAACGAAAACATGCATTTTTCACTTGCACTCACAGTGCAAACTGTGTATTTTTGCACAGTAGAGGTCACCCCCCGTGGGCATTGTGCTCGATCTGAGATTTTGCAAGAGAGAAACTATGCTTAGGCTCATTGCTGTCATTTAGAGAGATTTGCTTTGGAGCGGATATCAACCGTTGAGGAGTGGAGAAGGGGCTGTGCGTACGCCTCGCCAAAAGCAAAGGTTTGATTATGCAAAAAACTCTGACCAAAGCAGATATCATAGATGCCGTCTTAAGTACATCATCGAGGAAACGCCGGGAAGTCAAGGCTATAGTAGATAAGCTTGTGGAAATCATGAGCGTTTCTCTGCAAAAAGATCATGAAGTGCTTTTGACCGGTTTCGGAAAATTCGAATGTTACAGCAAATCCGCAAGGATGGGGCGCAATCCTCAAACCGAGGAAGCCCTCCTCTTGCCAGCCAGAAAGGTCGTTGTCTTTCGTACTTCGCGGCTCTTTCGTCGCGAGCTCAATGCCACAGAGCATGAACCCTTTTGACAGAGTCTTTGCGTTGCAAAAAGCCTGAAATACGTTTAGTTGTTTTCGAGCAAGCGCGTGGCTTAGGCCCGGGCTTTTTGCACGTATGGGTTATTTCTGCCAAAGGGGCGCGCCGTGCTCTTTAATTCCTCAGCCTTCCTCTTTTTTTTCCTTCCGCTTTTTGTTCTTTGCGCCAGGCTGGCCGCTGTTGGCGGGCCAAGGGGCAGCTGCCTGCTTTTTCTGCTTTTTTCCGTTGTCTTCTATGTGTCCTGGGATCCCCAGGCTCTGCTTCTGCTTTTTGCAACCCTTGGCGTGAACTACGCCTTTGCCACAGCCTTTGCTAAGCCAGAAGAAGAAGGCGCTCTGTCTCGGCGTGCGCTGCTCTTTCTTGCGCTTCTGCTCAATCTTTTGCCGCTTCTCTATTATAAGTATGCGGCTTTTTTTGTGTCCAATCTTGAATGGCTTTTTGACGTGTCGTTCAATTATCAGGCGCCGGCCCTGCCTCCTGGTATTTCTTTCTATACCTTTATTCAGATCGCCTGGCTCGTTGGCGTCTACCGCAGGCAGATAGCGCCGGCAGGCTTTGAACGGCATGCTGTCTTTTCAAGTTTTTTTCCCTATATCCTTTCAGGTCCTATCGTGCGCTACGAGGAGATTGGGCCGCAGCTTGACCGCCTTGCTGCCCCCAATGCCGCCAATCTCGCCCTTGGCCTGTCACTCTTTAGTCTTGGACTTGCCAAGAAGGTTCTTCTTGCTGACAGTCTTGCCCAATCAGCCAATGCGGTTTTTGCTGCTGCGGAAAAAGCCTGGCCTGTGACTGGAGCCGAGGCCTGGCTGGGATCTCTCAGCTATTCCTTTCAGCTTTATTTCGATTTTTCAGGCTATACCGATATGGCCATAGGTCTTGGCCTTCTGGTCGGGTTGCAGCTTCCTGAAAATTTTATTTCTCCCTATAAATCTACAGGTATTGTGGATTTCTGGCGGCGCTGGCACATTACGCTCGGACTCTGGCTCAGGGACTTTCTCTATATTCCTCTTGGCGGCAACCGGCACGGGAAGCTTAAGCAGTATCGCAATCTCTTCCTGACTATGCTCATTGGCGGTGCCTGGCACGGTGCGGGTTGGACCTTCATCATCTGGGGGGCCATGCATGGGCTGATGCTCTGCATCAACCATTTTTTCCGGGCGCAGATCAAGGGCCGCAGCTGGGCTTCTGTTTTTGAAACTTTGCCCGTGCGGCTTGTGATGATCGCCTTGACCTTTTTTTGTCTCAATCTCACCTGGGTGGTCTTCAGAGCGCAGAGCGTCGAAGGTGCTTTGCGTATCTATGCGGCCATGTTCGCCGCACCCCTGGCAGCGACTGGAGAGGCAGGCGGGCTTCTGGGCTTTTTCCCACACCATTATTTCCGGGATTGGACCGATTTTGCTCTCCTTGTGCTTTCAGCGCTGATTATCTGGGGGCTTCCCTGCAGTCATGAGATAACCAGTCGCAGACTTGATAATCCCTGCTGGTTGCGTTTTTCTTTGACACGGGCCTGGGCTGTCTCGCTCACGCTGCTGAGCGTTGTGACTTTGCTCTTTTTGACGCGTAAGTCCGCGTTCCTGTATTTTCAGTTTTAGCCTGGGAGTCTGTGATGCGTTTTTTGAGCAAAAGGGATGCCAATTGTGACAGTCTTGAACCCAGGGCCTATCTGCTCTGCTGTGGCAAAACGCTGCTCCTCTGTCTCGTTGTGCTGGGCCTGCTCTTTGTGCCGTATTCCTTGTTTTGGCTTTGGCAAAGCGGCGATCTGGCTGTGGAACGGGCTGTTGAGACGCAGGCTGAGGGAACGTTTGCCATCTTTGGTTCAGGCATTTCGCAGGACTTTGTGGATTATAAACTCAGGCTGTATGCCAGGGTTCGTCCAGAAATCGTCGCCATAGGTTCGTCGCGTGTCATGCAGTTTCGTAGTCACTGCTTTGCCAAGAAATTTCTCAATATGGGTGGTGTTGCCGGTAATCTTCCGGTTTTGCGTTCGACACTGGATGCGATGCTCAAGGTCCACAGACCCGAAGCCGTCATTCTCGGGCTAGATTTCTGGTGGTTTATGCCGGCCTGGAATGCCGACCCCTTTCAGGAGGAGCCACCTACAAGCGGATCCTATACCTATAGCCTGGCCAATTTGAAAAAACCGTGGGATTGGCTGGTGACCGGCAAAATTTCCGTGGCTGATTTGTTGAGACCTCTGACCGGTGACTTTCGCTCTGACCGTTTTGGTATTATGGCCCAACAGACCGACGATGGCTTTGGCTCGGACGGCTCCTGGTATAATACCGGGGAAAGCACAGGTCAGAAAGCGCCTTTTGATTTTCAATTCCGTGATACCATGAGTCAGGTACTTTCAGGCTCCAAAGCCTTTTACCATGTCTCGGACAAGATGCCTGCACCATGTCAGGCGCATCTTGATGCCTTTGCTGAAATTTTCTGCCGTCTGCAGGCCAGAGGCATCCGCACCTTTGTTTTCATTGCGCCGCTTTCCGAGACCATTTATCAGGCTATGCGCAAAATGCAGGCTGAGTATCCGCATCTTTTTGGCCTGGCTGAGGCCCTGCGCGCGCGCGGACTGAATGTGCTCGATCTGAGTAATCCCCGCAGTCTTGGCGCCAATGACTGCGAGTTCATTGACGGTTTTCACGGCGGCGAGATCACCTATTTGCGTGTCTTGCGCAGTCTCTGTGATCAGTGGAGTGCCCTCCTGGCCTATGTGCAGATCGATAAGGTCAATGCGGCTATTGCAGCGTGGAAAGGGCATGTCCTTGTGCACGATGAGCGGGTGAGCAGTCTCTGGGAAAAGGATTTTATGGCTTTGGGCTGTAAGAAGCGAAGCTCTGCGCCCTAAGCTCTTGGCAGACGTCATGCTGTCAGGGAGCCTTTGCGCTGGGCATTGCTTTTGCGTCAACGGATTATCTCGTTTTTTGCTTGCGAAGAGCTTATTCAAAAGCGTTTTGGGAGATAGGGTGTGGTGAGAGAGGGCTTTGGATTGTACAAGACGAGCTCTGTTTGCTGGCTATTGGCTTTTCTGCTCGTGCTACTCGCCTTGACCTTTACGGGGCAGGCAAGTCTGGCCAAGGAGGATAAGCAAGCTGAGAAGAACACTCAGGCCGGCGAGGCTGAGCAGGCGGTGGCCGCGTATCGGGTCGGCGACTATGCCAAGGCGCGTGAGCTCTGGGAAAAGCTTGCGGCAGCCGGTGATGCCTATGCCATGAATAATCTTGGCATTCTCTATGACCGTGGTCAGGGCGTGGCCGTGGATCTTGGGCGAGCCCTGCACTGGTTTGGGCTTTCGGCCAAGGCCGGCAATCCTCAGGGTATGAGCAATTATGGCTGGATGCTCGATCAGGGGCGCGGTATGGAGGCGAGACCAGAAGAAGCTGCGCGCTGGTATGACAAGTCGGCGCGAGCCGGGCAGGCTGAAGCGCAGTTTAATCTCGGACTGATGTATGAGCGCGGTCGCGGTGTGCCCAAGGATTTTGCCAGTGCGGCAGCCTGGTACAGTCGCGCAGCGCTTCAACAGCAAACGGAAGCTCTGGCAAGACTGGGTCATCTCTACCATACAGGCGAGGGTGTGCCAAAGGATGAAAGCAAAGCTTCACTTTTGCTCTATGCGGCCAGCATGAACGGCAGTAAGGAAGCCATCAAGGAACTTGAGGAGCTGGCGCCCAAGGATGCCTCTTCACGCGGCATTGCGCTCTTTGGTCAGCGTATGGATCAGACCAATCGTGCGACCATGCGTGATGTCCTGAAAAAGGCCAATGTGCCGCCTGTGCGCATGAGCGATGAATTCATCTGCGATCTCTACGACGTCAAGCGCGCAGTGCCCGGTGCCGGACAGATGACTATCTGTTATGGCGCCGGCAGCAATCAGCCGCTTGGCTTTTTAAAAATTGACTATCATGCACCAAGTCAGGAAATGGCCATGAAAATCCATGGCATGGTTGAAGGCCGTTTTGGAAAGCCTCAAGCCAGTGAAAGTGAGGCTTCAAGTCTCTGGAACATGGGAACCGTGGTCATCGCAACCCAGTATGTGCCCGATCAGAAGCAGTTGAGCTTGATGTATATGGTGCCGCGTGTTTATCACGAGACAAAAACCCGCGAAAGTCGCTAGCCCTGGAAAGCTTGGTTAGCCTCCAGGCAGTAAGGATTTTGATGAAACAGCATTCGCCCGTGCCTCCGCTTCTTGGCGAAGTTCAGGCTCTGGCTTCTCTTGGCATTGTTCAGCTGCTTGTGCAGGCGCTTTTGACTGGCACTTTTGCCGCTTTTGTCATAGGCGCTTTCCGTTTCGCCTATACCAAGGTCGGACTTTTTTTACAGACTTGTGTTGGCAGTCATGACCTGGCAGAGCCCTGTCATCTTGCGCTGCTCACAGCTCTTTTGCTCTTGGCTTCGATTGTTTCGGCTTTGCTTTTGCGCTATGAGCCTCTGATCAGCGGCAGCGGCATCCCGCAGGTCGAACTGATGCTTTCGGGCAGGCTTCCTTTGATGAACTGGGCTCGCGTACTCTTGGCCAAATTCACAGGCACGCTGATTTCTCTTTCTGCAGGGCTCTCTCTTGGCCGGGAAGGACCGTGCGTGCAAATGGGAGCCTGTGCGGGACTTGCCGTGCAAAGGCTGCTACGCCAAGCAGAGCGGTCAAGTGCAGGCCGCTTTCTTATTGGCGGCGGCGTAGCCGGCATGACTGCGGCTTTTGGTGCCCCCCTGGCAGGGCTTTTTTTCGCTTTTGAAGAGATGCGTGTGGTTTTGACCTTGCCGCTGCTGCTCTTCACTGCCGTGACCGCCTTTTCGGCCTATGCTGTGATTCACAGCTTTCTGGGCTTTGATCTGGTTTTCCCTTTTCAGGCCAAAGATGCCCTCAGTCTTAGCCAGTACTGGCTTGTTCTGCCGCTCGGTATCGGTCTTGGCTTGCTTGGAGCCTTCTATAATGCCCTGCTTGTCCGGCTGACGCTTTTGATCGACCGGCTCAAACTTTCACCATGGTTGCGCCTTTTGCCGGTCTTCCTGCTTTCAGGAATGCTGCTTCTTTTTTTCCCGCTGATCCTGACCCATTTTGGACTCGCTGCCTTAGATCTCTCGCATCTCTCTCTGCCTCTTAAGCTTTTGCTGCTTCTGCTCTTGGCCAAAATCCTTTTTTCAGCCATAAGCTTTGCCTCAGGTGCCTCCGGCGGTCTGCTCATGCCCATGCTGATGGCTGGCGCCCTTTTTGGCTGTATGGCAAGTCAGCTTTTTTTGGCATCAGGCGTAATACATTCCAGTCAGGCCGATGTGCCGATTATCCTCGCCATGGCAGGCTTGTTTGCAGCTACGGTGCGTGCACCTCTCACTGGCAGTGCTTTGCTCATGGAAATGAGTGGCTGCCCTGAGCTTGCCTTGGCCCTGCTTGCAACGGCCCTGACGGCGGTTTTTGTGGCCAACAGACTTGCCAGTGAACCGGTCTATGAGAGTCTTAAGCAGCGCCTGCTGACCCTGCAAAAGCTTGCAGAGGAACCTTCGCAGCATAAAAAAAGCGAATAAATTCAATAGCTTATTAAAAAAATCTTGCAATTTAGCGTGTGATTGACTATTGTTGGGTACTCTCTAGCAAAAGGTGAGGCTATGACCCGTAAAGATCGTACCGAAGGTATTTACAGCCGCCGTGAGGTCCTCGATGAGGGCGAACGGCGGCAATACTGCCTGATTCAGCTTAAAGACCTGCTTTCTTATGCCTACCGGTATTCCGAGGATGTGAAAAAGCGCTTTGACCGTGCCCAGTTCAACGTGGAAAAGTTCAAGAATCTCTCGGATATCAAACATATTCCCATTTTGAAGAAAAAAGAGCTGATTTTTCTGCAGTCCATGGGACCGCGTCTTGGTGGTCTTCTGACGCGCGATATCGGCGAGCTGAAACGCATTTTTCTTTCGCCAGGCCCCATTTTTGATCCCGAAGACCGTACTGAGGACTACTGGGGTTATACGGAGGCTTTTTATTCTGTTGGCTTCAGGCCGGGCGACTGTGTGCAGAATACTTTCAACTATCAGCTCGGGCCCGCTGGCTTTATGTTTGAAGAGCCCTTAAGCAATCTCGGCTGCGCGGTCATTCCTTCTGGCCCTTCAGATGCCGCAACTCAGCTGGATATTCTTCAGAAACTGAGAATCTCAGGGTATGTGGGCACCCCAAGTTTTCTCATGCATATGGCGCGCAAGGCCGAAGAAAAAGGCATAAACCTGCGCAAGGAACTCTTTCTTGAAGTGGCCTTTGTCACGAGCGAACGCTTGTCGGAAAAAATGCGTTCTCAGCTTGAGAAGAAATTCGACATCATCCTGCGTCAGGGCTACGGCACGGCTGATGTGGGCTGTATTGGCTACGAATGTTACCACAAATGCGGTCTGCACATTGCCAATCGCTGTCTTGTGGAAATTTGCCATCCTGATACCGGCATACCGCTTAAGGACGGAGAAGTAGGCGAAATCGTGGTTACGGCCTTTAATAAGACCTATCCTCTGATCCGTCTGGCCACAGGCGATCTGTCCTATATTGACAGAAGTCCCTGTTCCTGCGGGCGTACCAGCCCGAGGCTTGGCAGCATCGTAGGACGTGTGGATACCACAGCCCGTATCATGGGTATGTTTGTCTATCCGCATCAGGTTGAACAGGTGATGAGCCGTTTTGAGGAAATCAAGCGCTGGCAGATCGAAGTGACCAATCCTGACGGTATAGATGAAATGGCTCTCTATATCGAAACCACAGAATTCAAGCGTCAGGACGAGCTTCTGCATCAGTTCCGCGAAAAGATCAAACTGCGTCCAACCCTTTACGTCAAAACACCAGGCAGTCTTCCTGCCCAGATTCAGCCCATCAGTGACAAGCGCAAATGGGATTAGGATGCAAGGAGCAGCGTATGTCCAACGCCTCACTGACTCAGGTACTCACATGGCTTCATCAAAGGCATGATCAGGTTATGGCCGAGGAGCAGCAGGCCAAGGATTTGCTGGCAGGCGGTGATCAGGGCGGTTATAGTCAGCATATGCACCGTAAAGCCGAGCTTTTGGCTTCGCTGGCCAAAGATGCGCGTGAGGTTTTAGGGACTCTGCCCGATGAAAACTTGCGCCAAGAGATTCTGAGGAGTCTTTTGCGTTTTTCCCAGAGTGCGGCCTATGGACTTAAGCTCGATTCGCTCTTTTTTATGAGTGCTTTGCTCTATCGCGACGATCATCAGGTTGGAGAGCCGGATAATCTTCTTGTCTATCTGCAAGAGCTTGAAGCCAAACACCTCTAATCAGCGAGGTTTTTTGTGAAAGTCTTGTTCTGTGCCGTGACCATTGCAGTCTGTTTATCTGGCCAAGCGCAAGCCTCTGTCTGCCAGGATGGCACTGGACCTGCCCGCTTTTGTGCAGCCGATAGCAATCACGATGATGCGCTCTCTCAGGAGGAATTTTCCGCAGCCTTTCCTGATATTCAGCCCAAAGCCTTCAGCATCATCGATGCCAACAGCGATCAGAAGATTGATCTTTCAGAATGGCAGAGCTTCATGGGCAATCACGAGGCCAAGGGTCCAATGCCTGCCATGCCCGGTGCTGAGCCAAAACCAAGACTCATCGAGCCACCCAAGGATTCTGCTGTCATGCCCAAGGATCGGCCATAGCCTGTCGGGAGCTGCGCGTGCTGGAGCATGGATGCCGCAAGCTTGAGCAGCCGCGTTTTCTTCCCATGTCGCAAGCTGAGCTTGACGCCCTTGGCTGGGAAGAGCTTGATGTTCTGCTCATATCGGGTGACGCCTATGTGGACCATCCATCCTTTGGAATAGTGCTGCTTGCGAGGCTTTTGATAGCCCACGGCTTTCGTACAGGTCTTGTCTGTCAGCCGCGCTGGCAGCACACTGACGATCTTCTTGTCATGGGACGTCCCAGGCTTTTTGCCGGCGTGGGTGCAGGCTGTGTGGATTCCCTGGTTGCCCACTATACGGCCTTTCGCAAGAAGCGCTCTCATGATGCCTATACTCCTGGCGGACGCATGGGTGCCAGACCCAACCGCGCAACCATTGTCTACGCCAACCTTGTCCGCCAAGCTTTTCCCCATCTTCCCCTCGTCATCGGCGGGATCGAAGCCTCCACCCGCTGGATCACCCATTACGATTTTTGGCAGGATGCCTTGCGCAGGCCCATCCTCTTTGATGCCAAGGCCGATCTTCTGGTCTATGGCATGGGAGAGCGCGCAACCATTGCCATTGCCAGGGCCCTTGCACTGCATGAAACGCTCCTTGGTATTCCAGGTACGGCCTGGATCAGTCGTCTTGAGGGTGAAAGGCCAAAGGAGATTCCCGAGAGCTTTCGTAGCCTCAAGCCGCTTGTGCTGCCGGCACATGCCGACTTTCTCAGTCAGCGCAGGCTTCTGCTTGAGGCAACGCTTGCCCTTGAACGCCATGTGCATCAGGGTCAGAGTTGGGCTTATGAGCCTTGTGATACTCGTTGTGTGGTGCTTGCACCGCCAAGCGCTCCTCTGACCACAGCCGAGATGGACATGCTCTACGATCTGCCCTTTACCCGACGTGCCCATCCTGCCTATCAGGAGGATGTGCCGGCACGGGAAATGCTTGCAACGAGTATTACAAGTCATAGAGGTTGTGCCGGCGGCTGTTCTTTCTGCTCTCTGGCCATGCATCAGGGACGGAGCATCAGTTCGCGCTCAGAAGCCTCCATTCTGCGTGAGGCGCAAAGGCTGGTGAGTATGCATCCCAGGAGTCGCAGGCAGAAAGGGCTTGCCATTTCCGATGTGGGCGGACCCACGGCCAATATGTGGATGGCCAAATGTCTGAAACGCGAGCGTGAGCCCAAGTCGATATGTCTGAGGTCCAGTTGCTGCTATCCCACCATTTGTCCGTTTTTTCAGAGTTCGCAGCAAGGGCATGTGGAGCTTTTGCGCAGTGTGGCCAGACTTCCAGGCGTTAGCACGGTGCGTGTGGCCAGCGGCGTACGCGCAGATCTGGCCTTGCGTGAGCCTGAGGCCCTTGACGCCTATATCCGTGAATTTACGGGCGGGCAGCTTAAACTTGCACCAGAGCACAGTGAAGCAAGTGTCCTCGCTGCGATGCGTAAGCCTCCGCTTGCGGTTTTTGAAGCGTTCCTGGCCCATTTTCAGGCGCTGAGTGCAAAGCTCAAGCGTCAACAATTCATTGTGCCCTATCTGATGAGTGCCTTCCCAGGCTGCAGAGACAGCGATATGCATCGTCTTGCGCAGTGGCTTGGCCTGCGCCACTGGAGCCCCCAGCAGACGCAATGCTTTTTGCCAACGCCTGGTACTTGCGCCACGGCCATGTACTATGCCGGCGTCAATGAAAAGGGAGAGGAAATTCGTGTGGCCCGCAGTGATAGCGAACGCATGCGTCAGCATGCTATCTTGATGCAGCCCGAGCATGCCAAGACTCGATCTGGCAGGCAGACGCCATGCAAGTCCAAAAGGGCCAATGACGGCAGGAGGAGGCATGGAAACGCAAGAGCGCTTGAACCGTCTTGAAGAAACTCTCTATTTTCAGGACAAAATGCTCAAAGACTTAAGCGATGTTTTGGCCAGGCAACAGATGCAGCTGGACCAGCTTGAGCATACTTTGGAGCGTTGTGTCTCGCAGATTGATTATCTGCGGGAAGTACTCTCGGCTAGGCCAGAAGATGTAAGACCACCACATCATCTGCCGGACAATCCCATTTGTTAAGGCTGTCGAAGGAACGTGGGCAATGCGCAAAGAGCGAGCTGATCTTCTTCTCTTTCAGCAGGGTCTGGCCTCAAGCCGTGAACAGGCCAAGCGCCTGATTATGGCCGGAGAAGTCTTCTGGTCCGATCAGGCTGAATCAGGCCAGTCTCGTAGACCAGTGGAAAAGCCAGGGCAGCTTTTTGGCGCAGAAACCGTTTTTTTCCTGCGTGAGGCGGAGCGTTTTGTCAGCCGGGGCGCCTATAAGCTTTTGACCTTAATCGAGCACTGTCATCTTGATGTACGCGATTTTGTTTGTCTTGATGCCGGAGCTTCCACAGGTGGCTTTACGGACTGCCTTTTGCAGTATGGTGCAGCCCGTGTCTACGCCATTGACGTCGGTCACCATCAGCTGCACGAAAAGTTGCGTTCTGATCCCCGCGTGATCAGCCATGAAGGTGTCAATCTGCGTAATCCTGCGCCAGATCTTGTGCCTGAAGCTGTGGACCTCGTGGTCTGCGATGTTTCTTTTATTTCGTTGACGCTGATTTTGCCGCCCTGTGTGCGCTGGCTGAAAAAGGATGGACTGCTTGCTGTATTGATCAAGCCGCAGTTTGAACTTGGTGCAGGCGAGACGGTCCGTGGGGTGGTGCGGGATCCACTGGCCAGGCAGCGGGCCTGTGATAAAATTGTGCAGTTTTGCCATGAGACGCTTGGCTTTTGCTGTCAAACGCTTCTTCCGGCCAAAATTAAGGGGCCCAAGGGCAATCAGGAATTTATGGCGCTTTTTGCACGAGCGTGAGAACGAAAAAGGACAAAAAAAAGAGATGACACCTGGTCATCTCTTTTTTTTGTCTTTACGGAAGAGGCTTAATGGCCTTTCATTTTGAGCATGGCATCTAGAGCGTCCACTTCAGCTGTGAAATTGATGGCATCGTTTTGCAGAAGATTGGCCAGTTCATCCTGAAAGGCTTTGTCCATGCGTTCAAGAAGTTCCTCACTTTTTTGCAGGGCCTGCTCAAGATCTTTCTGTTTAGGCCCTGTGGAAAGTCTGAGGTATTCATCCACGATCTTGTGTACAGCGGTGAGATAACGATTGAGAAAACGCTCCCCTGGTGTGCGGTCAGCTGGGTCTTCGCGCATGTTTTTGACAATCTCCAGCGTCGACTGACCGATGGACTGAACATGGCCGGCTGCTTTTTCAGGTAGGCCAACAGCCTTGGAAGCAAGTTCTGCTGCTGACTCTTCAAAGCTTAAACAGGTATTCTCAAAACTATTGTCTCCATCGCGGCGCACCGTTGGCTTGAGCTTCTTGATGTTTTCCTGCAGAAAAGCATTGGTTTCTTTGAGCAAAGTAACCAGGTCTTCAGAGCTATTTTGGCCTTTGCGTCCCCAGTTGTCAGATTTGAGAAGCCCTTTGCTCCAGCCGCTTTGGCTTGGCTTGGAACTCTCAAGATAACTGACAATGGCCTCGGTGGCCTTATGCACACGCTCAATGGCCGTCAAGCCTTCCCGAACTTTGCCAGTAAGCACCTTGGCGAGTGTTTCGGCGTGCATGGCGAGAATCTTGATTTGTCCGGCAAGCGGTTCAGGCTTGATCTTTTGCCGTACAAGACTCTGCAGACGCGCAAGATCTTCCTTGAGACTTTCTTCATGCAGCTTTTCAGCATAGACACGGCCATAGGCGAATTGGGCGCAGATACCTGCGAGCAGGACGACGATAATGGCAATTCCAGCAAACAGCGGCTTAGTCGTGAAGGCAAAGGCAGCTTCAAGGCTGAAGATAATAAAGGGCGCCACAATCCAATCCCAGGAAAGGCGGCCTTGATTCTGCCAGATTCTTTGTAGCCAGCTGGCAACGCCACCCCAAAAGATTGCCGTCCAGATGGGGGCGCCAAGCACCAGCATAACGAGTGCCAGCACAAGGCCTGTGCCTGCGGGAATGAACCAGGTAGGCTTTTTCCAGTTGCCCCGAGGGATCAGGCAGATGGTACCAAGGTAGGTGAGCAGGAGTGCATCTTCGACGCCTGTGGCATTGGAGAGAAAGTACCCCAGTGAGGAGCCTGAGCAGTGGACCAGGATACGTTGTGCGAGAAGCTTGGGGAACGAAGGCTTCTCAAGAACGGTCTCCTTGGGGTCTGTGGAATTTTGAGGCATAGAGTTTCTCCGGCTCTGCGGGCCATGCAATTGCCTGGCAAGCGAGCTGATGGGCTTAGGCTTTGTCTTTCTGATCTGTTGAGCCTTCCTTCAAGGCTGCGCCCAGACCATGGGCTCCCTGAATGGTCTCTTGCACGTTTTGATGGGCAAGATCCGTGAGCTTGACGCGCAGATCTTCTTCCATGGTCTGCAGTTCTTTCTCGACGTTTCTTCTGTGCTCGCGGCCTTCGCGGACAATATTCATGGTTTCCTCAATGGTGCCGATGAGCTTTTCGTGCACATTTCGCAAGGTTTCGATATCGACAATCGAACGCTCAACTTCGCGGGCAGTTTCTATACTTGAGTCGTGCAGCATTTCGGCGTTTTTTGCCAACATGGCATTGGTGGTATCGGCAACTTCCTTTTGCAGATGAGCGGCCTGGCGTTGACCATGGATGGAAAGGGCAAGAACCATCTGATTTTTCCAGATGGGAATGGTAGCCAAAATACTGGTCTGAATTTTTTCTGCGAGATTTTTGTTATTACTCTGAATCATGCGGATTTGGGGTGCTGTCTGCAGCGTGATGGTCCGTGAGAGCTTGAGATCATGCAGACGCCGCTCAAAGCGGTTCAGACGCTCGGCAAAGTCACGCACATTCTGTGCGTCAAAATTGTCTCCGCTTTCCTTGGCTTTTTGCTCCAAAGCAGGCAGTTCGACGTTTCTTGCTTGTTCAAGGCGGGCTTCACCTGCTTTGATGTAGACAGTGAGATCCTCGTAGAAGGTCTTATTGTGGGCATAGAGCTGCTCAAGAACGCTGATGTCTTTGAGCAGGCCTCCCATGGCATCTTCGAGTTTCTTGGAGATACCCTCCACCTGCTCGAGAACTGTGTCAAACTGGGCTATGGTGCGTTCCATGGTGTTGAAGAGACGACCGACAAGGGGAATGGATTCAAGGAAGCTTTTCTGTGGTTGAGCTATCTGATCAATCTTGACATCCTTGATACGTAACATCAGATCCGAAAGCCCTTCTCCCACTGGACCAGAATCCTTGACGCGCACGCTGCCAAGGAGGGAATCCGTGAACTTGGAAATCTCATCCATCGTCTTTGCGCCGTAGCTCAGCGTGAGCGTAGGATTCTCAAAATTGATTTCGGCGCTGGCCGCTTTAACTTTGGATTCTTCAACTTGCAGATTTTCAAGTGGCAATAATTCATTGTCAGCCATTGTCTTGTTCTCCTCCGAGACCTGGGGTCGGGATATTTGTTCCAGCCGTCACAGAATTTGTTGTCCGAGCTATTGTCTGACAGCCATGGCTTTGGCTCCCACGTTGCACTGCAATTGCCAGCGGGTGAGAGCATTTTTGATACAGCGACGGGCATCGTGATGAAGTGAATATAAACTGTCAAGATGTTCTTGTACACTACTGCGTTCAGTATGACCTGAAGAGGGGCAGGGATTGGCAAAGACTGGCAATTTCCACTGTCTGGCTGCACTCAGGATGTACTTTTTTTCTGTGAGAAGGAGTGGGCGGATGATCTGCAGGGAACCTCGGAAGAATGATTCCTTGATGCTCATGCCCTCAACACGGCCATTACGGCAGAGGTTGAGAAAGAACGTTGACACAAGATCTTCATTGTTGTGGCCAAAGGCCAGGTGTGTCAAATGATATTGATTGCAAAGCTCGAAGAGGCGCTTTCTGCGCAGCCATGCACAGCGAAAACATGCCGAATGCCGAAGATTCTTCTCTGAATGTGCTTCAGGTCCAAAATTGGTGCACTCCAGATGGCAGGCAATGCCTGCCTTTGTGAGCCAGTCCAGGAGATGTTGATGGTTCTGCGGATCAAAACCCGGATTGAGATGAATCACCAAGATCTCAAAAGGAAAAGGTACAATTCTCTGTCGAATGCTCATCACTTTAACAAGAACAAAGCTGTCCACACCTCCTGAAAGAGCAATGCCTACCCGGCAATGAGGCCAGAGCATTTCTGTCTGGTGAATGACCTTGCCGGAGCTACGTATGCAGACTTCCTGTGCATAGGAATACTTTTTGCTCATAGATGGAGATCCTCTTTCTTCATGAGTCTGTGGAGGCTGGCAAGTTTTCGAAGATTTTCTTCCTGCTCAATGTGTTTACGCGCAACCATCCACGCTTTGTAAGCGATCAGCTGCAAATTCGTTCAAAAAACGCGTTTTTCGCAAAAGTCTTCGCCTTGGGGGGAAGAGACTTGTCGCGATGTCAAAACAGGAACGTTGAGCAGAAATGTTGTGTCAAAAGAGAACGTTGAATCGACACTCAAGGCGGCAGGTGACACGTGCGTTGATTCATTACTTCGCTTTTAGATTTTTGTTGTCCCCATGTGCCATCTTGCCTTGCAGTTGCTAAAAATGACCTTCTGTCAACTTTGTAATGCCCTCCACAGAAGGGGACGTCAAGCAGTAGTATAAAAATCTTGGTTACTGTTCACAGCCACTTGAGCACGTAATTCAGCAATAGATATTGGCAAGTCGTAGAGACGCCTGTCTTGAAGAGGGACGACAAGAAGGGAAGCACGGAGTCTTGAGGCATGATCGGCCACAGGTCGAGATAGGGGAAAAAACGGGCAGGAAGGCTGGAATAGAGTATCCGTCAGCGTGTATTGAGCATCAGGCCGACGCAAAGTCGGCTGTGAATAGGAACAAATCTTGGCATAAAACAGTCAAAAAAGTCTTGACGGTCACAATATGAGTGATTATAAGAAAAAAGTCGGGATGTAGCGCAGTCTGGGAGCGCACTTGAATGGGGTTCAAGGGGTCGAAGGTTCAAATCCTTTCATCCCGACCAGAAAAAGTCAATAATTGAGGCCGGTTAGGAGAAATCCTGATCGGCCTCTTTCTGTTACGTTCAAGTGGACTTGAGGTGGTGACACGGTGGCGCAGGGTGGTTTCGCACCAGAACCAGGTGGTTGAGCTGAAAAAATGATCAGATATCAACTGAAACAACAGATTTCTCGAGTTGGTGCAGATCTGTTCGTGATGCGGGAGGATTTTTCGTTTTTTTGCGAAAATGACAGGGTTCAGACG
>JAGADH010000043.1 GCA_017613715.1 Desulfovibrio sp. | reverse complement strand
GGGAACCTGCGGCAGAAAAAGGGAACCTACCGGTGCATAGAGCAAGCCGCAGGCCACAAGCATGGTGACAGCCATGATGAGCAGGCTGACTCGCATATAAAAGGCAATCAGGGAAAATTTGTGTTGACGTCGGGAGAGGGCGTTGTAGAAACAGGTGGAGGTCCCCATATCGAGGAAACCCGTCATCTGCAAAAAGACTGTGGTGGCAAAGCTGTAGTTGCCGTACATGGCAGGTCCGAGCGCGCGTGGCAGCAGGGCTTCCATGATCAGGTAGACGGGAACAGAAGCAATATTGGCAATGAGCTTGAAGAGATAGCGGCTGGCAAGCGGTGGCGTGTTTTTTTGCATAGGCGATGCCGTGAAACAATCTCTGCGGGAGTACGGCTATCCCGGATTCTTGCCATTGGCCTGCTTTTAGGCTACTTCTAAAAATTGTCAGTAAAAATGGCAGGAGAACTCGCTAGAGCGTGACTCCTTTTACGTTGGGGCATCGTATCTGTCAAATGGGGTTTTTCAGGAAGTTTTGCAGGAACGACATTTATTATTCGAGGTTTACTTATGCACGATAGCAATAGTCAGAAGATGAAATGTGGTCTTGAAAAGGCACCTCATCGCTCTCTGCTCTATGCCCTTGGGCTGACGCGCGAGGAAATGGACCGACCTCTGGTCGGTGTGGTCAATGCGGCCAATGAAGTGGTGCCGGGACATATTCATCTCAACACCCTGGCCAGTGCCGTGAAAGCCGGTGTGCGACTGGCCGGCGGCACACCTTTGGAGTTCCCGGCCATAGCCGTCTGTGACGGCATTGCCATGAATCATGAAGGTATGCGTTTTTCTCTGCCATCGCGTGAGTTCATCGCCGATTCCATAGAGATTATGGCCCGTGCTCATGCCTTTGATGCTCTTGTCTTTATTCCCAACTGCGACAAATGTGTGCCTGGCATGCTCATGGCTATGATGCGCCTCAATCTTCCCTCGGTGCTGATTTCCGGCGGTCCCATGTTGCCGGGCAATGCCGGCCCCCATCAGAAAGCCGATCTCATTTCGGTTTTTGAAGCCGTTGGCAGAATGCGCGCCGGCACCATCAGTGAAGAAGAACTTGAGGAAATGACCGAGCATGCCTGTCCTGGCTGCGGGTCCTGTGCTGGCATGTTCACGGCCAATTCCATGAACTGTCTGGCAGAAACTCTTGGTGTAGCCCTGCCGGGCAATGGCACCATACCTGCTGTGGATGCTGCGCGTGTGCGTCTGGCCAAGACAGCTGGTATGCGGGTTATGGATCTCCTGGCCAAGAATATCCGTCCTCTTGATATTGTCACCAAGGACGCCGTAGCTAATGCGGTGGCCGTGGATATGGCTCTTGGCTGTTCCACCAATACGGTTTTGCATATGCCGGCCATTGCCGGTGAAGCGGGTCTGCCACTTGGTATGGAGATTTTTGACGAGATCAGCCGCAAGGCACCAAATCTTTGCAAGCTTTCACCTGCCGGAAAATATTATATGGTTGATCTGAATAATGCCGGTGGCATTCCCGCAGTGATGCAGGAACTGGCCAGGCTTGATCTGATCAGCAAGCACTGCATGACCGTGACCGGTAAGACTGTGGGCGAAAACTTAGAGTTTTTGCATGCCAGGATACGTGATCCCGAAGTGATTCATCCCATTGAGCAGGCCTATTCCAAGGAAGGCGGTATAGCCATCCTGCGCGGAAGCCTGGCTCCCGATGGCGCAGTGGTTAAACAGTCGGCAGTAGCCAGTGAGATGATGTGTCGTGAAGTGCGTGCGCGTGTTTTTGAATCCGAAGAAGATGCCATGCACGCCATTTTGGACGGCAAAATCAAGCCCGGTGACGGTGTGGTCATTCGCTATGAAGGACCAAGGGGCGGCCCGGGTATGCGGGAAATGCTCTCGCCCACAGCAGCCATTACCGGTATGGGACTGGGAAAGGATGTGGCGCTTTTGACCGACGGACGTTTTTCCGGCGGCACCAATGGTGCAGCCATTGGTCACATCTCACCCGAAGCGGCTGATGACGGAGTGATTGCCTTTGTTCAGGAAGGTGACCGCATTGCTATCGATATCCCCAATCGCAAGCTAGATCTGCTTGTTTCCCCTGAGGAACTCGCCAAGCGCCGTGCAGCTCATGTACGCAAGGAAACGAGCTCGCCGTACTCGGTTTTGCGCCGCTACGCCAAACTTGTCAGTTCTGCGGCCAATGGTGGACGCTATAAGGAAATCTAAGCTCTTTCTCAAGCCCATAAAAAAAGCCGGTCATCACCGGCTTTTTTTATGGGCTTCAGCAATCGATAATAACCTGTTCATCGCCTGTACGGCGACTGATTTCACCAATTTGCCAGGCCGGCATTTTAAAGACGCGGATACGGCTGATGGCCTCTTCTGCCTGTTCTCTGGGCAGCACAAGGATATAGCCGATGCCGCAGTTGAAGATCTGCAGCATTTCAGGCCAGGAAAGTTCTCCGGTCTCTTTGAGCCAGGAGAAAACAGCAGGTTTTTCCCAGGCGTCGAAATGGATATCGGCCTGAATGCGTTCAGGCAAAATGCGGGGTATATTGTCGTAAAAGCCGCCGCCAGTGATGTGTGCCATGCCTTCGATCTGCATGTCGCGCAAAAGATGACGTATGGCTTCCACGTAGATGCGTGTGGGCGTGAGCAGAACGTCACCGACACTTTGCCCTTCGCAGCCTGGGAAGGGATCCGTGAGGGCAAGCCCGCTTTTTTTGAGAATTTTGCGTACGAGGGAATAGCCGTTGGAATGTAAGCCTGATGAGGCAATACCAATAACCGCATCACCGACACGGATAGATGAGCCGTCAATGAGCTTGGCATTATCCACTATGCCGACGCAGAAGCCGGCGAGATCGTATTCGCCTTCGGCGTACATTTCAGGCATTTCAGCGGTTTCGCCACCCAGCAGCGCACATTCAGCCATACGACAGCCATCGGCCACGCCTTTGACAACGCATTCGGCAGTGTCCACATCGAGCTTGCCGCAGGCAAAATAGTCAAGGAAGAAGAGCGGCAAGGCTCCCTGCACAAGAATATCATTGGCGCTCATGGCCACAAGGTCTATACCTACGGTATCATGTTTCTGGCAGGCAAAGGCAATTTTCAGCTTGGTTCCTACACCGTCAGTGGAGGCCACCAAAAACGGTTCACGCATATTGGCAAGATCGGGTCTGAACAAACCTCCAAAACCACCGATATCACTGACTACGCCTCTGGTCTGGGTTGAGGTCACCAAACTTTTGATTCTCTCAACCAGAGCATTCCCCGCAGCTATATTCACACCGGCTTCGGTATAGGCTTTTGTTCTGTCGCTGGACATGCAAAGACTCCTTGTGGAGGATAGGCGTTTCGTGATTGTTGGTTGCAGTCACAGGAAATGCCAGAACACTACTAAAGAATCATATCTTAATTTTTGCAAAAAAGCAAAATCGTGCAGAAAACATGGCTGCCGAAAAATCGCAATCATCAGCATAGTTTAGCCAAAAAACTGGACCTCTAGGTGCTACGTTTATACATTGTCAGGTCCCTGCTTTGTTTCTTTGGGCAAAGCAGCCGCGATAACTGTTCTCCACAATGGGCTTGCCTTGCCAGGTTGAAAAAAAGCCTCTCCTTGCTGGGGAGAATGGAGATGACTCCTGCTTAGGCAGAGCATCATCAGGATTTGCGATGGCTCTGGGATGTGTCCTGGCCAAAGATCAGTCTTGTCTGCAATTGTCAGCAGCTGTTAAACTGGTCAGATTTCTGCTCTGAGCCATGGCCAAGGGAACAAGCCATCAAAAACTCGCTAAGCGAGCTTGCTCAAAATGGTCTTTATGCCTTACATAGTTTTCCATGGCCTGCCTTTTCTCGCGTTACGGAGAATGTGCGTGTTCCTTTGAGGCTTTCGTGATTTTGTGAAAAAAACGTACGTGTATGGCTGTCCTTGAGCTTATCGTCCCAAAGGAATCTGTCGATGCTGCAGGCTCAGGGTATCCCTTAGCCCGCTTCATGGGAGAGAAAACGATGCAACGTCTTGTGTTCTTAAGTCTTAGTCTGCTTCTGATTGGCTCTGTGCAGGTTTTTGCCGGTGAGGGGGATCAGCCCATGGCGCCTGTACATAATGAGTATCACCATTCCACGATTTATTCTCCGCAGGTCAGAGAATCGCCCGTGGATCCCAGAGAGGGCATTCACGTTTATATTGATCCCGATACCGGTGATCGGGTTGTATCAGTGCGTTCGCGTCGCGAGCCTGAGACACAGCCACAGCAACCCTTTTATATAGAGCCTATTGTACGTCCTTAGGCTTGAGGTACGATCATGTTGCCAACTCTGCTCTGGGCCAATCATGATGCAGTAAGCGTTGAATGTCATCTCTGCGCGCACCGTTGTGTGCTCAGAGCCGGCAGACGAGGGATTTGCGGAGTAAGGCTTAATCACGATGGTCGTCTCACGAGTGTACTTACCGATCTGGTCAGTTCCGTGCAGATGGATCCAGTGGAAAAAAAGCCTCTCTATCATTTCCTGCCGGGCTCCAAGACTTTTTCCATAGGCAGTGTGAGCTGCAATTTTCGCT
>JAGADH010000042.1 GCA_017613715.1 Desulfovibrio sp. | reverse complement strand
ATCCCTGCTCCATCAGCACTTTTGTTTCACGCTCAAGAATACCCTCTGGCAGATTGTGCCCGTAGATGACTGCGCTTGCTTCATGAGGCGTTTCGCTTTGCGTCAGGTCAAAGGTGCAGGATCTGCGGGCAGGATGAATGGAAAGATGAACGACTCCTCCTCCCATCTGCATATAGCCAGGCCGTTCCATATGCGTTTCGAGATCAGGGCCAAGTTTTTCAAGGCAGGGAAAAAGGGTTTCGCTCATGAATTCAAAAGGAGGGGCATACGGCACATGCGTTCCGCCGCGCACCGTTAACCTTGAATTTGCTTCTGCGAAGAGCAGGGATGGTACCAGGGCCTGCAGGACAAGAGAAACACTCCCGCCCGTACCCACGGCAATATCATAGACCCCTGGCCGAACTTCTCCGGGAGAAAAGAAGATTTCGCAGGCATTTATCTCAGCGCCCCGAACCTGGGCTTCACAGATTTCCTGTGCTGCACGTACACAGGTCAGATGCTGTCTCTTAAGGCCCGGTCTGACCCTTTTCATGCGGATGTTGACCATGTGAAAAGGCTTCCCGAGGGCCATGGAAAGCGCCAAAGAAGCACGCAGCATCTGCCCTCCGCCTTCACCCCGGCAGCCGTCTATTACTAGGTATTCCTCTTTCATCATCTTTGCTTATCCCCTTGCCCCGCAGGCCATCACTGCCTGCGGGGCTTAACTGAACGCCCAAGCCATGCTCAACAAGGGCAAAGCCATTTGTGGCTGGCTTGCAAGCCTCTGTCTTTGTCTGAAACGCAGTCAATACGGCTGGGCTTATCTCGGTACTTCAGGGCCTCAGTGCCAGAAAAGGTAGCAAAGAATGCAGACAGCCTCCCTGCTCAGGCTGAGGCCCTTCGGCCGTGACACCAACCCTAAAGCAGGTTCCATGCCAATTGGGGCAATGCTGCTCATCCCGTGAAATGACAGGATTTTTCTTTTCTTGCCGTCAATGAGTTCTCCGTGTATTTATATTTTTCGATAAGACTCTATAGGTCAGGATAAGTCATGGCACGCAAAACAGTCGTCATCGGATTTCTGGGCACCACGCTGGATTTTCACGGAGGCTACGGGCAGAACCGCTGGAACGCCTGGCGTCCCACCGTGGCTCTTGGCATGCAGGAAGACCTGCTCGTGGACCGGCTTGAACTTCTTCACGGCTCAGGCCATGAAAAGCTGGCGCGGCACGTTGTCAGGGATTTTTCCCAGGTCTCCCCTGAAACAGAAATTCGTCGGCACATCTTCGACCTCACCAACCCGTGGGATTTTGAAGAAGTGTACACAGCTCTTTATGATTTTTCGGAAAGCTACCCCTTTGACACTGATAATGAGGATTACCTTGTGCACATCAGCACAGGCACGCATGTTCTGCAGATCTGCCTCTTTTTGCTCACGGAGTCCCGCCACATACCGGCACGCCTGATCCAGACCGGCATTACGCAAAAAGTGAACGATCCGGCAGGAATATACGCCATTATTGATCTCAACCTTTCCCGCTATGAAAAACTGGCGGAACGTTTCCGGCGCAAGACAAAATCTGACATGTCATTTTTGAAATCAGGCATTGAAACGCGCAACGTCGCCTTCAATGCCATGATTGCCCAAATGGAGCAGGTTGGAGCCGAATCCAGGGAACCGATTCTGCTCATGGGACCCACCGGTTCCGGGAAATCGCGGCTTGCCGGGCTGATCTACGAGCTGCGCAAACAGCGGCATCTTGTGCAGGGAGACTTTGTCACCGTGAACTGCGCCACGCTGCGCGGAGACATGGCCATGTCCACGCTTTTTGGACATTGCAAGGGATCGTTTTCGGGGGCTGAGGCCGACAGGACTGGTCTTTTGCGCCAGGCTGACGGAGGGCTGCTTTTTTTGGATGAAGTCGGGGAGCTTGGCCTTGACGAACAGGCCATGCTGCTCAGGGCCATTGAAGAAAAACGCTTTTACCCGCTGGGCGCGGATACGGAGAGCTTAAGCGACTTTCAGCTTATTTGCGGCACAAATCGGGAGCTTGAGCATCAGGCGGCAGAAGGGAAGTTTCGGGAAGATCTTCTGGCGAGGATCAACACATGGACCTTCCATCTGCCCGGGCTTGCGCAGCGCCCGGAAGACATCGAACCCAATCTGGACTACGAGATAGAGCAGGTTTCCGCAAAAATCGGCAGGCGCATTCGCTTCAATAAGGAAGCGCGGGAACTCTTTCTTTCTTTAGCCAAACGAGAAGATGCGCTTTGGCGGGGCAATTTCCGTGACCTGTCGGCGGCTGTCCTGCGGCTTGGGGTTCTGGCCGGGGACAGCCGGGTAAGCACGGCATTGGTGCGGGAGGAATGGGAGAGGCTGACAAGGAGCTGGCTCAGGCTTTCAGGAAAAACAGAAGATCAGCATGCAGGCGATGACATGGAGCTGCTTCATGCGTTCATGGGAGAGGAAGCCGATGCACTGGATCTTTTCGATGTGCCCCAGCTTGCTTTTGTGATCCGCTTTTGCCAAAAATGCGGCACACTTTCCGAAGCAGGAAGGGCGCTCTTTGCCAGTTCCAGAAAAACAAAGCAGAAACCCAATGATGCGGATAGATTAAGAAAATATCTCGCACGCTATCATTTGTCCTGGGATATAATCCACAAGCGTTGAAATGTGCTGACTCTTCGGCATCAAAAAAGAGGAAAATGGAATGAGAGGATGCATTATGGCAGAGGGTCCAGCAATCTTGCCAAAAAATGCAAAAATGGTCTAAAGTGCGCAGGGAGGCATCCATGAAAATTTATCAGGCCGGCCCGCTCTTCACAGAAGCCGAGATCTTCTGGCACCGTTCATTCACGAAAAGGCTGAAAGACAATGGTCATGAAGTGATGTGGCCTGGTAACTTTTTTACGCAAGAAGAAATCAAAGCATGGGGCAAAGACGCTCCCCGACATATTATGAACCGGGACAGGGCCGCCATTGACGCTTGTGACGTTGTGGTGGCCCTTCTTGATGGTACTCAGGTGGATGATGGTACTGCATGGGAGATCGGCTATGCCTACGCCAGGAACAAGCCAGTTGTAGGCATCAGAACCGATTTCCGAAACGCAGGCGATACCGATCATGGATGTGTCAACGCCATGATCGAAGGAAGCTGCGTTGGCATTGCCAGGGATTTTGCGGGCGTTTTGAAACTCTTCAAAGAAATTGAACTATGAAAGCCGCTATCATTGGAGAATCGTCCTGGCCTCTGGAAGAGCACGCCCAGCCAGTCTGTCTCAGCCCCGTGCAGGCAGGATTCCCTTCCCCAGCTGAGGACTACATGGAAGGTCCGCTTGATCTCCATGAACATCTGGTGCGCCATAAGTCAGCAACCTTTTTTTTGCGTGCCAGTGGCCAGTCCATGATCAATGCGGGAATCTTTAACGGTGATCTGCTCGTCGTTGACCGAATCATGCCCGCCACTCACAATAAAGTTGTCATTGCCGCTCTGGATGGTGAGCTGACTGTAAAACGGCTTGTCAGGCGTAACGGGAGAGTTTTGCTTGTGCCTGAGAATCCCGACTACCCTGAAATCGACATCACGGAGCACGAGTATGTGCATATCTGGGGTGTTGTGACGTATGTAATTCACAAGCTGTAGCAGCAGATTCCCTGAGGAAGTACAATCCAGCCATTAATAAAGATGCGGAACTCCCCGACAATACAGAGGATTTTTTAACGGGCGAAGATGTCACAAGACTCCTTCGAAACTCGGCTATTGACCTCAACCGTCTGCGCATGCACGACGGTATCCCCTGCAAAAATATCTTCCATTTCCGGATCATATACAGTTTCGCGGATGTGATAGGCTGGCTCAACGCTCATATTGTCAATTCGCGTGACGATCTTCGTTGTCCTGGTGATTTGCCTTTTAAGTTAGAGCCTTGCAAGGCACGGAGCACTGCATGCTACGTGGGGCTGGCGTACACGCTGGAAGCCGACGCGTCGCAATCTGCGCTGAAAGCTCAGGATGCTTGCGCATGCTGACAGTTGCTCAGGTCGCTAAAGAGGTTGCAGATTTCGAGGGCATGGGTGCACAGGCACAAGGGCGAGCTCCGAGGGCACCAGCCCGCGAGGGGGAGCGCCCTCAGGTTTTCTGATCCAATCATCAGAAAATAATGGAGGGCACTCATGCCATATCAGGAAAAAAGTGGGCAATGGCGAGCATCGAAGATGATCGATGGCCGGAGGAAGACGAGGGTCTTCCCGCGAGCGCAGAAGCGGAGACGTAAAGATGGGAGGAAGAGCAGTCCGCCGAAGACTGGCAAAGGCAGGACGAGACTCCTACGGTCTGCTGGATTGACTTTGTCACTGCCTATTCCAGTAGGCGACGCGGTGGGGCTTGTATGAAGGCCCCATTCTTATGGAAACGTGAAGGTT
>JAGADH010000041.1 GCA_017613715.1 Desulfovibrio sp. | reverse complement strand
TGTAAGCGTAAACTGAATTCCCCTTAACTGACATCCCCCATTCTGAGATAGTGGCCTCATTCTGCAAAGGAGGCCACTATGACGGAAGTTTCCGTTGATCTCGAGAAGATCCTCAACCTCAAGCATAAAGCCGTTATCCAGGCTCTCCTCTCGACCAAGCTTAGCAATCAAGAAATAGCAGACAAGCTACAGATTTCGCGTGCCTTGTTCTACTACATTGCGCAACGATACCTGCCTAAAGGGTATCTCGTACAAAGGAATCAGGCCCTGCAGCTTGAAGCCTTACGCAATTTAGCAAGCACTATCCCACCTTCACAATCCTCTTCAGAAACGAATGATGCCGACGAGGTTATGGTTCTCTCAATCCCGTCGCAGAGTTCTGAACTTGCTCCTTGCTTGGAATGTGAACCTGGCAGGAATCCTCCCACTTCCCCTTGTGAATCCCCTGGTCCCAAGCCACAAATATGTGAGCCGAATTCTTTGCAGCAGCCGTCACAAGCTGAGTTACTGCATTTAAGGCCACGTCAGCTCGACATATACAGGTTAATAGACCAGATGATGAGCGAAGAAGGCATGAATCATTTACCGACCCAAAAAGAGCTTAGGATACGGGTTGCCCAGGAATTTCAGGTCCATGCAAGCAATCGAGATATAGGTGCAGCGCTGGCACAATGGACGCGAATGCATCCGGTGTATTCGCATACAAGACGGTCTCTCCAATTTTCCGATGCTTCACAGACATCACCAAAGCCATACTCTCGGCAAGAAATGGTGACGATTTCTTTGGAACGTCAAGGGGTCAAGATTTCATGGCAGACGAGCGCGAGCAATAGAGAAGAGTCTATCCTGAAAATTCTCCATGGAATAAGGTAGCAGAAAAAAAACGTCAGCAGCAAAAGCGAAGTTTTCGTTGATGGGATAGACCCGCCCTCCATAACAGCCAGAAGAGGAGCTTTTCGTGATTCACGATCTATTTGCAACGGGAAAAATCTATTTGGTCCGCACACCTGTACGGGGGAACTGTGGAATTCCAAAATTGCACGGAATCGTTGCCAGCGGAGTTCTGGGGGGTGATATAGACCTCACATCTGGAGAAGAGATGTATTTTGTCTTCACGACGAAGAGCCTCAAGGCACTCTTGATTTTGCATATTGACGAGGCAGGAATAGACTTTACCAAGAGGCTTTTGTTCAGCAGAAAGTTCAAGATTCTTCTTGAGGAGCAGGCATCACCTCTGGTGATAACCCGGGAGCAGTTGAAAAGACTGGTACTGGATGGCAGTTATGAGGGTGACTGGGAAAGCGTCTATCTGAGGAGAAAAATCGAGGAAATGGAAGCAGCGGCTGGCTAAAAGGTTGCTTCTGACCTATGTTTTGAGGCACCTTTCTGGGTGTCTCTTTTTTTTTTGAGGAAAATAGGGATTTTATCAAAAAATCCCTAGACAAAGTTTCTTGTATTTGATACCATAGGGATCTTTATATGACGTCCCTATGAATGAAGGAGTGTACGAGTGGCTGAAGAACAAAAAAGGCGCCTGTCAAAATGCTACAATAAGCGGACAGGTATTACGTACGTCTATGAGGTGCTGGAGAACTACTGGGACAAAGAATTACATCAGGCACGTAACAAACGAAGGATGGTGGGAAAGATTGATCCTGTGACAGGAGAAATGGTTCCCACAGGGAAAAGAGGGAATAGGAAGAAAAGAGAAGAAGAAACAGAAGCTGAACGTATGGACTATCGTCGATTGTATTCACAGTCTCAGCATGAGCTCGCCCAGAAGAATAAGGAGCTGGCTGATATGAAGAAACGTCTCTGCAGTTACGTTCAGGAAGAGATGAAGGTTTTAGACGATCTGTTGAAGGGAACAGCTGTTCTGAAGCAGACAGCACAAGCAATTTTAAAAGATTTTGGCGACAAGAACTGATGCTAGAAGCAGCAAGCATGTCACAAACAGCATCTCTTAAGCCGGATGATCTCCAGCTTACGATGAAAAAGTTTTTTGAAACGATCCGCTCCAGTAGAAATGTCGGCGGACTATCTTGCTTTCTGCCTGAAAATTCATGTTTTTCTGCCAGCTGGAAGGGTCTATCATCAACAGTACACTAAATGCCAAGATAAATTAAATAGCCTTTTCCCATTGATGCAAGGAAGTGTTTCTCCATCTATTCCCTAGAGTGTCTCAGAAATATCCTGCTTTAGATTGGCGCAAATTGAATATATTTCTGTTTACTGTCTGAAATAAATTTATATACAACAAGGCCTGTATAAACAGGGCTGCGCAATTGACAAACCGTTCCTCAAGACACAAAGGCCCCGCCAAGAGCTGGGGCTGGGACTTTCTGTCTTGGGGATTTCCAATGCAACCTTACCCCATTTGAGCGAAAGGTCGATAGCCTCATCAGCTATCGGAAGCCCAGATCAGCCTTGCATATCTGCCAACATCTCGGTAGAAGAAAAAGCACGTTGACTCCTCAACTTGGAGCCTAAACAATGCAAAAAACAACGGTATTTTCCCGCAACAAGATTCTCCTTCTCTTCTTCGCGTCCATCTTCTTTTGTTTTCTTGCGACGACGTCGGTCTCTCTCTATTCCCTATCGCAGGTGATAGACGCAAACGACCAAAACGCGGCCCGCCTGATTTCCACGACCATACACTCCCACATACGCGAATTTCTCTCCACGCACATCTCCGCTGCGACAACCATGGCAGAAGATTTCTTCCTCAAGAAGTCCCTACGCGAAGACGCTACAAAGCCCCTGGATCCCGGGATACCGGAACAGACGCTTTTTCTGCGCGGGTTCGTGCAGACCACTGGAATTGACACGGCCTACATCGTCTCAGACGCGACCTACCGCTATTTCTCCCATCGTGGCCTACACAAGGTGATCGACCCGAACGACGCCAACAACCCCGCCCACGAGCACGACACATGGTACCCGGCCTTCCTTGAGACAGGGGTGAACCGTAACATACAGATCGACACGAATCCCGTTGAGGGCGACGAATGGACTATTTTCTTCAACAACCGCATAGTCGATGACAAAGCCAAGCTTCTCGGCGTCTGCGGCATCGGCATCAAGATGGCCCGCCTGCAATCACTTTTGCGCGAACTTGAATCAAGATACTGCGTCGAGATCCACATTACGAACGATGCTGATACATCGCTGATCGACAGCCAGCGAGTCATCATCGACAAGCGCTACCTTACCCTCACGGAAAGCTCTGCCCCTCCTAAACCCATCACTTTTAACCGCACCGAGGGCAACGGCTGGAAATGTCGCATGGGACTGGATCAGTTCGGCTGGGAACTCGTCATCGAGCAGTCGAGCCACGACGTCACGCAGACATTCTCCTTCCTCATAGCGAACAACATTCTGCTCTTTCTTTTCCTCTTCGGCCTGTTGTTCTTCATCATCCAGAGGGTTAACCGATCAGAAAAGGAAATTCTCACGAAGATGACCCAAGTTGACGCACTGACCGGCCTTGAGAACCGCACCGCCATCGAAAGGATACACGGCATTCTTCAAGACGAAAGGACCCCTGGAGTGCTCTTCATCATTGATGTCGACGACTTCAAGGACCTAAACGTTACGCTTGGGCACCCGATCGGCGACATTCTGCTGCAGCGCATAGCCGGCATCCTGCAGAGCTCCTTCCGTAAGGGAGACGTAAAGGCGCGAATAGGCGGCGACGAATTCATGGTCTATTCGCCAGGCATGCACGGCGTTGAACGAATACGCGCCAAGGCGCAGCAGTTAGAGAAAGCCATCAAGGGGATACACCGGCTGCGCGAGACCCCGGTGGGAACCGACGTCAGCATCTCCGTCAGCATGGGCATCGCCCTCTTCCCCATTCACGGCAAGACCTACAACGAGCTATACAACTGTGCCAACAAGGTCCTCTACCGTGCCAAGGCTGCTGGCAAGAACCGTTTCATCATCTCCGATTTCTGCCACAAAGACTGAAGCGGATTTAATCAGGGCCGGTTTCCGTTCGGCCGCCCTCCCAATAAACCCATAACATAGCAGGGCCACAGCAATCCCTGAGGAAAGCAACATTCACGCCAGTGCCAGAACGGTGAAGGCTCATAAAGAGGACGAAAATAGCTTGGGTCACATTCTCCGACTCAACCGCTGCCATGCAGCCATTCCAGTACTGCCGTGACACGAGCGGCAAACAGTTCGTATGCTTCTTTATTTACCGACATGCTCAGGTTGACTGCATCACGGCAGCGATACGTGCTTTACGATCCCGCAAATACTCCTCGCATTCCACTGCACTGAGCGGCTTTGAAAAGAGATACCCCTGAATGACGTATGCGGCGTTGCCCATTAGGAATGCCAATTGGCTCTTATCTTCCACGCCTTCGCAGATCGTTTGCATACCGAGGCTGGCGGCTAGGGAAATAATGCTCTTGATCAAGGGCTGAGCCGTAAGCTTCCCGGAAAAGATATCATTAACAAATTTTCTGTCGATTTTCAGGAAGGATATGGGCATGGCACTCAGATATTGCAACGAAGAATAGCCTGTTCCGAAGTCATCTATAGCGACGTGAATGCCCGCCTCATGCAGTCTGGATATAGCTGAAAAAGCCGTTTCCATATCAGACATGAAACTTGTTTCTGTAATTTCGATGTCAATTAAAGAAGGAGGCGTTCCTTCTTCATTCAGTATACCTATTACCTGATCTGCAAAGCCTTCAGAAAGAATGCTGCGTACTGACATATTTACCGCTATGGGAAAAGCCCCAATACCGTCTTTTTCCCACGCGAGTACCTGTCGGCAGGCAATACGCAGAACAAACATGTCGATGCTCGTAACCAAACCAGTTTCTTCAGCGATAGGAATAAAGTCAGCAGGCGATATCCATTTGCCATTTTTTGCCTGAAACCTGACCAATGCTTCACAACCGACAACGTCTTTTTTGCGAGTATCTACCTTTGGCTGGAAATGTACAATTAGAGAATTATTTTCAACAGCTTCATACAAATCAATTTCAATCTGTTTTTTATTTATAGCTAATTTTGTTATTTTTTCATCATATATTAATATATTATTACCACCCTGCCTTTTTACATCAAGCATAGCCAATTCAGCGCAATTAATAAAATACATAATGTCTGTACATTCATCATCTAATATAGCAATACCTATACTTATACCTATATGTATTTTATTGTTATTAATCGTATAATATTCATTTAAAAATTCTAATATTTTATAGGCCTCAGACGTTAATAAAACCTTATATTTCACAGACACAATAGCTAAAAATTTATCTCCTTCAGACCTTGCAAGATTATTATTTGGATATAATTGCTTTAATCTTTTAGCAATTTCTAATAAAAGCTCATCGCCGTAATGATGTCCATATAAATTATTAATACTACTAAAATTATCTACCCCTATCATAATAAGACCGACGCAATTCTTATTATTTTTGGCTAACTGCATCAAGCTTGGAACTTGTTTTAATAGCACGGAATCCTTTTGTAAATCCGTTACTCTGTCATGATTTGCAATATATTCTATTTCATCCCGAACAAATCGTCGTTGCGTATAAAGTAACATTAAGAAGGCACCAAGCAAAGCAATAAAACTTAAAAAAATTGTAATATAAAAGTTATGCCTGAAAATTGTTTTGCCGTATTCAGCTATATCTAAAGGTTTTTGCAATTCTATATAAAATGAAGGTTTTCCAAATATATCATTAATCTTAGAATATGTACGTATTTTATTATCACTAATTATATATCTATAATTATCAGAAAGTATATTAGCCTTATCATATAGCGGACCACCAACATTTTCAGTTAAAATAGAAAATCTAAAATTAGATACATCATTAGCAATGTTTTTAAACGTACTATCTAAAGCCTTTGTTACTACAAGGTAACCATTTGAAGCATATTGTTTATTCGAATCAAAAATTTTATGGACAACTACTACCATTTCGACTGTATTTATTGTAATAAATCCTTCCATATATTCATTATCAGACGTAGAAAATAAATCAATTACTCTACCATAGAATTCTCTTTCCGACTTATACCAATTATTATTAAATATTCGTTTTGACCCATCAACAAAGGCAAGAAATTCTTTGTTTGTATTATAGTATGCTGCTCCAGTAAAAAACCCCTTATCAATAAATACCTTATTGTAAATCTTATCTATATATTGCTTATTAAGTGTATTCATATAATTATATGAATCGTCATTTATGGCCAAATTTGAAGTATGTTGCCTAAGACGAATTAAAGCTCCGGCAAAAATACCATAAAGTTCTTTGCTATCAATTAATGCTTGTTGAATTTCAATATCATCTATCCCCTTTAATATTACAGACTTATTTATAGAATGAATTAGATACGAAAATAAAGAAAAAAATATCCCAAAATATATAGCTACAATTAAATGCAGTTTAACCTTCACGTTAGCTTCCATTTGTTATATTTATAAATATTGATAAACACAAATTAATTATTTTTATATAAAATAACCATTCAAACAATCAATAAGAAATATATAAACGGTAAAAAAAGGAGCTGAAAGCTCTAGTCTAAAAGCCTCGTTTCATGTATTAAAACTAGTTCAAAGCTTTATGATTTGTAAGTCTACCAAGCATCTCTGTTATGAGCTTGAACTACGGTCTCGCCTCTCTCCAGGGCTGATGGTTCAACACACTCTATTGTCTGCATGAAGACATGGAACTTCTCATTCTTCTCATACATGCCGGTGAAGGCCTCGATATGTTCGGTGTTCTTCCATCTTGCGCCTGACGCTGAAGACGGTTGCAAACTGTGAGTCGAAGACACAGCAGCTGTTCTGCCAGGTCCGCTGCCGCAGCCTGTCGTTCATCACAAGCCTATTCGTCAGCTCCTCGGCGAAGTCTCTTTCCTCTTCGCTGAATTCACCTTTGTAGCTGATGCAGCGCCTGCACTATCTGCTCAAGAGATGTCTTCGGTTTCGACGAGTCAATGCGCGGAACACACGGCAAAATGAGGGCAACTGAACTGCATTTGATTGTTGTATAGTTCTCACGATACGCCAAACATGACACGGGCGCAAGGCATGAATACCCGCAGATTGCGGTCAGATGCGTCAATTCACAACTAGCGCTCAAGCCTGATACTCCGAAAAACGAAGCGCGTTGGGCCAGTTTGAACACCAACGGATATTCTCCCTGACTTCTGGCTTTTTTGACCCTAATTTGTTGAATAATGGTGTTCTCCCCCAGAGAATTCCTTGGAATTCCATCCCCACTGTACCGTGTATGGCATACGTCCCTGTCTTGTCCACTTTGATTTCAGCGAACATTGGGCCATTAAGTTATTGATTAACTTTATCAACATCAGTAACTATCGAAAAGTTACATAGCTGATAACATCCGACTGCAATGGAAAAAGCAGCCATGACCAAAAAATATACTTCGTCATCAGCATCGTGACGAGTCGCATTTTTAGCTATCTTGCAAAGTATATGCAAATAATACTTATTTTTAGCATCACTGCTTTTATCGGTTCTTAACCAGCACTACCAGTGAAACAAGGAAGTCCTCTGTCTATTTTGTTAGGCCTTATGAGTATCTTTTGTAAGTCAATTCTTTCCAGATAGTCTGTCATAGGTATAGTTGTCATGTATATATGCTGTTATACTCACAAACGAAAGGGCTTCCGCTAGCCGATTTGCACAGACTTGCTGTGCATTGGAATACACTCCCTTATGCTGATGTCGGGCTTGTCCTGTTTTCCGTTCTGCAGTCCCAATTGCTCAGAAAACCTTTCTTTTGAAAAAAATGACAAAGACTGGAATTAACACTGCTACCATCTTGCAGGGGATATGACACGCAGGTCGACAGGACTTGTCAAACGTGAAAAAAGATCTGATAGATGAGTATCACTGGCGATACTGCTTATTTGTGCACAGACACCTACCTTTTTTCTTTCTCTCTATTTTCTTTTGTTAATTTTCTGCAATCTTCCCGCTGGAGGTTTTTATGGATATGACATTATACGATTTTTTCGTAATTTTTATTGTAGTGCCTTTTCTTTTATTTAAATTTACCCTCATTCCAGACTGGCTCTTTCAACGTGCAAAAAAAGCAAATAAAACTGTAGTTATTGTTGTTTTTGCTATACTCCTTATATGTATTGCATCGTTTGTCGTAGCCATTGGTTCACAAGGATTTTCCATCCGTTTTGTTGCTCTAGCCATTGCTGTTTTAGCATGTGTTATTCACTATTTGTACAATCAAAAATCATAGATTATTCAATTTTACATACAAATAGTAAAACTAAGCATACGTTTATTGAATATACATGTTAAAAAATGCTAATATACAGACAGTATCAACATACCTGCAGTGTTCTCTCATTCTTAATAATTCAGTTTACAAACAAATTAAAAACTATTTCTAAAGATGTACTAACTGTTACTGATCAATCTTAACCTATTTCACAAACGCTTAAGCATCCACAAGTAGCTCCAGTTACAACTGAAAATATCAAAAAAAACTATTGACGACCTGCAGAATCAACATGAGTCGCATATCAGTCTGCTATTTTTTCTCTTGTGGACAACGGCTTTTCCAATTCCAAGACTGGCCCATCAGTGCTGATTTTGCCGTTTATCTCATACGCTGTTAAATCCCGTCTGAAAGGCACAAGAATATAAGACGCATCCGTGCCTTTTCAGCTTGGGGTACGCTGGTTTTCGAAGTGCCTTCTGCAGTTCAGAAAACGGAGCACCACCACAACTATCCGCAAAGTAGCTTGGTAACCAGAGAGTCCTCCTACAGCTTACGTTGCAGACTTGGAACCTACGCTTCCTGATCTGTCTGCTGGAAACGCCTTTCAAGCTCTTGATCTGTGAAGACATGGCGATTTTCGCAAGGTAGTTCACCAAAAGAAATGCGGCCAAACTTAGATAACCAGCTCAAAGCCAATGACTTCAATGTTCACGACGAAACGCTGCCCCTTGAAAATGGCGCGCTGTTTCTACACGCTAAAAAATAGCTTGCCAGTCCGAATCTCTCTTGGCCGTAGTATTTTCCCAAAAGAGTCTGAATTTTTCTAACTGGGTCCAATAATCATCTTTATTTTCAAACAGATCAAGAACTGTGCAACCTTATATGCAAACTTTTGAAAACTACAAATTTAAGGAGATAATTGTGAATACTCTTCGTATCGGGTGGATTGGTACTGGTGTCATGGGCAAAAGCATGGCCTCACACCTTCAAAAAGCCGGTTATCCCTTGACGATCTTCACCCGTACCAAGACAAAAGCGCAGGAGCTTTTGCAGAATGGTGCAGCGTGGGCTGATAGCCCCAAAGCTGTAGCTGAACAGTCCGATGTGGTTTTCTCCATTGTTGGCTATCCTAAAGACGTGGAAAATGTTCTTCTCGGAGACAATGGCGCCTTGCAGGGTCTCTCTCGTGGCGGCATACTCTGTGACATGACCACCTCAAGCCCGGCACTTGCCGAACGCATCGCCAGGGCCGCAGAGGACAAAGGCTGTCAGGCACTGGATTGCCCTGTAACAGGCGGTGACATCGGAGCTCGCGAAGCACGTCTGACAATTTTTGTGGGTGGCACAGAGAAGACCCTTGCCAGCATTCGACCTGCTCTTGATTGCCTAGGAAAAACCATTATGTACTGCGGTGGTCCTGGGATGGGTCAGAAAGCCAAGCTGGCCAATCAGATTGCCATAGCCGGCGTAATGTTCAGCACCTGCGAATCCCTGCTCTTTGCTCAGCGGGCCGGACTCGATGTCAGTCAATGGCTTGAGGGCGTTGTCAAAGGTGCTGCCGGAAGCGTGGCCATGAACACCCTAGGCCGCAGAGTCCTGGCCGGAGACGTTGCCCCGGGCTTTTTCATCAAACACTTTGTCAAAGATCTCGGTCTCTGCCTTGAGGAATGCCGGCGTATGAACCTGGTTCTGCCGGGCACAACAGCTGCCGATCAGCTCTATCGCCTGCTCATGACGGAAGGCTTTGGTGACAAGGGCACACAGTTTTTGACCGAAGGTCTGGCAAAGCTGAATGGTGTGACCTGGCAATCGGTCTAGACATGAACAGCTTTTAGCCTGTAACGCTTGTCACGGAAAGTTCCTCAGTATGAGCTCCTTTCCCAAATGATGAGCATTACAGGCTTTTTTGTTTTCTTCTGGGTTCTCAGTATCCGTCCTCACCCTGCAACGTCCATCAACACTCTCACCCAAAACCGACCTTTGTTGCACCCGAAATTGCGACAATGCACTTCCGATCCCTAAGGAGTTTTTCATGGCAAAGCCAGAATAACGCCCGCGGCTGAAGTTTTTTTCTGGGTGGAGTCATCACGGAGGGAATTTTACTGGTCGTTTCTGCATAGCCAAAATGCCTCTTGACTGTTGTTGCACTCACACTGGTTGAAAATGGCCTAAGGCTGCATCAGCAAGAAAAGTATTAGACAAAAATTTCAAATTTCTCTATGATTTAATAAACTGTCCGCATATGGGCGCCAATCATTTTTTCAGGAGTGTTCACATGAAAAAACTGCTCATGCTCTCTCTTTCCCTGGCCTTAACCATGGTGGCCTTTGCCGCACAGGCAGAGACTCGCCTGACCTTTGCCACCGGCGGCACCTCAGGCGTCTACTTTCCCTTGGGCGGAGCCATTGCTCAAGTTCTTACATCCAAAAGCAATGGTATGCTCTCCATTACCGCTCAGGCCAGTGGAGCTTCAGGAGAAAACATGCGCCTTATTGAAAGTGGCGACGTGAACATGGCCATCGTACAGAATGACGTCGCCGATTCCGCCTACAATGGCACTGCTCCTTTCAAGGAGAAGCTGACCAATGCCCGCGCCATTGCCCGTCTTTATCCTGAATACCTACACATTGTGGCAAGTAAAGAAAGCGGCGTTACCTCCATGGAGCAGTTCAAGGGCAAGAAGCTTTCAGTTGGAGCCCGCGGCAGCGGCAATGAATTGAACTGCCGTCAGATTTTCAATACTTTTGGCCTTGATTACAAAAACATTACCCCTATCTTCCTGCCTTACGGACAGACTGCCGAGCAGTTCAAGGATCGTCAGCTTGACGGTTTTATCTTCACCATCGGCACCCCCAATCCTGCCATCCAAGACATAACCACAGCGCAGGATGTGCAGTTTATTCCTCTTGATTCTGCTTCTATGGACAAAATTGTGGCGAACTTTCCCTATCTCGTCAAAGACAGCATTCCCGCCGGAACCTACAAGGGACAAAAAGAGGCAGTACCCACACTTTCCGTGCAGGCCATTCTCGTCGTCAGCAAGGATATGCCTGAAGATGTAGCCTATACTCTGACAAAAACCCTCTTTGAGAACCTTCCTGAAGTGGCCAAGGCACACAATAAGGGCAATGAAATCTCTCTGAAGCAGGCCAGGGACGGTATCACCATTCCCTTCCATCCCGGCGCTGAAAAGTATTTTTCAGAGAAAAAGTAACAATAGCCTGACGCTTGAGGAGCGGGAATGAGTTCCCGCTCCTCGCTTTGCCACCAATCCTCAGAGCACTACAAAACTTCTTTCCACACCTTTTCCCTACCTGCCAAAATACCCTCCTATCGCAAAATCAGGCTTTTCCATGCTCCTACCAATAGTACTCCTTCTGCTAGTCTCCCTCACGTTTCCCGTCTCCCTTCAGGCCGAGGAACTCCATCTTGTCGTGCAGGACAGCCAGAAGACAGTACTTTTCCAGAAGGAGATGCGAGAAGGCCAGTGCTTTGGCATTCGCTTTATTCACTCCGTTGCCAAAAGCCCAGTTGAAGATTGGTACTGCGTGCACGACGGAACGCTCTTTCTTGAAAAAACAGTCTATCAGGACTTTGGCGCAGGTCTTCCCCATTGTGCTGAGGCCGGTCAAAGTATGCGCTTTGAAAAAGACAAAATCCTGATTGAAGGTTTTCACAGGAAACTGCCTGAATTTACCGTACGTGTAGGACGCATTGCCGAACACACCCTGCTTTTCCCCAAAGACAATGGGACATACGACGAGCTGGCTCTCAAAGAACTCGCAAACCCGGGTTCTCCTCTGACTTTCGCCATCAGCCGTTAAGCATCAAAAGGCCTCAGCTTTGACTCAGGCAAAAACTTTGAGTATTCCAGAAAAATTGGGTATGCTCTTTTTTTTGACGACTGAGCTTTTTCATGTCAGAGCGTAAGCGGCCTTTTTTCGTGCCCAAATCACCGCACGCTCATCGCAAACATTTTCAGCTGTTCTGCCACGCTCTGCGTTGCGGGAGTCAGCCACTGTAGAGCAAAGGTCAACGGTATGAGCCATAAACACAGACTTGAAACCATTGTTGAAGAAGGTTCAGGCGATTTTTCGCTGACCAAAGAAGAAATGCTGAATTCTGAGGCAGTCGAGAAAGCGCAATCCACTGTCGATGTCTCGGCTATTGTCGCTAAGTACGACAAAGAGTCAGCCTACCGCTCCTTTGATGGCTGGTTTGAAATCGTCATCAAGGTTATCTGTATTCTGTTTTCCCTCTTTCATCTCTTCACCGCAGCCTTTGGCCAATACCCTCCACAAATTCAGCGCGCCGTGCATTTAGGCTTTGTCCTTGTGCTCATCTTTCTGCTCTATCCCGCCCGAGCAGACGGCAATAAACATAAGCTTGCCTGGTACGATCTTCTACTGTCCATAGCCGGAGCAGCTGTTTGCGGCTATATTGTCTGGAACTACGACACCATTGTCCTTGATGCCGGCCCTGCGACGACCACAGATTTTATCTTTGGCCTGGCTTCTATCCTGCTCGTACTCGAAGCCACCCGACGCATTGTAGGGCTACCCATCACCCTTGTCGCCATCTGTTTCCTTGCCTATGCCCTTTTTGGCAACCATATACCGGGCATGCTCGGTCATCCTGGCTTTTCCCTAAAACGTATCATCTCCTATATGTACCTGACGACCGAGGGTCTTTTCGGCACGCCATTAGGCGTTTCAGCCTCTTTTGTTTTCCTCTTCATCCTGTTTGGGGCCTTTTTGCACAGCACAGGTCTTGGCAAATTCTTCATCGATCTAGCCCTGGCCGCAGCTGGTCGCTTTGTGGGTGGACCGGCCAAAGTTGCCGTACTGGCCAGCGGCTTTTTTGGTACCATTTCTGGCTCCTCTGTGGCCAATACTGTCTCCACTGGCACGTTCACCATTCCCCTGATGAAGAGCGTGGGTTACCGCGGAGCTTTTGCCGGCGCTGTTGAAGCGGCCTCCTCCACGGGTGGCCAGATTATGCCCCCTATCATGGGGGCCGCAGCCTTCATTATGGCGCAATTTCTTGGTGTGGGCTATATCGAAATTGCCAAAGCAGCTTTAATTCCGGCCGTGCTTTACTACCTTGCCGTAGGTTTCATGGTGCATATGGAGGCCAAACGTCTTGGACTTATGGGCATTCCCAAGGAAAGACTGCCCAAGCTCATGCCGGTTCTGCGTCACGGTTTTTATCTGCTCATCCCCATTGTTGTGCTCATCTATCTTTTAATTCAAGGCTATACGCCACTGAAGTCAGCCTACTACTGCATCCTAACCACGGTGATCATTTCCTTGATCTCACAAAATATTACGGTGCTTCTTGGTGCAAAAGCGAGTAATCTCAATCTGGGAGCAGAATTACGTAATTGCAATAAAAATGCCTTTTCCGATCTGCTGCTTGCACTTGAAAAAGGCGGTCGTCTGGCTCTGGGGGTTGCGGCAGCCTGCGCTTGCACAGGCTTTGTGGTTGGCACTGTGACACTGACTGGTGTTGGCTTAAAACTCGCCAACGCCATTCTGACCTTATCGGCCAATAACTTTGCCCTGACGCTCTTCTTCACCATGATCTCTTCCATTATACTCGGCATGGGGCTACCAACCACTGCAAAATACATCGTTCTTGCGACCATTGCAGCTCCAGCCATTGAAACATTCGGCGTTCCTCAGCTTGCGGCCCACCTCTTCATTATGTATTTTGGCATCCTAGCGGACCTTACCCCGCCTGTGGCACTTGCCGCCTATGCGGCAGCCGGCATTGCCAAATCCGAACCCAATGCCACGGGCTTCATGGCCGTCAAACTGGCAGCAGCAGGTTTTCTTATTCCCTATGTTTTCTGCTATGATCCGGCTCTCCTGATGATCGGAGCAGACAATCTGCAAATTGCCATCATTGTGGCTACAGCCGTTGTGGGCATTGCAGCCCTTTCCTTTGCTGCCGTGGGCTTCTGGAAACGTAAGCTCAACATTATGGAGCGGCTTCTGCTGCTTGCAGCCACTATTTTCTTGATCATTCCTGGCCTCTTAACCGACGCCATCGGCATTGGCATCATGGCCGTTGTCTACATTCTGCAAAGAATCATGGGGCAAAAGTCACAAACTGCCCAAGCGTAAGATGACGCTGATTCTCTTTGCCTGCCTCGCAGCTTTTGCTGCGGGCTTTGTGGATGCCATCGCCGGCGGCGGAGGACTCATCACGATTCCTGCGCTCCTTCTGTCAGGACTACCACCGCATCAGGCCTTAGCCTGCAATAAATTTAGTGCAACCTTAGGAACAGCCTCAGCTGTTGGCAGTTATGCCGCAAAAAAACTCATTCGCTTTGATCTGGCATTACAGGGCATTGCTTTTTCGCTGTTCGGGGCAGCTCTGGGCTCTCTTCTGGCTCTGCATGTTGCCCCAGATCTTTTGGGCAAAATCCTTGTGGGGCTTTTACCCTTTGCCCTCATCGTGACCTTCATACCTATAGATTTCAGCGTAAAAGAGCCTCCCCCCCTCAAACTCTGGAAAGTGGCCTCAATCTGCATAGGCATCGGTGCCTACGATGGTTTTTTTGGTCCTGGAACGGGAAGTTTTCTGATTCTCGCCTTTCACTGGCTGCTCGGCCTTGAACTGCTCAAGGCTTCAGCCACGGCCAAAGTTCTCAATCTCGCTTCTAATCTCGCCAGCACCATCACCTTTATTGTACATGGCTCAGTGCTCTGGTCGCTTGCCATTCCCATGGCCATCGCCAGCATCACGGGCAATGTTCTTGGCAGCCGTTTTGCCATGCATAAAGGGAATAAAGGAGTGCAGCGTTTCCTCACCTTTTCCCTGCTTCTGCTAACACTTACGCTCATTGGCAAGTACTTCCTCCTGCCATAGCTTTTCCCATACCTGAACCACTCAAAATTCTTTTTTTGCTACACGCTACTGATTTTCGCGGACATCACCGTGGTGCTCATCGCCCAACGCTATATGCCAGCCTTCTATGCCGTCTTTCGGAACTCCGGCTTCGTGGTCGGCACGCTGCTCATGCGCCTTGCCCTCTCCGCACACCCCTCTGGCCCCCGGCCATTGCCATCTCAACCACGCTCTTCGTGCTGGCCGTCACCTGGGGGCATGAACCGTTTCGCACATGAGCAAACTGGGGAATAAAGCAAATGATGGAACTTCGCTCCATTTATGAGGTATAAGAAAACCCGCTAACCATATCGATCAGCGGGTTTTTCAGAGATTTTTTGGCAATAAAAAAGGCCCTTGAAAAGGGCCGTGTTTGAAATTTCTGGTGGGCCATCAGGGACTCGAACCCCGAACCAACTGATTAAGAGTCAGCTGCTCTACCAATTGAGCTAATGACCCAACGCGCTTTTTTCTATAGCCCCTTCGCTTGAAACCGTCAACATTTTTTTGCCTGAAAAATTGTCTTGCGATCATCCAAAACGACAATCTTTAGATTATCCAGCGTATTACAGGCTGGCATACACGATGCCAAACCCACCTTGCCCGGCTCGTAAAACCGGCGGAAGCCGTTCATCATTTCAAAGCCGACAGGCCCGTGTTCACAGCATACCAGCAGCATGCTCCCCCGAGCAGAATGGCATTTTTGCCTTCAATAGAGATTCCAAGAGCTATTTGACACTCTGGGAGGAGTACAAATAGTTAAACTTTTCAAGCGTTCTAAATAAGATCCTGCATGCTACTCATAGCCTTTCTTGGACAGTAGGAGCGTCTTCCCAAAAAAAGTAGCCTCTGACTACTAAGAGTAACAGCCTATAATTTAGCTCTGCCAACATAGGATAAATCAACATCAATATCTTGGAGTACTAGCCACAAGTTATCATATGATAGCAATAAAATTATTCAGCAAACCCACATACATCTATTTTATAGACTAATTTTTGTTCAAGCAAGCCTTTTTATATTATTTTGTATTCACTTATCTCTAGAAATATTGAAACAGACTTTTTGTATATACACAAATAATAAATTATACATTATGGTTTGATAACTGTAAATACAAATATTGTACATACTCGATACTACTTACTATTTATATCAGACTAAGCTATGTGATTTTATCATAAAATTTACTTTATCAACTATTATAACATTGTAATTGTAAAGCAAAAATAAAAGCAGAAAAATATCTCTTAAACAACATTAAAAGCATTATTCCGGCAACGATCATTACAGCAACAAGCACGCTCGGGATTAAACATTCAATTCAATATATCCTTATAGCGCGTGAGGAGTGCGAAATAAAACTGAAGCTTTGTTTTCTCTTGTACTTTGCGCAGTTGATAGGCATGCAGAACAAGCCAAAACATGAAGACAACTGTGGCGTTACAATTGCCATCGGAATGAGGATCTGGCCAAAACCAAGCATCCAGAAAGACATGCTTTACCTAACGTAGCCTCAGATGCTTGAGCTGAGTCTCTTTCGGTGGCCGTACTTACTTCACCTATAGCACCTGCATGACAAAGGCCTCTCTTTCAAGAAAATGCTATTCAGACAGGAGAGCTGAGTCGTTGACAAGTAAGTCTCTAGCGCCTGGCTGACAAAGAGGTAAGCAAAATCCGACAGCGCAGAGCGCTGCTCATGGAACGCGCGTAACTCGGAGAAAATTCAGAACTGACTGACAGACGGAGCGCTGGTATGTTGGTCTTTGGCCAAAAGAAACAGAACAAATACAGTCATTGCCTAGATACCGCTTTTAGCGTAAAATATTCTATTCCATCAAGAACTTGTCCTGCTTTGCCACGCCTTCTGCCCTTTCGGGCCTCCACACTCTTGGCCCACCAACCAACTGATTAAGTGTCAGTCGCTCTGATACTCTTACTCGAGCCAGCTCGACGTGCCTGAACTGGCTGTTTTGACAAAGCACAAAGACAGGAATTGCTCGGAACAACGTGTCATAGCGGTATTCAACAAAACGGAAAAAACTGGAGGCGGCATTTCCACCCCGACTTTTCCGGGGCTTATATGCCGATACGTGAATGAAAAAAAGTTTCCTTACGCTGCTGCTTGTCTGTCTCTTGTCTGCTCCGGCCCTTGCGGCCATCAAGGTGGGTGTGATGTGCCCGCTGACCGGTAAGTGGGCTTCCGAAGGTCAGGACATGAAAAATATCGTGAACCTGCTCGTTCAGGAGCGCAACAGTCAAGGCGGAATCAACGGTGAGAGTATTGAGCTGGTTGTTGAAGACGATGCCGGCGACCCACGCACAGCAGCTCTTGCCGCACAAAAACTCGCTTCAGCAGGAGTTGTGGCTGTCATTGGCACATACGGATCAGCCGTAACCGAAGCCAGCCAGAATATTCTTGATGAATCAGGCATCGTCCAGATTGGCACAGGATCCACCAGTGTACGGCTTACGGAAAAGGGTCTGCCGCTCTTTTTCCGTACCTGTCCCAGAGATGATGCCCAAGGTCAGGCAGCAGCCCAGGCCATTGTCAAAGGCGGCTATAAGAATATCGCTCTGCTCCACGATAATTCCTCCTATGCCAAAGGTCTTGCCGAAGAAAGCCGCGCTGAACTGAAAAAAGCCGGTGTCAACGTCATTTTTTTCGATGCTCTGACCCCCGGTGAACGCGACTACAATGCCATTTTGACGAAGCTCAAGTCAGCCAACCCTGATCTTGTCTTTTTTACAGGCTACTATCCCGAAACAGGTATGCTGCTCAGACAAAAAAAGGAAATGGGCTGGAATGTGCCCATGATGGGAGGCGACGCTGCCAACCACCAAGATCTGGTCAAGATTGCCGGCAATGCCGCAGCCAAAGGCTATTTCTTTGTCAGCCCGCCCTTGCCTCAGGACCTCGATTCCCAGGCTGCCAAAGACTTTCTTGCAGCCTATAAAGCCAAATACAACAGCGTGCCGGTGTCCGTCTGGGCAGTTCTGGCCGGTGATGCTTTCAAAGCGCTTGAAAATGCATTTGCTGCAGGGCATAAGGATTCTGAAGCCATTGCTGCCTACTTGCACAAACTCTCAGGTGTACAGGGTTTTTCCGGTGAGATTGGCTTTGACGCCAAGGGCGATCGTATCGGCAAATTCTACAGAACCTATATTGTTGATGAAAACGGCCGCTTCATTCTGCAGGCCGAATAGTTTTTTCGCAGCAGCAGATTTGCCAGGTCATGCGCATAAGATCATGATTCACTGTCATTTCTGATCGTGAATGCAAAGCATACCAGAAATGGCAAAGCTGCTCTGCATCAGACTGCGAAAAAATCTTTGCATTCCCGGACTAATTCAGTATCTTCATCACCTTGTTTTCTGCTACAAAGCGATAACAGTTTCTGCCTGGAGAGCAAACGGTTTGCGTTTGCTCTCCCCTTTGCCTTGTCTGACCAAAAACAAAACCCCGCAGCAAAGCGGGGTCATGTGCTATGGAACAATTTTTTCAACAACTCCTCAACGGTCTTGCCGTAGGCGGAATCTACGCCCTTGTGGCTCTTGGCTACACCATGGTCTATGGAGTCCTCAAGCTGATCAACTTTGCTCACGGCGACCTGTTCACCATAGGAGCCTATCTCGGGCTGACTCTGCTTGTCAGCTACGGCATCGCAGGTATCCTGCCACTCTCCTGTGCTATATTACTCGTATTTCTCATGGTTGGTCTGCTCACAGCGCTTGTGGGCTATCTACTCGAACGCACAGCTTACAGGCCACTACGCCATGCAGACCGCTTATCAGCCGTTGTCTCAGCCTTAGGCGCCTCTATTTTTTTTCAGAATGCCATCATGCTCATCTATGAGCCAAGGGTTTATGTTTTTCCTGATTTTCTCAGACCATCCTTCACCATCACCCTCTTTGGCATTTCCTTTCCCGGTGTGCGCTTTCTGATTATTGCCGCAAGCGTCATGCTCATGCTCTGTCTCTGGGCTTTCATTCAAAAAACACGGACTGGTGCAGCCATCAGGGCTGTGGCCATGGATCAGGGAGCTGCTCGTCTGGTGGGCATCAATGTCGATAAAATCATCTCCCTGGTCTTTTTAATCGGTCCGGGACTGGGCGGCATTGCCGGACTGATGGTTGGCATCTACTATGGACAGATTGATTTCACCATGGGCTGGGGCTATGGCCTCAAGGCCTTTATTGCTGCCATTCTGGGCGGCATCGGCAATATTCCCGGTGCCATGCTGGGCGGCTTCCTTCTGGGCGTCATCGAAGCCCTTGCCTCAGGCTATATTTCCATGGCCTGGAAAGACGCCATAGCCTTTTTTGTCCTTATTATCATTTTGATTATCCGCCCCACAGGCATTCTGGGCGAACGTACGGCAGACAAGCTCTAAGTCGGATCCGTTTTCTAGCAGATTCTGGGGAGCTGAGCGCCCTCAAGCATTCCCAGGAGTCGCTCACCGCCAATAGCGGTTTCAAGGATCACCCGCGCTGACGGGTCCTCATGCACAGAACCCACAATAGCCGCCTCCTGACCAAAAGGCGAAGAGCGCATGATAGCAAGAGCTTTCTGGGCTTCTGCCTCTGGCACAAAACACAGGCACTTTCCTTCATTGGCCAGATAAAGTGGATCAAGGCCCATAAACGAGCAGCCACTACGCACGCTTTCGTGAATGGGCAGGTCGCGCTCGCGGATACGAATCCCGACCTTTGACTGCTTGGCGATTTCATTAAGGGTTGTGGCGAAACCGCCACGTGTTGGATCACGCAGCACGTGCACCTGGCAAGCTGCAAGCAGATCCTGCACAAGGCCGTTCAAAGGCGCTGAATCGGAGCGCACATCACTGACAAAGGGCAAATCCTCGCGTGCTGCCATTATGGTAAGCCCATGATCACCAAGCGAGCCGCTGACGATAATGGCATCACCTGGCTTGGCTGCATGGCCTGATGGCGGATGAGGAACCAGGATTTCACCTATGCCGGTTGTGGTAATAAAGATCTGATCACAGCTGCCTTTTGGCACAACCTTGGTATCACCGGTAACAATTAAAACTCCCGCCTTTTTCGCAGCCTCCCCCATATCATTGGCTACCCGGCCAAGGATTTCAAGCTCAAGCCCCTCCTCAAGCACAAAGGCGCAGCTCAAATACCTGGGTCTCGCACCGAGCATGGCGACATCGTTGACAGTTCCATGCACAGCAAGCGTACCGATGCTGCCACCCGGGAAAAAAAGCGGTGTCACCGTGTAGCCGTCGGTACTCATGGCCATTTTTCCCGTAAAGGCCTCAAGCAGTGCGGCATCATCCAGAACATTGAGAATAGGATTGCCAAAAGCCTGAGTAAAATACTCGCCAATGAGCCTCTGCGAGGCCATACCGCCACTTCCGGCATCCAGCAAAAGATGATCTGCCATACGTCTCCTCTCTCGACAGTGGCCTCAGACGCTTGCTATGCTCCAGACTGTCCGCTTGTACCGACGTATTTGTACCACGCAGCACAGCTTCCCTCGGTGGAAACCATGCACGGGCCCACAGGTGCCTGCGGTGTACAGCGTCTGCCAAAAAGCGGACACTCAGCCGGTCTTATCATCCCTTTCAAAACATCACCACAGCGGCAGCCGGCAATGGGTTTGACCTCCTTCAGGCTGAGATCAAAACGCACAGCGGCGTCAAAATCTGCCAATGCCTGCCTAATGCCCAAGCCGCTTTGCGGGATACTGCCAAGGCCGCGCCAGAGAGCGTCCTTGGGTTCAAAGACCTGATGCATCAAAGCGCAGGCGCGCGGATTGCCAGAATCTGCCACGCCCCTGGGATAGGCATTGCGCACGCAGGCTGTACCGTCTTTTCTGGCCTTGGCCAGCTCACAAAGAGCAAGAAGAATATCTGCCGGCTCAAAGCCTGAGACCACTCCCGGCACCCCGTAATCGCGGGCAAGAAAAGCATAGGGGGCAAGGCCAATAATCGTTGAGACATGGCCCGGTAAAAGAAAGGCGTCCACCTGGCAGGAACTATCGTCAAGCAAGGTTTTGAGCACAGGCGGAACAAGCTTGTGCAGGGAGAGCACCGTAAAATTGCTCAGCTTACGCTCTTTCGCCAGAAGCAGAGTCGCCGCAACCGTTGGTGCTGTTGTCTCAAAGCCTATGCCGAGAAAAACAACGGTTTTTTGGGGCGTTTTTTCAGCTAAGGTCAATGCCTCCATGGGCGAATAGACGATACTGATATTGGCGCCATTGGCTCTGGCATGTTTCAGACTTTTGCCTTCCGGACCTGGCACCCGCAGAAGATCGCCAAAGGTCGCAAGCAAAACCTGCGGGTTTTCGGCAAGCTCAAGAAAAGCTGCGACTTCGCTGTCATGAGTCACACAAACAGGACAACCGGGACCTGAAAGATGCGTAAGATTGGCCGGCAGAAGTCGTGCCAGACCACTCTGAAAAATGGCCACAGTATGCGTGCCGCAAACTTCCATGAAACGCAGAGGCCTGTCACCAAGCAGCTCCTGCAAACGCTCGAGCAGAGTACGGCACAATGCGGGATCTCTCGCCCTTTCTTCGGCTTTCACTGAATCTTCTCCTCCTGCATTGCCCATGTAAGACGGCATGTTCCGCCTGTCAGATCGCTGACAGTCGAGATAAAGGCCTTTTCCTGATCTTTGGGAATTTCCACAGAAAGACTGATTTCCTCGGCATAGGAGGAAGTCAGCAGACTACCTCCAAGCGTTTTCAAAGCTCTTTGCACCATTTCAAGATAACTGTAGCCCACGACTAGCTCCAGGGTCGTCATCTCATGCAGTTCGCCCACGGGCAAATCCTGGAGATTGCAGCGCACAGCGTCCTGATACGCCCGCACAAGCCCGCCTGTGCCCAGCTTGACCCCACCGAACCAGCGAGTGACAACGACACAGACATGGCTGATGCCCGAGTGCAGCAGAATCTGCAGCATGGGGCGACCAGCGGTACCATGGGGCTCACCGTCATCCGAGGCCTGCGCATGGCCGGCGTCGTTGGCTGCGCCTCCCACACAGGCCCAGCAATGATGCGTAGCCTCGGGTGACAGTGCCCGAATTTTCTCCACAAAAGCCCGGCCAAGGTCAAGATTCGCCACATGGCAACTTTGCGCAAGAAAACGGCTGCGCCGAACTATCTGCTCAGTGGTGTGGGGATTGTCACTGTCAACCAGAGGAATCAATTGAGCACACACAAAAGCAGCCTCAGCCTAAAGATCATCGCTTTCGCTCTCCCTGATCACTTCAAGAACAGAGGGCATGGCCCGTACATCCTCTATAAGCTTATAGAGCTGTGTGGCATTGCGCACTTCAACCTGAAATTTCATTTTAGCTCTGCCATCTAATGTGGAATTCATGGACAAGCCTGAAATATTCACACCATTACGAGCGATAGCCTGGGCAATATTGGCCAGCACACCTTGCTCATTTTTAGCAATAACAAAAATTCCGGCTTCGTACGGCTTTTCTTCTTCTCCGTCCCAATAGACGTTGATCAGCCGTTCCATTTCCATATTGGCCACATTGGGGCAGTCGCGCCTGTGCACGGTAAT
>JAGADH010000040.1 GCA_017613715.1 Desulfovibrio sp. | reverse complement strand
TTGGAGGCTTCTCGTGAGCAGTGGGCGAAGACGTTTAGGGCATGGCTCATTTACCGAAATACTGCAGGCGTGCGGGGAGGTGGGGCAGCGGTTGAGGCATTGCCGGAAGTCCGATATGTGCCCAAAAAAAAAAGACACCTACGGAGTGATCTGTAAGTGCCTGAAATATCTGGAGCCCATGATCAGGATTGAACTGATGACCTCATCCTTACCAAGGATGCACTCTACCGACTGAGCTACATGGGCGGATTTGTTTCGTCAGCAAGGGTTTAGCTTGCCTTGCCGAACTTTGTCAAGAATTTTTTTGTTCGCCATGGCGAATGGCGTCTTTGATACTGGTAAGGTCAGCCTGGGAGAGTTCGCGCATCAGTTTGCCAATATATTGCAGCTGCCGTCTTTTGGCTTCATGGCTGGTGAAACGGAGATACTCGTGGAGCGCTGTGCGCAGGGAGTCGGGCAGAGCTAATGTATCCCAGAGGCTTTGGCTTGTGGCCAGTTTCTCACCGATTTTTTGCAGGTCGAGCGCACGGCGTTTTTTTTCTGAACGGCTCGGTTTTTCGCTGTCAGAAGACTCGTCCGAGGCGTCGGCAATCCATTGAAAGTGTTTTTTGCTCATGGGAAATTGCGAAATTTAGTAAAAGATTCCAAGAAGAATGCCTATGAGCATCACCGGTGAAATGATGCCATTGACGGTAAAGAAGGCTGTATTGACCCGGCTGAGATCGCGCGTCAGCATGATCTTGTGCTCGAGCATGAGCAGCAGGGCGATAGAAAGGCAGATCAGGTACCACCAAAGTGACAATTTTGCCGATAGACCCAAAAGCAGGAGAAAAATGGCGGTCATGGCATGGGCAAAACCCGCTATGGCCAAAGCCGTGTCAGGGCCTTTGTCTGCCGGCATGGAGTGCAGACCATAGCGCCGATCAAAGTCGATATCCTGGAAGGCGTAGTAAATGTCAAAGGCGCCAACCCAGAACATGACGGCAAAAAAGAGCATCACCGGCGAAAGACTCATGCTCTCGGGACTGACGCTTAACCAACCAGCCAGAGGAGCCAGTCCCAGGGTTCCCCCCAGCCAGAAATGGCAGAGTGGGGTGAAGCGTTTGAGGTAGCTGTAGATGATGACTACAAGCAGGGCCGGCAGTGCCAAAAGCAGACAGATAGAATTTAAGGCGGCGCAGCAGCCAGTAAAAATTGCGGCCATGATCAGGCAGAAGGCCATGGTCTGGGAGACTGTGATTTCACCTGTGACAAGGGGTCGCTTTTTGGTGCGTTCATTGGCCTTGTCATAGGGAAGGTCAGCCAGGCGATTGAAGGCCATGGCAAAGGAGCGTACGGCCACCATGGCCAGAGTCAGCCAGAGGAAGGCGCGAAGCGGCGGCAGTCCTTTGGCAGCGAGACAGGCTCCTGCCCAGGCATAGGGCAAGGCAAAGATCGAATGTTCGATTTTGACCATGCGGCAGATATTGCCGAACGTTCCAAAAGGTGTATTCATTGTTAGGCTCCGCAGTCGGAAGGATCATTGTGCAGTTTTTTTAAGGTGTGATCGAGAGCCGGCAGGATCGCTTCGAGATTTTCCCTGACTGCTTTGGCACTGCCCGGCAGATTGAGTACAAGGGATTCTCCGATGACGCCTGCACAGGCTCGCGAAAGGATGGCTCTGGGCGTTTTTTCAAGGCTTTTGGCCATCATGGCCTGGACAAAGCCCGGCAGCTTGCGATCAAGAAGACGTTCTGTGGTTTCAGGGGTGATATCGCGTGCGGTCAGGCCTGTGCCGCCGCTTGTGCAGATGATGTCGTAGCGCTCAGTTAAAGCGAGATAGGTGAGCTGCGATCGCAGTTCAATTGCCTCATCAGGAAGCAGGAAGCCCTGACTATGGCAGATAGGTAGCGTTGCGCCAAGGATTTCGGCAATGAGCGGGCCTGCGGTATCTTCGCGCTTGCCAAGGGCGCCTTTGTCGGAAAGGGTGATCCAAGCAAGGCTGAAGCCTTCCTTGATGAGCTGGAAGCTTTGGGATCTTGCGTCTTCTAAGGCTTTTTTGGCTTTGAGCAGCGGACAGAGGCTTGCGTGTGCTAAGATGCCTTGTGATGGCAGAAGGATATGACCTACAACCTGAAAGATGGCTTCAGTCTGATTTCCTGGGCACAGTGTTGAGCCTACGGCTATGGGATCCAGGCGGAAGCGTTCGTGCTCGTGCGCCGGAAGCGTCGGATAGCTCGGCTTGATTTGTGCTGGCAGAAGCGGCAGAATTTCATTGGCTGCGCAAGCCTTGGTGTGTATGCTGATGGTCATAGATGTCCTTATGTGAGTTGTGATGGGGTTTGGGCTATGAAAGTTTCAGGCTCTTGCCCAAAGCTTGCGGCCACCGTAAGCTCTGTTGAGCCGTTTGGCAACCGTGCAGCCTTGGGCGTGGGGCCCTGGCTTTGACATTTTTTGAAGACGCGGAGGGCCTTTGGCCGGGAGGATGCATGAGCAGAAGTCAAGATCAGACAGAAAATTTACGCCTTTTATCGGGAGGACACCTGAAACGTCCTGACGAAGGACCGGGAGCTCATCTTCTCGAAGCGTTTCCCAATTGTTATGCCGGCCGTTTGTATGTCATCACCATCGATTTTCCCGAATTCACTTCGCTCTGCCCTGTTACAGGCCAACCGGATTTTGGCCGCATCTTTGTCGAGTATCTGCCCCATAAGCTCTGTGTTGAATCCAAGAGTTTCAAGCAGTATATGTTTGCTTTTCGCAATCATCATTCCTTCATGGAAACCATCACCAATACCATTCTTGATGATTTGTGGTCGGTTGTGCAGCCCTACTGGTGCCGCGTGCAGGGGCTTTTTGCACCGCGTGGAGGCGCTCGCATCAATGTCTTTGCCGAACAATTTGCCAGCCTGAGCGGCAAAGAAGAAGCCTCTGTTAAGGAGAGCGTGGCGCAGTATCGCATGGATTGTCAGATCCAGCGCTTTTGTGAAGCCTCACATGACTAAAATCACAGATTCCTCTTGCCACGGATGATTGGTAAACCATCCGTGCTTGTCCTTTAAAGACATCGGACTGCCTGTCGCTTCTCCTGACAAACTCAGAAATTTTCGGCGTACGCCGCGAGCTCCGCATTCATCCTAACTCAGGGCTGAAGCCACGAGAATGCGGCGGTCATGTTTTCAAGGCTTTTGTGCTTTAGCTATTCTTTGCATGCATCAAGAGGTCGGGCCCCCGGCCTCTTTGTTTTGCCTGCGCTTATCCTTCAAGCCCTGTCTTTGCTATGTCCGTTTCCATGTCATTTTTTGCTCTTTGCCGCAAAATCTTTGCCTTTTCTTTGCTGTCGCGCCTGCTCGGTCTTGTGCGGGATCTCGCCATAGCCTGGCTTGTCGGCGCCGGTCCTGCAGCCGATCTCTTAGCCCAGGCTCTGCGTCTGCCGCATATCTTCAGGCGTCTTTTGGCTGAAGGCAGTCTTTCCCTGGCTCTAACGAGTGTCTTTGTGCAGCTCAGCCTGCCAAAGGGCAGGCTGCTGTATTGGACTTTGCACAGACGGCTTTTCTGGCTGCTTGGCCTGCTTTTGATCTTTGCTCTGCTTTGCTCACAGCCGCTTGCCAGGCTTTTGAGTGCTAGTGCCCAGGAGGCGCAAAAGCTTGTGCCGCTTTTAGCTCTTGCTCTGCCCTATATCCTCTTTGCCGGCATGGCGGCACTGTCTATGAGCTATCTGCACGCCAGGCGTTCCTTTACTGTCCCCGCCAGCTCACCGCTGATTTTCAATTGTCTTGTGCTGCTTTGGGTACTGCTGGCTTCATTGTGGCCCGAGCATGCTGTGCCTGTGATTGTTTGCGGCGTGAGTCTTGCCGGGCTTGCGCAGTGGCTCTGGCAGGAGTGGCCGTTACGCAGACATTCTAAGGTCTGGCAGGAGGCAGCCTTTTCAAAGCACGAGCTGCAATCAGAGCTGAGAACTATTCTTGCCGCCCAGCCCCAGGGGCTTCTGGCCGCTGCCACGCCGCACCTTGCCTTACTTTGCGCCATGATTTTTCTGGCAAACTACGGACCTGGGCAGGTCAGTGCCCTGTTTTATGCCGAGCGTCTTCTTGAATTGCCGCTAGGACTCATTGGCATTTGTCTTGGCATAGCTTCGCTTCCGCACTTAAGTCTTGCGGCAAGCCGCAGACATTTCGGCCGCTTTGCGCGCAAGCTTGAGCGTGCCCTGCATATCACGCTTCTGCTCATTTTGCCGGCCATGACCGGTCTTTGGGCCCTAGCCCCGACCCTGACAGGCTTGCTTTTTGGCCACGGCCACTTTGCTGCAGAAGACCTGCCGCGTGTGGCGGAGATGCTGGTTCTGCTTCTGCCGCTTTTGCCGGCCCAGGCTCTCGGGCGGATTGTGTTAACGGCCTGCATGGCGCTTGGCGCTTGGCGTATGGCGAGTATCTGCACGCTGGCCTGCCTTGGCCTGATCGTGAGCTTGTGCTTGTGCGGCCTGCATCCTGTGATCGCAGTGGCTTGTGGTCTTACAGGCTACGCCATGTTTCTGTGGTTCTGGCTGCTTTACGTCCTTGTCAGACAGGGGGCAAGGCTGCGTTTTGCTCCGCGCTTTCTGCTCTGTGCTCTTACCTGTGCGCTTTGCTGCGCTTTGTGTGCTCAGGGCGGCATTTCTCTGGCGCTTTTCCTTGACTTGGGAGCTGCAGCTCAGGTCTTGCTAGGCTTGAGCGCTGGCCTTCTTGCCTGGCTGATAGCTTTGCGTCTTCTGCGCCAACGCGATCTTTGGCGTCTGAAAAAGCTGCTTGGTGAGCGAGGCCAAAGCCCCAAAAACTAAGTTTTTCTTGCTTTCAGCTTGAGGTCCTCTTAGAGTTATGCCTTTCTGACCTGATCAAGGTCAGAGAGCAAAAGCTTAAGCAGGAGTTGGCGTTGCTGCAGACCTGGCAGACGCTGAACACGTTCATGTCAAAAACTGATATCCGCCATTATATTGCCTTTTCGCTCTGGCTCACTGCGCTTGCTTTGGCCTTTGCCTGCAGCTCCTGGCGCATGCATGACATTCATGCCCGTTTCGAGCAGCAGCTTTCCCAGCGTGTGGCAGCTGTGGCTGAAGAGCTCGCTTCTCTGCTTGCCGTTCCAGGCTGGAATCTCGATGTCACCGTTGCCCGCGCTCTGATCTTTGCTGCCATGCGTGATCCCGAGCTCTACGCCGTGAAGATCGCCAAGGCCGATTCCCTCCTTGAAGCTCAGCGTCGGGGGGCCTCAGGTGAGCTTGAACCGTGGGACGGAGTGCTGCTTGAACGTACTGTGCAGACCATCAAGCCCATTACCAGTGATTCGGGGGAGATAGGCACGGTGGAAGTCTATTTGCGTGCGGATAACGCTCTTGACCTTGTCCATGCGGCCAATGTGCAGGAAGTGGTGCGCTTTCTGCTGCACGGCTTTTTGGCAACGCTCTGTTATCTTCTCTATCGCATTTCCTGTGGGGAGCTGGTCAGTGTCTCCCGGATCGTATCGCAACTCTGGCAGAGGCTTCGACGTTTATTGTCAGGCATTGGCAAAATGACAGAGAGACGGTTTACGCTCTCGCAGCAAGGTTCAGTCACGGGCTGTGCAGAGCCCATGCTTCCTAAAGACAATGCTCAGAATCTCGCTGTGACACGCGTTCTTTTTGTGCATGCCTTTGCCCATGCCCCGGAGATGCTCAGCCGTTTCTTGGCTGAGGAAAATGTTGGAGCCCTGCAGCATCTGATAGGTCTTATGGAGCAGGCAGCTCCCTGCGTGGAAGGTTTTGCCCTGCATCAGGCAGCCTGTACGGCACGCAAGGCCTTGGCACGTGACGACAAGCTCTTTGGCTGCGAAGTGGAAGCGTGCATTGTTGCTCTCGAAAACCTGCTGATGGCTTTGCAAAGCCGCTAGGGAGGAAGCCATGGGCTTTTTTTCACGTCTAAAAAAATTTTTTGGCTCGAAGGCTGATGAAGAACCACAACGACAGGAAAGCCTGCCTGTGGATACACCTGCCGAGGAGCCCAAAGACTCTGAAGATCTTAAGCAGGATGCTCCTAGCGCAGATGAGGCCAAAACGCCTGCTACGACGGCAGTGGCAGGGGAAGTTAGTGCCACGATAGACGAGAATGCAGGCGAGCGTGCGTCTGCCAGGGCAGATTTAGGCGAAAGCATACATGTCAGCCAGCCTTCAGAGAAATTGCCAGGCCAAGAAGCCCAGACAGAGACAGAGGAGCTTGGACAAGCGTCACAGGCTCAAAGCGAGAAGGCTGAAGAAGCAGTCAAAGAAGATCTCAGCGCGTCTTCTGAGGGTCTGGGAAAGCAAGATACTCAGGTTGCAGGAGAGAACATTGGGCAAGGCAGCGTTGCGCTTGCTCCGGATAGCCAAAAGTCCGAGCCTGCTTTGGCAGTGCAATTTGAGGCAGAAGCAGGGGAAACTGAGGCAGGCCTTTTCGTTGAGACTTTTGAGCTGATCAAAGAGAAAACTGTCGGGGCAGAAGAGGCAGGGCAAGATCAAGAGACTTACGGCGAATATCCTGAGCAAAGACAGGCATCTGAGCCAGGGGAAAAGGAAGCGTCTGCAGCAGAATCAGAAGAGTCTTCATCTCAGGCTTCAGAAGCTTCTGTCCCGGAAGCCAGTCCAGAAACCTTGGACGAGAAGGCAGAGGTCAGTTCAGAGCAAGAGCAGGCAATTGAATCGCCAGAAAAGGCGTCGCTTGCGGAAGAAGCGGCAGAGTCTTTATCGCAGACTTCAGAAGCTTTAAACCCGGAAGCCAGTCCAGAAGCCTTGGATGAAAAGGCAGAAGTCAGTTCAGAGCAAGAGCAGGCAATTGAATCGCCAGAAATGGCGTCGCTTGCGGAAGACTCGGCAGAGTCTTTATCGCAGGCTTCAGAAGCTTTCATCCCGGAAGCCAGGCCAGAAGTCTTGGAGGAGAAGGCAGAGGTCAGTTCAGACCTTCTGCAGGCAGAAGATGAGGCAAAAGCCAAGACCACACAGGCTGCGCGCAGTCCTGACCAAGAAAAGCTTGTGCTGCGTCTGCGCCAGGCCGAACCCAAGCTTTCTGCCTGGCTTGCCATTGTGCTTGAGGGCGTTGAAGAGGCAGGGGACTTGCTTTTTGAGCGTCTTCGTTTTCTTTTGCGTTCTCTTGAAGCGCCGGAAAAGGAAATTGAAAGCTTTGTAGGGGATTTTGCCGCCTGGCTTGAGGAGATGGAATACACCTATTTGGATGAATTCCGCTCCGAGTTGCAGTACAGGCTTGCTCTCGCCCTTGATCTCGAAGACGAGGAGGATGAGCGCAACCGCCTGCTTGTGAAAATTCATGACGGGCTATCCAAGACGCGTGAACAGCTGCAGCGTAAGCTGAATAGCCTGCTCTCAAGCCATGGGACCATGGATGAGGCCTTTTTTGAACATCTTGAGGAAATCTTTATTACAGCTGATCTGGGCTATGAGGCCAGCCTCGAACTTGTGCAACGTTTACGGCGCCGAGCCCAGAGCCAGGGTATCAAGGATGCAGGGCAGATCGGTCTTCTGCTGCGCGAGGAGCTGGAGGAGATTTTCCATATTCCGCCGCATATCACAGCCTATACAGCACCTGAAGTTGTGCTCATGGTTGGCGTCAACGGTGTGGGGAAAACGACGACCATTGGCAAGCTGGCTCACAGGGCACGCCTGCAGGGTCGTAAAGTGATGATCTGTGCCGCCGATACCTTCAGGGCCGCTGCCATTGAGCAGCTCAAAATCTGGGCTGAGCGAGCCGGCGCACTTTTCCATGCCAAACAGCAGGGCTCTGACCCGGCTTCCGTAGCCTACGAGGCCCTTGATCTGGCCATGAGCCAGGGGGTGGATCTTCTCTTTATAGATACTGCAGGCCGCCTGCAGACCAAGACCAATCTCATGGAAGAGCTGAGCAAGATCTGTAATGTCATTGGTAAAAAGCATCCTGGCTCCCCTCACAGGACAGTGCTCGTGATCGATGCCACGACGGGCCAGAATGCACTGTCGCAGGTCAAGCTTTTCCGTGAAACAAGCGGCGTTGATGAACTGATCATCACCAAGCTCGACGGTACAGCCAAGGGCGGCTTTGCCATCGCCCTTGCTCTGCAGTATCATCTGCCTTTTTCCTTCATAGGTCTTGGCGAGAAGCTTGAGGATCTCAGACCCTTCAGTGGCAAGGATTTTGCCGACGCCCTGATTGGCAGTCTCGGAAAATCGTCGGAATCTGTGGAAAATTCTTGACAAGGGTATCACAACGGGCTTATACAAGCCTGCGCAGAAAAGATCAGGGGGACTGCCCCGTATTTTCTGCATTTCCCTGGACGGCAGGGAAGGACAGGTTGAGCCTGTCCTATTGCGCTCGGAAGCAACTTCCGGGATTGACATTCGCAGGCGTTACCAGATGCCGGAATTGTCGAGCCGTTCCAGCCCGCACAAGGTTCCCATGGGATCAAACCCATGCCCCTGGGCTGTAAGGTTGGGGATTGCCCTCATTGTTTGGTGACTCTGCGAGACCATCACAGCCATCCTTCCGCGATGGTTCTGTCTGGGCCTGCCGCAGTGCTTTGGATCTTTTTTGGCAAGTCCGGACCCTCCGAATTTCTGCCCGCAGATCTATGCACGTTTGTGCAGCCAAACCTTTCAGATGCAACGCAGTCATCAAGTCAGCCCAACCCGTCGGGACTGACTGGCCACCTATGGCCTTCTTTCCAGGCCAGTAGGGATTTTTTTGCAAACGGAGTAGGCACAATGACAACAGTAGGCAGCGATCGCATTCGCATTAAACTCAGGGCCTATGATTACCGTATCCTTGATAAGGCTGTCGGTGAAATCGTAGATACTGCGCGCAATACCGGAGCAGGTGTGGCAGGGCCCATTCCACTGCCGACCAATATCCATAAGTACACCATTCAGCGTTCTGTGCATGTCGACAAAAAGTCGCGCGAACAGTTTGAAATGCGTATTCATAAACGGCTGATGGATATCCTTGAACCCACGCAGCAGACCGTAGATGCTCTGGGCAAGCTTTCCTTGCCAGCCGGCGTGGATGTTGAAATCAAGCTTTAGTGAGGACAGTCATGGCTGAAAAAATGGGAATTTTGGGTCGCAAACTTGGCATGACCCGTATCTTTGCCGGCGACGGCGCGGCTGTGGCGGTTACTGTCATTGAAGCTGGTCCCTGCCCCGTAACTCAGGTCAAAACCGAAGAACACGACGGGTACAATGCCTTGCAGATCGCCTATGTAGCTGCCAAGGAAAAGCATGTGAGCAAACCCATGCAGGGGCATTTCAAGAAAGCCGGTACAGGCCTTTTCCGGCACACCCGTGAAATTCGTCTGACAAATGCGCCGGAGCAGAAAGCCGGCGAAGAGCTGACCGTGGCCATGTTCACAGCAGGCGAAGTCATCAAGGTTACCGGCAAGAGCATTGGTAAGGGCTATCAGGGACGGATGCGCCGCTGGAACTTTGCTGGTTCCAAGGATTCGCACGGTTGCGAAAAAGTGCACCGCAACAATGGCTCAGTGGGTAATAATACCTTCCCCGGTCACGTCTTCAAGGGACGGAAAATGGCCGGTCACTGGGGTAATGAAACCGTGACGCAGGAAGGCTTACTGATTGTCGGCGTACGTCCTGAAGACAATGTTATTCTGGTCAGAGGGTCCGTGCCTGGCCCCAAGAATGGCCTTGTGTTTGTTCGTAAGCAGTAGGCAA
>JAGADH010000007.1 GCA_017613715.1 Desulfovibrio sp. | reverse complement strand
CTTGCGATTTCGCAAAAATTCTCCGCAATCATTTGCATTGAGAGGCTTTGAGAACAGATAGCCCTGAATGACATGCGCGCCGTTGCTCATGAGAAAGGCCAGCTGATTCTTGTCCTCCACCCCTTCGGAGACAGTGTGCATGCCCAGGCTCTTGGCCAGGGAGATAATACTTTTCACCAGGGGCTGGGCTGTCTTCTTGCCTGAAAAAATATCATCCACGAATTTCTTGTCGATTTTCAGGACGGATATCGGCATGGCGCTCAGGTACTGCAGTGATGAGTAGCCTGTCCCGAAATCGTCCAGCTCGACGTGGAGCCCGGCGTCATGCAAGCGTGAAATGGCCTTAAAGGCAGTATTCATGTCACTCATGAAGCTGGATTCGGTTATCTCAATGTCAATCAGAGAAGGGGGCGTCCCTTCTTCTTTCAAGATACGCAAAACCTGGTCGGAAAAGCCGTCGGACAGAATGCTGCGGACGGACATGTTCACCGATATGGGCACTGCGCCGGTGCCGTCCTTTTGCCATTCACAAACCTGTCTGCAGGCCGAGCGCAGGACAAACATGTCTATGCGCGTAACAAGGCCGCTTTCTTCAGCCACAGGAATGAAGACCGCCGGGGAAATCCACTTGCCATCGCTGCCTTGCCAGCGGACAAGAGCCTCGCAGCCTGTCACGTCATTTTTGGCAATATCAACCTTTGGCTGATAATACACGGTAAAGGCGTTGTTCTCGACGGCTTTGTGCAGGGCGTCCTCCAGCTGCTGTTTGTCGAGAGCTGACGTTCTCATGCTTTCATCGTAGAGAGAGACAGTATCGCCATCATGTTTCTTGGCATCGAACATGGCCAGTTCAGCGCAGTGGATCAGATTGATTTCCCGGTCACAATTGTCATCAAGGACAGCCAGACCGATGCTCACGCCAATGTGCAGCGTGTTTTCCTGCACGGCAAATGGCTCCTGCATTGCTGAAAGGACGTGGTTTGCCTGTGATATAAGCAAGCTACGATTCTTTGCCGTCAGTATGACATGGAAGTTGTCAGCGTTCGATCGCGCCAGGTATTTCACCGGGACCAGATCCCGCAAACGTTTTGCTATTTCGCATAAAATGGCATCTCCCTGTTGATAGCCATAGCCGCTGTTCACGCCTTTGAAGTTATCCGGGTTGATATGCAGAAGACCGACGCATACATGCTGTTTTCTCGCCGTGCGCAGCGTTTTCACCAGCTCTTCGGAAAGGAAAACGAGGTTTGGCAAATCGGTCAGCAAGTCGTGCTTGGCGCGATATTCGGCTTTTGCATCCTCAAGGACAAAAGTGTGGAGCACGCAGCAGCCGATCAGATAGCCTATGGTATAAGCAGGAAGTTCCGGATGTCTCAGCTGAAAGCCAATGGCAACAATCATTGCTAGTCCAAATATACCTATCGTAATATATCGCTTTATTATTACTTCCTGTGTCTTCAATGTTATGTAGGCTGTATAGAGAGAAGCTCCAAAGAATATTAACGCTTGAGCGATAAATGATGCAGATCTTATGGGTAAAGCATGATATTCAACATTCTTATCAATATAAAAAAATATTGGCGTAAAAATATTAACAACGTCGGCTATAATTTGAAGAGTAAAAAATATAATTCCAGAGTAGTTAAGAATGGTACTAAATGTATTATTTATGCGTAAGTAGCTGAGCACAAATTTTGTCCATAGCAAAACTGTCACAGCAATGACGGCAAACCAAATTTCAGAAACTAAAAAGAAGGGAATAAAGAGCTTTTTCTCGTACGAGAAATACCAGAGCATATCAGCTACCAGATAAACGATAACGCTGAATAAAAACAACCTGTAGCTGCGCTCTTCTGGTAGAAGTACCCAGCGATTATTATATAAGATATTAGAATTGCTAATCAAGATGATAATTACGGCTAGCAATCCGGCAAAGGAATATGACACGGGTATTTCTCCTAGAAGTAACGAAGATGCGTACTTCAAAAGTGGATAAGGCTCTGAGGTGACATGTCAAAAGACATTGTTTTGGTCTGTTATCCGGAGAAGACGTAGCAAGAGGAAAGAAAAAAATGATACTCACCCTTCGGTCCGAAGAGGCAAGGTCAAAAGTACGATGAGGAGCTGACAGGCTCCAGAAATTTGCCTTATCGGACCCAAGTCAAGGATCAGGGCAACGACGAGCAGGACGAAAAGATGTCTGCGCAGGCGATGCCCGCCATTTTTTCGTTTGCGCCGACGCTTTGGCCGCAGGATAGCCTACGACGCCAGTATACTCTTTTTTTCCGAAGCGTGAAAGGAATTGCCTGACTGAGAAGAAAAATCTTTCTTGTGCTTTGGCTGCGCGACCGTTGCATCGGTAAACTTTGACCGCTCGGGATATGAGCACGATGCTCTGCCGCAGGCCCTGAAGGCCGGACAAGCTTTGGGTTTTGCTGGGAGTGAGCGCCGGAAACAGATAGACTTGAGCCTGATTACTGCCTTGGGCTTTGGCAAGGAAGGGCCTTGGCAAGCCCTGTCAGGCAATGGGCTGCCATGGCTTAGAGCCGTCTTGCTCATTTTCGCTCTATTGGCCGTGACAAGCTCAATTTTGAGCTACACCCAAGGTGCACCGCCGAAGTCCCCTTCATACGCTGATTGCCATAAGGCCATTTCTGGAAGATATCCTTGCAGTATGAGCTTGCGTCGCTTTTTGCAAACAAGCGTAAGGCTCTTTGGCAGTACGGCTGAGCTGCAGAAGAGCAGCAAGGCTCTTGCAAGGCTGATCAGCTTTGACGGAATTGGCAGCCTTCGGTATGCTGAATGAGACGATCCGTTAGACTCTCCAATCGGGAGGGGCCCAGATGATCACCTACAAACTCTTGCAAGCCCTGACACGTGTCTTCGACTGGCTGCAATCCTGGTGGGAACGCAGTTCCACGCAACGCAGCGTGGCACTCTGTATTCTCTGGGTCTATCTGGCCGCGCTTTTGATGGTTGAAATGAAACGCATGGGCTTTCTGCCACCGTGGCTCGACGCCATCACGCCGAAGAACTACTTCTATGCCATCCACCTTGCTTTCACGCTTATCCTGGGGCTTGAGGTCATAAGCCTCATCATGGTCATCCCCAATTCGCTTTTGGAGGCGATGGGCAATCAGTTTCAGATCCTGACGCTCATCCTTCTCCGCAACGCCTTCGAGGAGCTCTCCATTCTGCCGGAACCGGTGAGTGTCGCCGAGGACATGTGGCCGGCCTTGATCATCGGGGTTTCTGGCGCCGGCGCTTTCTGCGTCTTTCTCTGCCTTGGTCTCTACAAGCGTATCGCCCGTTTGCAAAACTTCATCTCCTCACCAGAACTGCGCATGCACTATGTCATGAGCAAGAAAATCCTGGCACTGACGCTCTTCATCATTTGTCTGGGCATCGCTGTACGCGATTGCGTGACCTTCATCCGGAGCGGCGAGAACAGCAACTTCTTCGAGACGGTGTACACGGTGCTGATTTTCGCGGACATCACCATGGTGCTCATCGCCCAGCGCTACATGCCGGCCTTCTATGCCGTCTTCCGAAATTCCGGCTTCGTGGTCGGAACGCTGCTCATGCGTCTCGCGCTTTCCGCCACACCCCTCTGGGCACCCGTCATCGCCATCTCAGCCGCGCTCTTTGTGCTGGCCGTCACCTGGGGCACCAACCGCTTTGCACACGGACAGATTGAAGAGGAGAGCAAAAGCGGTTGATGAAAAATGCCGGGCTGTCACTCGTCTCCCTTTGACCGATCTCTGACCTTCCGGCTTTCCTTCAACGTCAAAGCTCCGATAATCACCTGCATTTCCCATGAGAATGCGAAGCCCCTCAACTTCCCCCAAACGAGAAGGCAAGAAGACAGATCTCAGGGTCAGAAATGTGCACCTGGTCTATGTCGAGGGAAATTGCTTTTTCGACATCACGATGAGGCTTTAGACAGCTAACGGGCTTTGCTTGCGGACGACGCACTCCCGTCCATGCCGGCGCAGGGAATTCCTGAAAAGGCCAGTTGCAAGTGAAGCTCGCGATGGTCATCTGTGCTGCTCTGAGGCATGCCACAGTCACGCACGGGGAAGAAAGCCCGCCTGCCTTGAGACTGAGGCAGATAAGCCTGCAGGTGCCGCTTCTGAGCCTGCCGTTTTTGTCTGGCGAATCAGGGCCAATGCTTAAGAGAAGGTGATGCTCTGTCTCTTGCCGGGATACGTGATGCCTTGGAGAAGGACAATTGCTTGCCTTCCAGGCTTCGGGAAAACTGCCCTGGAGCCCTTGCCTGGACAAGGGTATGGTAAGAAAAGGCCTTGGCGCAGCCCGGCACAAGCGCTGCGCTTCTTTTGGTCGTGTTTTGCGAGATGCATGGAGATCAGTCGGTCTTGCCCGTTCACTCCTGAGACACGGTTTTGCCAAGCTTCAGGAGTACCGTGAGGAGGCATTATGCTCACGCACAAGAGCCTTACCGTCATTTCTGCCGCTCTGCTCTATCTGCTGATCGCGGTCGCCCCGCCCGTGCAGGCTGATATCTCCCTTAGCCCACAAAGCCCGCTGGAAGGCACCTGGTCTGTACAAATCCCCCAAGGGAGACGCTCCTTCCACTTCATGGGCAATCGCTATGCCCAATCGCTCAACGGGCAGGTGATGGAGGAGGGCGTTTTTCAATACACGCCTGACGGGCGCTTTCTTTTCCAGGTGACGGGCGGCCAGTATGCTGGTCAGAGCGGAGAGGACCGCATTACCATCAACGGCAACAGCATCACCGTGGCCTGGCCTGAAGGTACTGTGATCACGTTCACCCGTGACAATATGGGGCCCGGTTCATCTCTGTCCGGCAATTTTGGCGGTCAGCCTGCCTCCTCAGGCTTAGCAACGCCTCTGGAAGGCCGCTGGCTGTGGGCCAAGCAGGGTCCGGTGACGTTCGGCTACATCTTTTCCGGCAATCAGTTCATGCATTTCTATAACGGCATGGAGAAAGGCCGGGGCACATTCACGCTTTCTGGGATGCAGCTTGTCATGCACCACGAGTCGGGCCCGGAAGCAGGTAGGACGGACGTGCTGGGCTACCAGCTTCACGGCAACCGCCTGCTCATCTTTACTTCGGAAGATCCGAACATTGATCCCATCCCCTTTGTACGGCAGTAGCAGCTGGCAGGCCTGTCTGATCCAGTCTTTTGCCTTGGCAACGGCTCTTATCTTGGCGAACGATGGCTTCAAAGCTGATTGGCTTTTGGTCTCTATGAGCAAAAGGGAGGCTTCTGATGCGTGCCATTGCCTGTGCTCTGGCCCTGATTCTCTTCTTCGCCGTGCCGGTTCTGGCCGATTTTACGTTGAGCGTGGATGGCATGACCTACGAGGGTGTCTACGAAAATGGCCGTGTCATTTACAAAATGGATGGCGCAATTATCGGCTACCTCAAAGCAGATCAAGAACGCGCTGTTTTCACAGACGAAAATGACCATCCGCTTGGTTCTGCCGTTTCTACCGACAAGGGCTGGGATTATTACGACCGTGACGGCAAGCCGCTGGGATGTGTCGAAGTGACCAGCAATATACAGGGGCTTCATGCCGTCTACCGAGACTGGCAGGGCAACATTATTGGCTATGCCCAGGGAGAAGGCTGCTTCCGTTTGAACTTTTTAGATGCCAGCAATACCGTTATCGGCGCGGAAATCGGCTCCAACGCTCTGCCGCTGCGGCCGATTCCGCTGGAAATATGGCTTAGGAAGCGGCGCTGAACATGCCATCCGCTCTTCGCAGTAACGGAATATCCAGTCGGGTATGAATTCAGAGAGAATGAGGCGAATTGCCGGTTTTTTGGAGAAACCTGCGCTAGCAGGGCTTGCCATTTTTCAAGGGAACTGGCTTGGCGTCTTTGCAGGGCTGTTTCTCACAGACGCAGGCAAGCGATGACGACCCATGGATAGCTATCTCCTGCTGGGTCTTGGATTTGGCGCTTATGGCGTCTCTTTGAAGCGTCGAGCAGAGTAAAGCATAAACCAAATGTACAAAGGGCCTCCCTGGGAGGCCCTTTTTGTTACGCATGGCATGCGCGTATTTCCAACGGGTGAAAGTCCCCAGCTCGGCCTGTTCAGGGCAAGAGCAAAGCGAACAGCAAGGTTATCACCGTGAAGTGATGGCTGAAGGAAGCTGATAGCAGTCTCTCGGGCTTACGAACAGAAACCGCATAAAAGGCGGGGTACAGGGGTAAGGCTCCCAAAGAAGTCGAAGTCCCAATACTGAACCGTACTGTACCACGTAAATGCGGAGGCTAGGTGAGAGACAAGGTGATCGCGCTTATCCATGGAGAT
>JAGADH010000006.1 GCA_017613715.1 Desulfovibrio sp. | reverse complement strand
TGCGCAATTATCGTTTTTTGCCTGTCCGGCCTGCGCGGCATTCCTCGACGAGCCTTGCCATTGCTTCCTGTAACTCGTTTTCCGGCCAGAGCGTAATTTTGCCTTTAACCTTAATCCCCCGCGGAACCTTACCCTCTCCAACCCATCTCCAGTATTCCGCTTCGCTTATACCGCAGAGCTTCGCCGCATCTGTTACTCTGAGCAATTTCCCAACAGCCTTTAGAGGCGTCCCCTTGAGGGGTTCTGAAAGATATCGGCTTTCTTCGACCCTCGCCACGTCCTCGACGAGAAAAAATATGGAATCGCCAACCAACGGTTCTCCGAATTCATTCTTCACGTACCCGTCCACGTTTGCGGCGAGGATCTTTCCATGCTCGTCGTGCAGGGTGATGATGTACTCGTCCTCATCCTTGAAACTCAGGCATCCATTGAAAGGACGCAAGGAAAGCGTCCTTACGTCCTGGCTGCCATCATGAGGGCGCACGACTTCATAAGCCGGAAGAGTCCGGCCATTGATCAGGTCCTGAAGTTCGACGAAGCTCACATGCTTCCAGCGTGCAAGTACGTCCCAGACAGTCAGGCAGTCTTCCTTACTTTTGCAGATGACCATTGGCTTCCTCCCGCAGTTTGTCCAGATAATCCGCCCATGCCTGCATCATTTCGCGGCGCTGGTCCAGGTACTCGTTTCTATTGTAGGCGGCACGGATCTTGTTGGGCTCCTTGTGGGCTAATTGGGCTTCGATAACGTCAGGATTCCAGCCCATGCCGTTCAGCAAGGTCGAGGCAGTGCTCCGGAATCCGTGCACGGACACTTCCTCCCGCGAATATCCGAGAGAAAGGAGGGCGTTCAGCAGACCAACGTCTGATATGCACTTTGAGCGTGAGGTGGAACTTGGGAACATGTACGGGCCGTCGCCGCAGAGATCCTTCCATTCCTTCAGGAGCTCAGCCACCTGCGTGGCCAGCGGTACGATGTGATCCTTCCGCATCTTCATGCGTTCGGCGGGGATCACCCATAGAGCTTTTTCGAAATCCACCTCTTCCCATCGTCCGCCGCGCAGCTCTCCGCTTCGCAGGAAAACGTAAGGCAGGAGTCGCAGGGCGTACTTGATGGGCCGCCGCGCGGCGCCGGCCTTGGCGATCACCAGGAACTGGCCGAGCATCGAAGGATCAAGGATGGCCGCTCGGTGTTGCTCAACATGTTTCGGCAGGGCCGAGGTGAGGCCATGGGCGACGTTGGCTTCGCAATACTCACAGAGATGCGCGTAGGCGCATATCCGGCTTACCAGCGCCGAAATCTCGTGCGCCGTGTAGATGTGCTCGATCTTTCGCAGGGCGGCAAGGACGTTGCTCGTGCGAAGCTCGGCTATGGGAATATTGCCGATTTCCGGGAAGACATACTTTTCCAGCCGCCACATGATGATCTTGGCACGCTTCTCCACCCATTCCGCCTTCTTGATGCCATACCATTCCAGGGCGACGTCTTTCACGGACATACCAACAGGCTTGTTGGCATCGGCTAAGGCTTTTGTCTTTGCCTTTCTCTCGCGCTTCTCGGCTCCCGGATCTTCGTCCTGGGCAAGCTTTTGCTTTGCCTGTTCGCGAAGCAGCCTCGCCTGCGAAAGGGTGATGGTCGGATATGCCCCGAGCGACAGTGTTTTCTGTTTTCCCCCGTAGCGGTAGGCCATGCGCCAGAGCATGGATCCCTTGTCAGTCACGTGGATGTAGAGTCCTCCTCCGTCAGAGATTTTTTGCACTTTGCCAGTGGGTTTGAGAGCCCTGAGTTTAGCGTCGGTGAGAGGCATGCCAAAACTCCTGTTATTCTTGGTGGTTGGACGCAATACCAACAGCTTTGACGCTATTTCGATTCTGCGAATGTTGTACCAACAAGAATACCAGCATTTTTCTGAGAGGCAAGGTGGGTCATGGAGACCTATGGAGAAGTAAAAACCCGCTAACCATGCGGGTTTTCTGGCTTTTTTGGGAATAAAAAAGGCCCTCGAAAGGGCCATTTTTTTGTACTTTGGTACCGGGAGAGAGACTTGAACTCTCACGAGATTGCTCCCAACGAATTTTGAGTCCGTCGCGTCTACCAATTCCACCATCCCGGCACGCAATCAAGCTCAGCCAAGAGCTGAATATGTATCTCTACTTTCCTACACGATACAAAAGCATAGGTCAAGCACAATTTTGCTCAGGCCTTACTTCACTTTGGGAAAATGCTGCAAGGCAAGTTGCCGAATCTCTTTGTCTGGCATAGGTTTCTTCGTGGCAAGCGCAAAAATGTCAAAATGGGGTCCACCTCTGTGCATGCTGGCGACCATGGAAAAACCGTAATGACGCAGAGTCCAGGTGAGAACCTTTTCCGTAAAACCGGATTTGTGGGCCATATTCTCGCGCCCTTGTGCCACGTGGGGTCGATAGCCATAGAGCATGTCAAAGGGGGCCACCGGCCCTGCAGGAGACACGTAGCATGGCTCCAGGAGCTTTTCTTCAACCACGAAGGCACAGACTGCCTTGAGATCAGGGCAGGTAATGACAAGATAGCCATCGTCCTTCAGCACGCGTAAAAATTCGCGAATAGCCTTGGGAACATCATGGGCATAAAGATGCTCTATATTGTGCGAGCTGTACACCGCGTCCACGGAAGCGTCGGCTACGGCCTCCATATTGGTGATCGAGGAAACGATATCAGGATGAGCGAGCGGATCGACATCAAGACGAATCTCCTTCCACTCATCGCTGCGAAAAACCGGTGTCGTCTGCGCTTTCGTAGCCGAACCACATCCTACATGCAAAAATGTTTTCATAGCTTTGTGGTGCTCAGCCGCTCTGGCCTTTGCACACTCTCCTTGTTCGTTAAATCAGCAAAAAGCGCTAACGCAGAAGATCTTTCCCCTCGCTGTCATTGCGCCGGTCTTCCACCTCAACTCCCTTGGGCGGCGTAAAGCGAAACAGAGAATCCTTAACGGGGATATTTTCCGTGTATGACGTAAATTCAATGGTATTGCCATTGCCATAGAAATCCGTGCTCTCGCTTTTTCTGATGACACCGCTCTTGGCATCGACCCAGATATCGGCCTCAACCAGCTGAGTTGTTGGTTTTTTGGGATAGAGCTTGAGGCGCTGCAGATTGTTCTCGAGCCCCACGCGCTTGACGTCAAAATCACGCATCAGATCGGCCTGCCCTGTGATCACCTGAATAATATTGGCAGCACCCTGCATGAGATTGGGATTGTACTGGTAGGCAATCTCCTCATCGGGAATATAGTTCCAGATGACCTCAGAAGTGATGAGCAAGAGCTCCTTTCTCGGAGAGGCGGTCTGCCAAAGCAGACGCAGGGGCTTGGCAAAGGTGAGCGTACCCTGCCGCTTTTCCACAGCGCCGCTTTCACGATGCGTCAAAGTCTGTGAAAAATCAGCCTTGAACGAGCTCATCCCCGTATAATGCTGCTTGATAGTACCGGTCAAATCGTCGGCCCAGAGATTCTCTGAGAGACACAGCAGGCAAAAGCAAAGGCAAAAAAAGCTGAAAAAACGTGGCATAGCGGCCCCCTTGCCATGACTGTGAAAAAAACAGGCCCCAAGGATCAAGGGCAAAGCATTTTGCAGCAAATGCCGAAAAAAGGCAAGAAAAAGCTTAGCGGCGTACTTTACGCGGCTTACTGCCATCGGCTGGATCGAGCTTGCCTTGAGCATCAAGGGCTTCCACAAGTCTTGCGGCCCGGTTGAAGCCGATGCGAAAGCGTCGCTGAATCTTGGAGATGGAAGCTACACCCTCCTGCATGACAAAATCGAGAACCTCGTCAAAGAGGTCGTCATCGCCAGAGCCGTCGGAGCCCTTGCTGCCCTGCTCCTGTCCTGGCACCCACTGGGCAAAGTTAACCCGGTAGGAGGGCTCTGTCAGGGACTTCCAGTGCGCCACAATGGAACTCACTTCATCATCTGTTAAAAAGGCACCGTGCAGACGCTTGAGCGTCGTATCGCCGGGCCTGTAGAGCATATCACCCCGGCCCAGAAGCTTTTCCGCACCGGCCGTATCAAGAATGGTACGGGAATCGGCAATACCCGCCACCTGAAAAGAAATACGGCAGGGGAAATTGGCCTTGATAATACCTGTCACCACGTTCACGCTGGGTCTCTGCGTAGCCAGGATCATGTGGATACCGCAGGCCCGGGCCAGCTGAGCCAGACGCACAATGCAGTTTTCCACGTCCTTGCGGTCAGCCATCATCATCAGGTCTGCCAGCTCGTCAATGATAATGGCAATATACGGTAAAGGCTCAAGATCAGCCAGCTCATCAGGTCTGTTCTGGCCCAAATCTTTCAGTTTCCTGTTGAAACCGATGATATTGCGCGCCCCGAGTCTGGCCATGGCCTTAAAGCGTGCATCCATCTCACTGGTGGCCCACTCCAGGGCATTCTTGGCATCGGCCGGTTCATTGACCACAGGATGAATCAAATGCGGTTCATCAGCATAGACCGACATTTCCACGCGTTTGGGATCAATGAGCAGGAGCTTGAGCTCGGAGGGCTGGCTGCGATAGAGAAAGCTTGCCAGAATACTGTTCAGACAGACACTTTTGCCCGTGCCTGTGGCACCGGCAATCAGCATATGCGGCATCTGCGCCAGATCAGCAAAGACGGGCTTGCCGGCCGTGTCCTTGCCAAGGGCCATGGTCAGGGGACTTGCGGCCTTGCGAAAGGCATCCGTTGCCACGAGTTCGCGGAAATTGACAAATTCCCGTTTAAGGTTGGGTATTTCAATACCCACGGTGTCCTTGCCGGGAACAGGCGAAATGACGCGCACCGAAGGAGCTTTGAGCACACGGGCCATATCGTCGCTGATATTCAGAAACTTTCCGACCCTCACGCCACTGGCCGGCCTGACTTCAAAAAGCGTGACCACGGGTCCTGGTGTGATGGCCGCAAGCTCACCGTCAACGGCAAATTCTCGCAAGGCCTGCATTAAAACCTGAGCTTTTTCGCGCGAATCCTCTTTCTCATACTGCGCTGTGCGCACAGGTTCAGCCAAAAGACTCAGGGGCGGCAGCGGGAAAACGTCAGACTTATGGTTTTTCCTGGGCTTGGGAGCCTCCTTAGGCTCTGCTTCAGACTTGTTTTTCGCAAGTCCCAGCAAGGACTGCAATTTATTGAGAGGTGAGGTGGCGCTTTTGGCAGCCTCTCTCTGCTCGGAGGCTTTGTTCGTCGCAGGCACAGGCTTTACGGGTTCAGGCTCCGGCTGAACTTCCCGCAGAGCTTGCCTGGCAGAAGCTTTGGCCTGGGCCTGGTCAGGCTCGTCCTTGGCCTCGGCTTTCTTTGGGCCCGGCTTTTTGGCAAGACCCAGAAGATCCTCATCGTCAGTCTCATCCTTATAGAGATTTTCAGGCGGTTGAAAAAGCGGCTCATCAGCTGGCTGGGGCTTGGCTTGGCTATTCTCCTCACGGTAAAGTTCAGGCAAAGGTTCACGTTTCGGACTTCTGACAAAAAGCGCCACGACCTGCTGCAGCTTCTGCCTGAAGCCCGGCTTGGCTTCTGCAGTGATCTCTGAGCCTAAAAACTCAGAAGCCGGCGTCCTGGACGAAACTTCATGTTTTTCTTGAACTTTTCGCTTTACGATCTCAATCAGGCTGCCAAAAAGGGCAAACCACGACAGATCAAAGATCAGCTCAACGGCCACCATCAAGAGAAAAAGCCAGAGCAGGGAGGCACCCAGAGGATGGAAATAGTGCGTGGTAAAGACATAGAGGCCGTGGCCAGTGATACCGCCCGGCGTAAAATCCCCCACACGGATCTCCCAGGCCTCGCTGGTTTCCAGGAAAAAGAGCACCAGTAGAAAAAAACCACTCCAGATGCGCCAGTTGAAGACAAGGCGCTGGGAAATACACGAGAGCCCGAGAATCACAAAAAACACGGGCCAGAGAAAAGCGCAGCAACCGAACCATTCATTGAGAAAGGCGGCCACATAGGAGCCGAAAAGACCGGCTTTATTGACAATGACCGCAGCCGTGCTGACCTGATTGAGACCAGGATCGTTCTTGTCAAAGGTGACAAGACAAAGCACAAGAAAAACCGCCCAGAAGAAGAGGAAAAGTCCTGTCATCTCCCGGGCATAGCTGCTGCGTGGTCTGCTCTGCTGCTCCGTGGGCGTGGCCATGCTTTCCCCTGCGTCTTATTCGCGACCAAGATAACTGCGGGTACGGGTATCCACTTTAATTTTGTCGCCTGCATTGACAAAAATGGGCACCTGCACAGTGATGCCGGTTTCCAGCTTGGCGGGCTTGGTGACATTGCTCACCGTATCACCCTTGGCGCCTGGCTCGGTTTCCACCACTTCCAGGACCAGAGACAGGGGAATATCGACATCCAGAGGATTGCCCTTGTAGAGCAGAACGCGGCACTGCTGACCGTCTTTCAAAAAGCCGTCCTTGCCGTCTGTCGACTCTGCGGCCATCTCCAGCTGATCGTAGGTGGTCATATCCATAAAAATCAGCTTGTCATCCTGACGGTAGAGGTACTGCATATCACGTGTCTCAAGATCAGGTTTTTCCACTTTATCGCCTGAGCGAAAGGTGATATCCTGCATGCGGCCGGTCAGGATATTACGCAGCTTGGTGCGCACCATGGCACCGCCCTTGCCGGGCTTAAAATGCTGAAATTCGACAATTTCAAAGGGCGTGCCATCAATTTCAATTTTAAGGCCTTTACGAAAATCTGTTGTTGAGTACATGCTGCTCTCCTTGGGCACCAAACGGGGCCCGGCTGGCTATGACGGTTTACAAAACGCGAAATAATCTTATTATCATACAAATCTCTCATTTTTTGTCAACCGGTAAATTTGCAGTAGTACTTGAGGTATCCATGCCCATCGAACTCTCTCTCACCGCCACAAGCTACCTTCCCGGACAACTGCTCACAGACTCCAAAGAAAAAATTGTGCTGGCCGGTCGTTCCAATGTTGGAAAATCGACGCTCCTGAACGCCCTTTCAGGCAAAAAACTGGCCAAAACCAGCAGTCAGCCCGGTAAAACACAGTCTGTCAACTACTATCTCGTGGAAGGACAGAATTGGTATCTTGTGGACCTGCCAGGCTATGGCTATGCCAAGGCCAGCCATGCCCTGCGCAATCAGTGGAGCGGGCTTTTGGAAGCTTTTTTTCGGGATGTCTCAGGGCTTGTGGCTGTCTGCGTGCTGCTCGATGCGCGCCTGCCCCCGCAGGATAAGGATCTGCAGATGATCAATTATGTCCAGGAAAGGGACTTTGCGCTTCTGGGTATTCTCACCAAGGCTGACAAGTGCACACAACGCGAACTGCAGGCCAGAATAGCTGTCTGGGAAGGCATACTGCCGCAGCCGCCGCTTGTGACATCGGCCAAAAGCAAAAAAGGCCTTGGCACCCTGATATCAACCCTGAACGCCCGCGTTGAGGCAGCCAGGGCCAACAAGCCCGGCCTCTAGTGCCAGAGCCAAGCCTTCGCTTCTACCAGCCCCCCACGCCGCCGCCGCCGGAACCCCCTCCGGAGCTGCCTCCGGAACTCCCTCCGGAACTGCCTGAACTCCAGCTTGAGCTTGAAGAGCTTCCCGCAGAGAATGAGGATGCTCTGGCGGCACTCGCTGCTGCCAGGGCTGCTGTGCGGGCCTCCTGACTCACTCCCGCCAGAGGAGATGAGGGGCGAGCGAGATAGTCAAAAACTTCTGAGCCATGGCTCTCAAGGACTGCCGGATGCTCAAACCACGCCGGAGCATAGGCGGCCTGGCTCAGCACCGGAGCAAAACGCTGCTGCCAGGGCTTGGCCATGCCAAGAGCCAGAGCATAAGGCAGAATTTCCTCATATCTCTCCACAGAGTCTTGCGGCGCATTGATCTTGGCCAGACGGTCTTTTTCCGCAATACGGATGTACATGGCAAGGCCAAGCAGATGCCGGCCAAGTTCCCGTCCCTTGTCTGTGGCTATACTGTGACGGCTAGAGAAGAAAAATGCCGGCAGAAGCACGGTCAAAAGGGAGAGACTGGCATTGGCCCAGTCACTGACAAATTGCGTGACCTCAAGGGAAGCCACGAGCACGAGCCAGAGGAAAAACCAGCCCGCCCAGAGACGGCCTGTGATGGGGTGTGCGTGGCAACGGCGCACATGCACGAGCATGCGCAGCCAGCAAAAGAAGACTGCGCCAAGGACAAAAACATTGAGGAAAATATTGGTGGAAACTTCCTCGAAGGCTGAAGAATCGGCCACATTGGCGAACCAGATCTGCGGTTCCACAAGCCAGAAAAGAAAGAAGGCCAGCAAAAGCCCAAGAGCGGTCAAGGCCAGGCCCAGGCTATCGATTTCCTGCAGCTTGGCCAGAATCTTGCCATAGTGCCTGGAGAGCGCCTGGTAGACCTTGTCGCCGTCGCTCTGATCCTCGTCCCTGCTCAGGATGCGTTTTTTGGCCCGGCCAAAGATGGCGTTCGTCAGTGTGGCGCAAAGGCTTGCGCTGCCATCTAGGCCAGCCTGAGAGGCACGTTTTGCGAGCGTCAGATCCTTATCCTCATCCAGACTGATGCGCAAAAAGCCTTTGATGGCCGCCCAGAGGATGTCGGCCTGCAGGGCCAAAGGGCCAAAGGAACGCTCATGCCAGCAGGCGCAAAGTCCCGGTGAAACGTCAGCCGGCGGGGAAAATTCCGGTGTCACGATGCCGCAAAAGCGTTTTCTGCGAAAACGGATTTCCAGCAGCAGAAAATAGCCCAGCAGAATCAGACAGCAGACGCCAAGAGCGAGTTCTCTGTGAGCGCCAAGCCAGTTTTTCCGCTCAAGCTGAGGGGGATCGCCTGCCACAAAGCCCGCATTCCAGTCGATGAGCACAGTCATGGCCTCGCCGGGCTGAAGTGGGCGTGTGCTGTATATCTGCAGGGGCTCCAGAAACTCGAAGTCCTGGCCCTGCTCACCGGGCTTGCCCAGATAGGCCTGAAAATCCATGGGGGAAGCGCCCTCTGGCAAGGTCAGCGTAAAACTCGCCTGCTCAACCTCAAAGGCATTATCCTGCCCCACGGCATTGTAATAGAGCCGGTCACGGTCTGCCAGATGCCGCACATGACCTTGTGTGCGGTAGCAGATCCGGTAGGTGTGTTCCCCAAGCGGCGCCAGACGCTCGGCGTAGCCCAGAGCAAGCCCGGCCATCAGGCCGAAATCACTGCGGCTAACGGGGATATCCTGGCCGTCGAGCTTGGCTTCGAGCAGCTCAAAATCAAAATGTCTGAGCTTCTCCGACTCGTAGACCTGCTTCACAGGATAGGTGCGCGTGATCCCGTGGCGGATTTTCTGATGCTCAATGTTCACGGTGATCTCTTCACAGACCAGAAGGGAGGCATCGCTATGCACCTTGGCATCAACACGATAGTCGAGAATGCGCTCGGAAGCCCTGGCCTGCAGACTCAGAACAAGACAGACAACGACAGTCAGTATCAATACTCGACACAAAACGCTCTTGTGCTTCACGAGTTCCCTCACAGCTTACAAAATGCTTGTCGCGCCTGGCCCTCAGACGAGCAATCAGGAAGAACCAGGGCAGGCTTTCGGCCATTTGCCAGGCAGAAGCCTCTGAGCTATGCTTATCTGTCCAAATGGTCTAGAACTGCTTAGCGTTTTTCACATGCCTGGGCAACAGGTTTTGCGCCTCTTGCCACTGTGCGCCAAAAGCTCTGCTGGCCTATGTGCAATATTCTTGTCATCGGAGATACCCACGGAGAATGGGGCTATCTGGCCTCACTGCTTTTGTACTATCAGCCTGACATCTGCTTGGTGACCGGCGATTTCGGCTGGTGGCCAGGCCTGGGCGAACTTCCGCATCTGGCCTTGCCCCGTGAGGTGATGCAGCACACGCAAATCCATTTTCTCGACGGCAATCACGAAAACCATCAGAGTCTTCTAGCAGCCGCTCCCCGTGGCTCATTCACATCACAGGAGATCGCCCCGAATATCGTCTATCACCCGCGCGGAAGCCTTATGCAGCTTCCCGATGGCAGACGCGTCTTTTTTGCCGGTGGAGCCAAATCCATTGACTGGAAACAAAGAATCAGGGGCAAAACCTGGTTTCCCGAGGAAATCCTGAGGCCTTCCCATCTGCCCAAAGAACTCCCCCAGGCGGACATTGTCCTCTCCCACACCATACCCAGTGCTTTCAAGGTGGAAAAGTATGCCGATTGGGGTTTTTTTGACGTGCGCTATGATTTTTCTCCGGACAAAAGCCAGGAAACCCTGAACCAGGTACTGCAGGCATGCAAGCCGCAGCTCTGGCTTGCCGGCCACTATCACCGCCGTATCGACGGCCACTTTGCTGCAACCGAGTACCATGTGCTCGATATGCTTTACGGGGGCTTGTGCCGGCCTGAGGGCCTTCCCTGCACTTTCTGGCTCTCCGGCGGCCCGGGAATCCAACGTCAGAGCCCTGGCTGGGCCCTTCCCCATCAGGCCTTTATTCCCCTTGTGGAAAACGCCTCTGGTCTTTACGCCTGTGCGGACATGCGTGAGCTGCCCTGGGATCTGGCCAGACTCTTTGCCAAAAGGCGCACAATGTACCGGACACAAAAAGTGGATGGCATCAAGGGCCTTGTGCCGCGCGAGGCGGATTCCTTTCTGAACTGTTTGTGCCGTTTCCACTGGGATCCCCTGGCAGCCCTGGGCGACAGGAAAAGAGATCCAACCTAAAAAAGTATTTTCATCATCATCAGGAAAACTATCGGAGGCAGCGTTTCCTCCCCGCATGCCGGCTATCAGGCCATGAGAGCAGCAGGGGCTTCTACGCTGAACATTGTTCATGAAACTCGGAATTGTGGGGCTTCCCAATGTCGGCAAATCAACCCTCTTCAATGCCTTAACCAGGGCCCAGAACGCACAGGCCGCCAACTACCCTTTCTGCACCATTGAACCCAATAAAGCGACTGTTACGGTACCGGACAAACGCGTTGATGCTCTCACCGCCAAGGTCTCGCCCAAGAAGACCATCTACGCGACGGTGGATTTTATCGACATCGCAGGCCTGGTACGCGGGGCCAGCCAAGGCGAAGGTCTGGGCAATCAGTTTCTCGCCAATATCCGCGAATGCGCAGCCATCATCGAAGTGGTGCGCTGTTTTGAAGACGAGAACATCACCCATGTGGACACCACCATTGATCCGCTGCGCGACATTGAGACGATTGAGACAGAGCTTTTGCTGGCCGACATCCAGACCCTTGAAAAACGCCTTGAAAAGACCACAAAGCTTGCCAAGGGCAATAAGGAAGCCAAAGCCCTGGCTGAGCTGCAGAGCGAGCTTCTCGCGCATTTAAACAGCGGAAAACCCGCATCCTCCTTTGCCCTGCCCGAACTGACCGAAGCGCTTGCAGCCGCCTGGAAGGAAATGGGTCTGCTTACGGCAAAGCCTGTGATCTACTGTGCCAACGTGGATGAGGCAGGGCTGCCCGACGGCAATACCTTTTCGCAGAGCGTGCAGGCTTTTGCCGAAAAACGCGGCGCCGCTTTTTCGCTCATCTCGGCACGTCTTGAAGAGGAGCTGCAGAGCTTGTCCGCTGCCGAGCAGAGCGAAATGCTTGAGACCTACGGCATTGCTGAAAGCGGCCTCGAAAAAATCATTCAGGCCGGTTACCATACCCTTGGCCTTGTAAGCTATTTCACGGCAGGTCCTGATGAGGTCAGAGCCTGGACCATCCATCAAGGCTGGAAGGCTCCCAAGGCAGCCGGCGTCATCCACACTGATTTTGAACGCGGTTTTATTCGCGCTGAAGTCATCGCCTACGAGGATTTTCTGCGCTATAAAAACGAGGCTGACTGCCGCGCCAATGCTGCCCTGCGCACCGAGGGAAAAGACTACGTGGTGCAGGACGGCGACGTGATGCATTTTCTCTTCAACGTCTAGAAAGCGTTCGTTTCTGGACGAGATATGGGATCTTTCATGGCGTATTTTGCCAGGTACGCTAAGAGCCCAATGAGGAAGCAAGGCAGCGTGAAATCTCAGGTTTTTTGACGGCAGACGGAAAAACCAGAAAATGGGATGTATGAGGTGTTGATGAAAGAAGGTCGTCATGGCACAGACTGTCTGCGCTGCTCGGGAAAAAGAAGCGTTCATCTCTGCTGCCAAGTATCAGGCTCGATTTGCACGAGGTGAGATTGGCCCTCAAAAGACCAGAATTGAGCTGCCTGATCGTGCGCAAAACTTGGATGGCAGTTTTCTGCTTCAACTACCTACGCCTCGCAATCGTCAGCCTCAATTTCCACCTTTTCTTGCAGATATTGGCGTCTGCTTGGCAGAGACGACTGTTTGGATACGAAATAATGATCTACGGCACAGGTTGCGACATTGTCGAAATTCCGCGTATTGAGCATGCGCTCTCCCGCTTTGGGGAACGTTTCATGAACAAAATCCTCTCAGCGCGCGAGCAGACAGAAGTGCATGGCCGCCTGGCTGAATATCTGGCCGCACGCTTTGCCGCCAAGGAGGCCGCCGTCAAAGCTCTTGGCACAGGTTTTCGCCAGGGCATACAGATGCCGCAGATTGAGATCACCAATAATGCCCTTGGTGCCCCAAGCCTGACCTTTCTGGATGAAGCCGGTCGCTATGCCAGCGAGCACGGCATAACGCGGGCCTTTGTCTCGCTCAGTCACGAAAGACACTCGGCCGTGGCTTTTGTGGTGCTTGAATGCGCTGGCTGAAGAGCCGGCAAAAGCTCGTGCTGCAAGCCTCAAGCTGACAAAGCCCCGTATTTGACGGGGCTTTGTCAGCTTTTTCCCTCTTTCCGCTTGCGAGAAATGCCGCTCCTTGCGACTATCTGCCATCATCCTTGATCTGCCACTATGCGGGCATTCACGGCTTTCAAAGGGCTAAACGGTACGAGCTGGCGCTCGAAAGCAGGCCTGGCATCTTGCGGGAATGATCGAGACAAGCCAAAGGAAGATCGGGACGATTTCATGCCAAAACGCGGGCTGCAGGCTTTTGACGAGAAAGCGAACCGGTCAGGAAGCATCCAGGCCCTTCCTTGCTCCAAAAGGCTCTCTGTGCTAGGTAGAGCCTGAGGCAAAGCTCAGAATCAGCGTCATGCTCAACTGACTCTTTGGCTTTGCTCTCAATGTCTTGGTAGTTGACCAGTCTTTTCTCTTCGTCCACTCAAATTCCAGTATTTCAGGAGATCGCCATGAAAAAACTTCTTTCCCTGGCCCTGCTCGCGGCTATGCTGATCTTTTCGTCCAAAGCCATGGCCCAAAGCTGGGGCCCTGACTTTGCCAAATTCAACATCACGCCGGAAGCCGGCTGGACCGCTTCTGCCGTGGATAGCGGCGTACAGCTGACCAACAATAAAAGTGTCATGATTGTTCAGGTCGTCAAATCCGGCGGCCTGAAACCTGAGGATTTTGCCAAGGCCGTGGTTGCCAAGGCCGGCATCACTGATCCCAAGTATACCAGCAGCGATGAAGGCTGCAAGATGGTCGGCAAGAAGGAAGGCCAGGAAATCACCATGGTTCTCGTGGCTGATGACGATAAGATGGCCATTTTCACCCTTTCCGGCCCTGACTCCGAGGCCATGGGCAAGATGATGGAGTCGCTGCAAGACGCGAATTAACTCTTGCCTGCATTTTAGGGCCCCCGCCAGCGCTTTGACGGGGGCCCTGCTCTTCCTGTTTTTTTGCGGAGTGCGCCCATGCTGCAACGTCAGATGTTTTTGCTTGTGCTTGTCCTTGTGCTGACTGGTCTTGGCCAACCGGCTCATGCCGACACCTGGGCCATTTACTGGTATCTTTGCGGCAGCGACCTTGAGGACCGTCATGGTGCAGCTTCCAACGATGTAGTGGAAGCCGCCAATGCCGAATACGCCGACGGCGTGACCCTGGTGCTTGAGACCGGCGGCACCAAACGCTGGGATGAAATCAAAGACAGCTCAGGCAAAATCGCCATCAGCCCCAAGCATCTTGAACGCTATCTCTTTAATAGCAAGGACACCCTGGTCAGAATTCAGCGCCTGAAGCAGGACCATATGGGACGCCCCAAGACGCTCAGCGATTTTCTCAAATTCTGCGTTGAACACTATCCGGCTGATCACAAAGTGCTGATCATCTGGGATCATGGCGGAGGCAGCGCCGGTGATCTGGTCAATGATCAAAACTACCACATGGAAGGCTTGAGCCTTGCCGACGTCCGTAAAGCCCTGGCGGATGTCTTTGGCAATGATCCCCAAAAGCCTCCTCTTGACATCATTGGCTTTGATGCCTGCCTGATGGCCACTCTGGATATGGGCATGCATGTGCATAAATTTGCCAAGTACATGGTGGCCAGCGAGGAAACAGAACCCGGTGTGGGCTGGAACTATGCAGCGATGATTTCGAGCCTGAGCGCCAATACCGGGATGTCAGCGCAGGACTTTGCCAAAATCATCTGTGACAGCTATTTGCAGGGCTGCCTTGACGAAAAGGATGACGATTACGATCCGTCGCTCGACGCCACCCTTTCTGTCATTGATCTCCAAGAAATTCCCGCCATGAAGCTTGCCTGGAACATTCTCGGTATGGAAGCCGTCAGCAATTACGTGGATCAGGAGGCTGACACCTTTCTCACACAGCTGGGCCGTGCTGCGGACAAGTCGGAAAAATTTCTCAATTCCAAATCCGAAGGCTACAGCAATATGCTGGACATAGGCTCCTTTATCAAAACCATGGAGCGCCAGCTGCCCGAAACCTCCAAAGAAGTCTTAGAACAGCTCCAAAAAACCGTTATCTATCACGTCAGCGGCAAGCATCATACCAAGGCTACGGGTCTTTCCTGCTACTATCCTTTTGACGGTGGCAAAACCTTCAAAAATATGCTCACCGAGACCAATCTCTCGCCTTTCGTGATTCTGCAGGGCATTAAATGCAAAAAACTCGATGGCAATCAGGCAGAACGCTACCTCACAACACTTTATGAAAGCATCGAAAAAGAAATCAATGCCGCTCAAGGATCCACGTCAGAGCCTGAAAGCCAGCCTTCCGGTCAGGCCGAAGCCACACAGCCTGAAGAGCAGAACAGAGAGCCTGCGGGTGTGGATAGCGTCGTCAGTGCCCTCAGGCCGCCTCGTCCGGGTCATAACGTGATAGCGGGCATTACAGGTGCTCTCAGCCAGGGTCTCAGCACGCTTGTGCTGCCCAGCAACATAGCCCAGAGTATCGCCTCAGTGGCCAATATTCAGCCCCTTGCCAATGTCCATTTCGATCAGCTCAAGGATGCTCCCATTGAGGTCAATGAAAACGGCGATGCCGTCCTGAATATCGGTCAGGCAGCCATGAAGTATGTGGAAAGCGTCTATTTCTATCTGGCGCTTTTCGACAAGGAAAAGGACATCTTGCTTTTCCTCGGCAAAGACGCTGACATGTATTCCGATTACGAAAAAGGCATTTTTCGCAGTCATTTCACCAACCGCTGGGCCACGCTCAATGATCATGTCGTGACCATTGAAGTCACAGCCACCGACGACACGAGCTTCTATTACACCATTCCCCTCAAGCTCAATGGCCAACGCGTCAACCTCTACGCGCGCTATGATCTCGAAAAAAGTCAGTACTCGGTGATCGGTGCGCGTGCCGTGCTCGAAAACGATATGATCGACAAGATGCTCATCAAGCTGAAAAAAGGCGACAGCATCACGACCCTGTTTTATGGCTCCACCTTAAGTGACACGGATGATGTGCAGCTCATTGAGATGGACACCTTTACCCTTGACGGCAAGGCAAACCTTGAAGACAAGGATATGGGCGACTGCCAGTATGCCTATCTCTTTGAAATGAATGATTTTACAGGCCAATCCGAAACTTCCGATGTGGCGCTGATCAGTGTCCAGGACGGCAAAATCTCTATGCAAAACTGAGCGCCCAAGCTCCAAGCAAGCAGCGCTGCTCCTGACGGCGCTGCTTTTTTTGTGCCTGACAGGCAAAAGCGGGAGAATGGGAGAAACGCAAAGACCTTTCGCGCTCTGGCACGCCTCTCGCAGACCCCAAAAGCACGCTTTTCTCTTGAGCGATTTTTCACTACACTGGCTACTGTTTGCCAAAAGGGACAAGTATAGGAAACGACATGAGTTTTTGTGCTTCAAGGAGCAGCGTTTCGCAAGCCTCTCATGGCTTTCGATAGTGTATGCAGAAATCTTCCTTGCTGATTAGGTATACGCAGTTATAGCTCACGCTCTTGCCGTTGATGGCATAGTAGTCACATCAGAAAAACCAGGTAGGCAAACGGCTTATTGCAGGCAAAAAATCCCGTCTGTTTGTGAGATATGGCATGTTCCATGCTGTACCATCACTTCATTCCTATGGCAGATGCGTGCATCATTGCCCAAATAAGCATAGCCATTTTTAGGATGCACTCTGTCTCGTCGCATTATTGAAGCCGTTTCCTATACCTCCAACAAGTGAGACAAAAGGCATGGAAAACGCAAGCTCGTCCCCCAAAAAATGCTTCTCCCCGCTCGCCATCTGGGCCATGTCCTTTGGCTGTTGCGTGGGCTGGGGCGCTTTTGTCATGCCGGGAACGACCTTCCTACCCATGGCTGGCCCTCTGGGTTCATCGCTGGCCATCTTCTTTGGGGCTCTGGCACTGATTCTGGTGGCCGCCAACTACCATTTCATGGCCGAGCGCCATCCTGGTGGCGGTGGCGCTTTCACGTACGTACGCGCAGTCTTTGGTGCCGACCATGCCTATCTCTGCTCCTGGTTTCTCTGGCTGATCTATGCGGCTATCATCTGGGCCAATGCCACAGCCTTTC
>JAGADH010000039.1 GCA_017613715.1 Desulfovibrio sp. | reverse complement strand
CATGTTTTTGGCACCTGGGGTTGGTCGGAATACGAAGGGGTTGAGGGGCATTTCCTGCCACTTCCCTATCCGCAGCTGCAGCGCATAGCCAATCAGCACCAGGAAAAAATCGCCGAACTGATTGTCGTGGGCACAGAAATGCCTCTTCTGGGCTATCGCCTGGACTGTCGGCCAAATCCCATGGCAACTCTAGGCTACCGTCAGGCCAAGGAGCGATTTTTTACGGCTCTTGGCCAGGAGATCATAGCGCATACGCGCTACAGGCCCTATTTTGCTCTGCCAGCTTCTCTGGCCGATGCGGACTGGCTTTTATCCCGCTTCCCGCAGCTCAGCAGCCTGCAAGGTCCCCTCTGGCCAGCCATCCGCGACTGCCGCCTGCTGGTTTTGGATCACCACGGCACAACACTGCTTGAAGCCATGGCCGCCAATATCCCTCTGCTCGTCACTTTTTCGCCTGAGCACTGGCCTTTGACACCACAAAGTCAGACCATGTTTCAGATGCTGGCAGAAGCAGGCATCTTCTTTGCCGATGCCAGACTCTGCGCTCTTCAGGTTCAACGCATCTGGCCTTGTGTGACAGACTGGTGGCAAAGCCATACTGTCCAAAAAGCACGTCAACGCTTTTGTCAAACCTTCGCCCTGACTATTCCGGGCGATGAAACCTCATACCTTATTGAACGCTTGAAAACACTATGAACACACATTATTCCCAAAGATTCCTTGCAGCGCTCGTTGTGGCCTGTGGTCTTTTTTCAGCCACAGCCTCTTTCTCGGCACCCGCCGAAGCCACTCCTGAAAAAGGAGCTGCGCAGGCAGATCAAGCCAAAAGCGCTGAACAGGCAGAAGCTGAGGCTGCCCAGCAGCTTAAGGCCGTACAGGACCTCCTCGATCATGAACAGTATGAGCAGGCTGTCAAGCTACTCAAACCCTTAGCCGGCAAAGGCAATGCTGAAGCCATGTACGTGCTGGGCTACCTGACCCAGCAGGGCAAGGGCGTCAAGGCAAGTCCGAGAACTGCCTGTGAACTCTTTCGCAAAGCGGCTCTGGCCGGTGATGTTCGTGCCATGACAGCCTATGGTAAGGCTTTGGCCAATGGGCAGGGCGTCAAACGCAATTTCCGCGAAGCGGCAAATTGGTTTCAAAAGGCCGCCGATCAGGGCATAGCCATGGCTCAATACAATCTTGGCTACCTCTATGCGCATGGCAAGGGTCTGCCCAAGGATGAAGCCAAAGCCGCCCACTGGTTCAACCAGGCGGCCCAGCAGGGACTGGCTGATGCCCAGTATTCCCTTGGCTGGCTCTACCTGAACAGCACAGGTGAACTGCAAAACGACACTCAGGCCGCACACTGGCTGGAAAAAGCTGCAGAACAGGAGCACAGCAAGGCTCAGAATAATCTTGGCTATCTCTATGCTGAAGGCCGGGGTGTGCCGCAATCAGCGGAAAAAGCGGTTTTGTGGTATACGCGAGCTGCCGAGCAGGGTTACGCCATTGCCCAGTATAATCTTGGCGTTCTCTATGAACAGGGGCGAGCAGGCCTTGCCCAGGACTACGATCAGGCCTTTGCCTGGTACAAAAAAGCCGCTGAACAGAACGAAGCCGCAGCCCAGTACTGCCTTGGCGTGATGTATGATCAGGGTACAGGCGTTGCGGCCAATCATCAGGAAGCCATTCGCTGGTACCGTCTGGCTGCGCAAAACGGCGATGCGGACGCCAAAAAAGAATTGCGGGCCATAGAGCGTCAGACGCCTAAGCCCGCACCTGAAAAAAAAGACAGCGGCAAAAAACAAGAGAAAAAAGACAGTAAAAAAGACGGTAAAAAAGATGGCAAAAAAGATGGCAAGGGGCGCGAGAAAAGCCCCAAGGGTCAATAATTGTGCTTCCAGTTTAAACTGCCCTGGGTATTGCTGCCCTGGCTGCGCAGTTCAAGCTTGAGCTTGGGCGTGATTTCCAGCTGCACGGTGCCGGCGGTTGAGCCTTCGCCGACACCCTGCTCAACGCCCACATAAATACTGTCATTGAGATACTTGCCTGTCTCAATCGCCATATTCTCCATGCCGCCGTTCTTTGAAGAACCGCCCTTAGAGTCAGAGGTAAGACGCATGACATCCATGCCAAGGGCCTTGCGCGGATTATTCAATCCACTGCCAAGACCGCTCGCCATACGGGCTGTGGCTGCAGCAAGCTGCAAGGCCTCGTAGCGGCCAAGCTCATTGGCATTGCGTCCGAACAGGATATGCGCCAGCACATCGTCCTGCGGCATTTCAGGTTCGCTGGTCAGACTGAGCTTCATTTTCTTCACCGTGCCCGAAATCCGCACATGTGAAGTAAAAGCCGCTGTGGTATTGGTGAGCAGAATATCCAGAAGCGGATTGGCCACATTGCCGCCCCCCAGCATAATCTCGCCTTTCTCCAGGACAAAATCCTTATTCAAAAAATCAAAATTGCCCTTGATGGCACTGACAGAGCCTGCAATCACAGGCTCTGCCGGGGTGCCGGTAATGCTAAGATCCGTCTTCCACTCCGTGTTCAGGCCATAGCCATCCACGAGAAAACGGCCAGGTGAACGAATGGCAAGATGCAGACGCCCGCTTTCATCCTTGGCTTTGGCCTGCTGGGCAGGCTTGGCGGCCTTTTTTTCCTCAATGGGCAGAGTGGTCACGCCCTTGGGTCCCTGGGCGATATTTTCCAGCTGCACTGCGCCGTTATCCACGCAAATCACCCCGCCAATATCCGGGGCCTGGGGCTTGCCCTGGGCTACGACCTCGCCGGAAAGCGATATTCTGACATCCTCTCTGCGCAAGGGTCTGAGATGATCAAGCTTGGTCTGCACGCGAAAATGCTCACCATCAAGACCGGCTGTTCCGTCAAGACGAAGCGTTCCGCCCATGCCGTCGCCAAGCCCGCCTGTCAGCGTCAGCTGACCTCCAAGGCCGCCCTTGGCAGCCTGTTTCCCATCAAGAGCCACCTTGAGGGCAATATCCCGCAAAAGCACACCTACAAGCGGATCTTCGAAACGCGCCTTGTCTACGCTAAGCGTACCGTTAAGCAGAGGCGCCTTGAGGCTTCCGGCAAGCTTGAAATCACAGGCAAGATCGCCTGAAAGTTTGCGATCCGAGAGGGGAGAGAGCTTCCAGAGGGGAGCAAGCTTGCCTCGCCAGAGAACATTGCCGGAGAGCTTGCCGTTTTCCGCAAGAGCCGGCACGCCATCGCTAAACTGCAAAGGCACAGTCAGCGCCACGGCCATTTTCTCGCCGCCCAGAGCCTGCAGCGTTTTTGGCGGCATCTCAAGCTTTAGAGCTAGACCCTGGGCTGCCTGGAGTTTGCCCTGGAGCGCAAGATCAAGGGGACTGAGGCGGACCTTGGGCAGAGCAAGACCTGTCAGCGCAAGCTTGAACTGGCCCTTGGGACTTGTGGCCGTACCGCCAAGCTCCGCTTGCAGAGAAATGCGGCCCTTGGGCAGATCCTTGAGCACACTCTGCCAGGCTTCAAGATCAAGATCCTTGAGGTCCAGCTGAAACGCGTACTTTTCAGGCGCCAGGCTGCCTTGAGCCGAAAGCTGGCCCTTGGGCGAGAGGCTGAGATGCACAGGACTCACCTTGACCGTCTTGTCGCCAAAGTCCACAGAGGCTGCCTGCCTGAGATTCAGACCAAGCGGGGCATCCTTGCCCGTAAAGGCCTTGGCATTGGCGGCAAGCTGCAATTGCGCAATCTCAACTCTGCCCGGCATGTAGCGCAGGGCAAGATCTGAACGCAGATCCCCACGGCTTGCAAGACGCAGGGCAAGATTCTCTGCCGTGCCCTTGAGCTCGGCCTTAAGGCTCACTTTTTGCGGACCAAGAGCTAGGGAGCCTGCGTCAAGCGTAGCCAAAAGCTCCCGACGCGCAAAGAGATCCGCCAAAGCGACTTTGAGATGGGTCTCTAGAAGACGCAAAGGCTCTGCCTGAGCCTGCTGCAAACTGAAACTCGGTATATCAAGGCTAAGATCAAGATTCTGGCTGCCGTCCTGCCCAGAGGCCAGTCTCAGCGAAGTCTGCACCTGGCCTGCCAATTGCTGCCCAGGCACAAAGGCCGCAAGGGCCCGCCAGTCTGAAATGGCAGCGGTCAGTCCGCCTGCCAGCTGAGGATTACCCTGACCAAGACGCGCCGAGATATCGCCCCTGGCCGCAAGCCCAAGGGCCTGGAGATCCCATTCTTTGATGCCCACAAGCAGCTGCTCAAAGCTTGTTTCAGAAAGAAGTCCTGCCCAGAGGCCAAAGGCTGTGGAAAGCGGCTCGCCGTTAAGCTTGCCGTTGAAAGCAAAATCAAGTTGCAGCGGCGGCTTCGCGGTTTCTGCCTGAAGCAGGCGCTCAAAATCAAGACTTTGGCTTTGCAGCTTGACGGCACAATCCGACAAGGTCTGACCGTTGACAAGGTACTGGTCAAGAGCCAGAGCCAGAGAAAGTCTGGGAGCCAGAAGCGGCCCTGCAAGCTCAAGGTTGAGCTTGGCCTCACCCTCT
>JAGADH010000038.1 GCA_017613715.1 Desulfovibrio sp. | reverse complement strand
CGTCTTCAAAACCTTTGCTGTTTTTGCGACGGATGGAGCAAAGGTCATGGCAGAGACGTATTTGCAAAGTATACTGAAGCCATAGGCAAAAGTGAAGGCTTGGCTGCCAGCTTGCTACGGCACAAGGGAAGCCGCATGTTACGGCTTGTGACAGTTTGTTGTGATGCGGACCATTAGCTAAGCTCTTTGGCTCTTTTTTTCATTTGTGTCATAAGTTTTCTTATTCTCTTTAGCAAATATTGGGTATACTTATAATACTACACTTCTTCAAAAGATCTTCATTGGTTATTGCAAGGCAAGGTGGTGTTGTAAGTTTCTGTAGTGACAAAATATAAATTTGTGGGCTATTGATTATATTAATATACATAATATATAGTTGTGTTAGTGGCTTTTGCAACGTATTTTTCTGCCATAAGCTGCTGATCGGTGAGTTCATAGCATATTTTGGAGTGGAAAGACCGTGTTTGAGCGTGGTCTTGTCTTCGAGTACGGCATTGAGGCTCTGCCAAAAGAAAACGTTAAATTTTTGGCCGGCAGTAGCATCTGTGCCTGTGGATGGCAGCCTGAGCGACAGCAGGTATTTTTGGACAGAGCCTCAGGGCTTTGTTCGTAAGTTGACCCATGACCTGAACCAGTCGCCAAGCTCATGCAGGAGGGCCTGATTGGTGAGCAGATCATCCCGCAGATCAAGGCCTCTCAGGGTTTTCGCCTGGCTGATCTCGCGGCCAAGCTGAGCAAAGAAATAGCGCAAGCTGAGCAGGGTGCCTGTGAAGAGCTGCTCGCCTTGGCGGCGGGCTGCGGTCAGGAGAACAAGGGTTGTTGAGTGGGAGTCCAGGGCCAGAGGCTGAGCATAAAAGCGCTGGCTTCGATCCACAAGCGCCTTGGCCTGGGCTGGCAGGGCATAGAAGTAGATGGGGGCACAGAAAAGCAGGAATCTGGCCTGCATGAGCTGGTCAAGCAGGCTTTTGGCCTCGTCGCCTGGCTGGTCAAGCAGGCAGCTGTCCGGTCTTTGGCTGCAATGTCGGCAGCCCTGACAGGCTGCAACATGGTGATCGCGCAAGGCTATGGTCTTAACGCTCAGTTCGCTTACAGTCTTGCCAAGGCAGTCTATCAGGGCATCACAGACACCGTGACGGTGGGGGCTTGCATTGCACAGGACAATGTCCGCCACTTAGGAAAAGTCTCCGCAGATGGGATTATTGGCTTTTTCGTCAGCAATGCTTGTTTCAGGGCCGTGGCCCGGAAAAACTCTCGTCGTGGGGGGCAGGGTGAAGAGCTGGCTGCGGATGGCCGTCAGCAGCTGTTCGGTACTGCCCAGGGGAAAGTCGGTTCTGCCTACCGAGCGGTAGAAGAGAACATCTCCTGAAAAAAGCAGGCCTTCATCGGGAAAATAGTAGGAGACACTGCCCGGTGTATGCCCCGGCGTTAACAAAACCTTGCAGGCAAGATCCGCAAAGGTCGTCTCTCCCAAGGGGACATCCGTGCTGGCAAAGGGCTCGACCTTGGGAAAGCCCCAGATGCCGCCCTGGCTGGCTTCGGTATCGGCAATCAGGGCATCTCCTTTGGGCGCATAGACCGGGGCCTTGGTGAGACGCTGCAATTGCGCAACCCCGTAGAGATGGTCAAAGTGCAGATGGGTGAGGCAGATGGCCGCAAGTTCAAGGCCATGGGTATGCAGATAATCAAGAATGGGAGCTGGGTCTCCTCCCACATCAATGACACAGGCCTTGGTTTTTTCATGGAGCACGTAACTATTGGTCTGAAGCGGACCAAGGGGAAAATCAGCTAAGGGCATGAGCTGCTCGCAGGGCAAGAGGTTGTTCAGGCTTGGGAGCGTCCGTAACGGTCCTCAAAACGCACAATATCGTCTTCGCCAAGGTAGGAACCCGACTGAATTTCGATGATGACCAGCGGAATAATACCAGGATTGCGCAGACGGTGCTTCTGTCCCAGGGGAATATAGGTTGATTCGTTTTCAGTCAGCAGAAAGACGCTTTCGCCTTTGGTGACTTCGGCTGTGCCGCTGACGACCACCCAGTGTTCGGCCCTGTGGTGGTGCATCTGCAGGGAGAGCTCGGCTTTGGGATTGACAATAATGCGTTTGACCTGAAAACGCGCATCCAGGACCAGCGTTTCGTAGCTGCCCCAGGGTCTGTGCACCAGCCGGTGCTCTTCACATTCCGTGCGGTGTCCTTTTTTCAGGCGGTCGACGATTTTCTTGACGGACTGCACATGGTCGCGTGAGGCCACAAGCACGGCATCCGCCGTCTCGACGATGGCCAGATTGTCGACTCCAACCACGGCAAGCAGCCTGTTGCAGGCTTTAAGATAATTATTGGTCGATTCTTCGCAGATCACATCGCCTGCACAGACATTGCCCTGAGCATCAGGCGTGGCATTCTGATAAAAGGCCTCCCAGCTGCCCAGATCACTCCAGCCTGTAGCCAGTGCCAGCACACAGGCTTTTTGCGTTTTTTCCATGACGGCATAGTCGATGGAAAGCGCCTGGGCTGAGGTAAAGGCCTGGGGCTCGGGACGGATGAAAATGCCATCTTTATCGCGCTTTTGCCAGGCCGTTGCCACAGCCTGATAGATGTCAGCCGCCTGCGCCGCCAGTTCTTCCAGAAAGACCCTGGCCCTGAAGAGAAACATGCCGCTGTTCCAGGAATATTTGCCACTGGCAACCAGCTTTTCCGCTGTTGCGCGGTCAGGCTTTTCAATAAAGCGTTCAACCCTGCGGGCCTTGCTGCCAAGGGAAGCTCCGCCTTCAATATAGCCATAGCCGGTTTCAGGTCCTTTGGGAACGATGCCGAAGGTGACAATATGGCCTTCTGCGGCGAGTTTGATGCCTTCAGAGACCCCCTGGCAGAAAATCTCCGGCTCAGTGATGACATGGTCTGAGGGCAGCACAAGCATCAGATCATCGTCCTGCTCACTCATGGCCATGGCAGCCAGGGCAATGGCCGCTGCCGTATTGCGCGGTGAAGGTTCGAGAATGATCACCGCATCCTGTTTTTCCTTGGCCAGATGATTGAGCACGGAGAAACGGTGATGCTCATTGGTCACGATAATGGGGGCGCCGGCTTCGGGAATGCGACGAGCCCTTGCTAAGGTATCGCCAAAGAGCGTGCGCCCTCCTCCCAGATCCACAAATTGTTTGGGGGCGTGCACACGCGAAAGCGGCCAGAGTCTGGTACCGCTGCCGCCGCAGAGGATCACCGGAGTAAGATGGGACTCAGGCATGGGCTATTTCCTTTTTTTTTGCGTTTGGCGCTTAGTTGGCGAATTGTTCGATGTGCGCGAGGATTTCCTGCGTTTTATCCTGCATCAGCGCCAGATCTGCGCGACTTTCGACATTGAGGCGCAAAAGAGGCTCGGTATTGCTCATGCGCAGATTGAAGCGCCAATGGCGAAATTCAAGACTGAGGCCATCGATCTGATCCTCATGCAGCGCCTCCTTGACGTAGAGCGCACGCAGGCTTTCCAGAATACGGCCAGGATCTGCGACTTTGCGGTTGATTTCTCCGCTGCAGGGATAGTCGGCCATGGCGCTGGCCACCATCTCCTCAAGCGTTTGAGGACTCAGCAAAAGCAGGTTTGTGACCAGCAGGAAGGGCAGCATGCCTGAATCACAGTAATTGAAGTCTCTGAAGTAGTGATGGGCACTCATTTCGCCGCCGTAGACGGCATCTTCCCGGCGCATGCGCTCCTTGATAAAGGCATGACCCGTCTTGCAGAGCACGGGGATGCCGCCTGCCTTGCGTACAATGGCTTGCGTGTTCCAGTAAAGACGCGGGTCGTGCACAATCTTTTGGCCTGGGTGCGTACGCAGGATTTCTTTGGCCAGAAGGCCGACCAGATAGTAGCCTTCGATGAACTGCCCCTTGGCGTCGAAGAAAAAACAGCGGTCAAAATCGCCGTCAAAGGCCACGCCAAGATCAGCATGGGCTGCCAGGACAGCCTCCTGCGTATCCTTGCGCCGTTCAGGCAGAAGGGGATTGGGAACACCGTGGGGAAAGTGACCGTCGGCTTCCCCGTATTGCACAATGAGCTCAAAGGGCAGAAGTGGCGCCAGGCGAGCCAGAAGTGGACCGGCTGAGCCATTGCCAGCACAGGCCAGGACTTTGAAGCCAGTCTTGCGGCTTGCTCCCTGGGCCTCCTTGATGCCTGATGTTTGCACAAGCCAGTTGAGATAGTCGGCTTTTTTGGGCGGCTCTCGGTAGGGAAGTGCCTGGGGGAGCTTCATGGGCTTAGCCAGTAAAGCGTCAACCTCTTCACGGATGGCAAGCAGACCTGAATCGTTACTGATGGGAATGGCACCGCGGCGCACAAGTTTAAAGCCGTTCTCATCGGCAGGATTATGGCTGCCCGTGATCATGATGCCAATATCCGCGTCTTCGTGCGAGGCAGCGTAATAGACTTCCTCGGTGCCAGAGAGGCCAAGAAAGGTCACCTCTGCGCCCTGGCTCGTCAGGCCGGAAGCCAGAGCATCGCGCAGAGCTGGACCTGAGAGGCGGATATCGTGGCCAATGATGGCCTTGTGCACGGCAAAGTGTTTGGCCAGAACAAGCCCAAGCGCATAGGCCAGCTCGGGACTGAGGGGTTTGGGAAATTTTCCGCGGATATCGTAGGCTTTGAAGCAGGCAAGGGCATCAGACATAGTATCTCCCAGGAGCCAGGTTTTCTTTAGCGAACTTTGACAGGGCGAACAAGGAAAAATGCGGCATTTAGGGGTTCAGCAATTTTAAGAATTTCAGCGAGAGAAAACCCACGCTGCCTGCACAGGGAAGTGTCAAAAGCCAGGCTGTCACCAGATTGCCGGCAAGGCCCCAGCGTACGGCCGAAAGACGGCGTGTGGAGCCTACACCGAAAATGGCCGAGGAAATGGTCTGCGTGGTACTGATGGGAGCCCCCAGATACGAGGACAGCGTAATGACCATGGTGGCCGAGCATTCTGCCGTAAAGCCGTGTACAGGCTCAAGACGGAAAATGCGGCTGCCCATGGTCTTGATGATTTTCCAGCCGCCTAAGGCCGTGCCCAGGGCCATGGCTGTTGCGCAGGCCAGTTTGACCCAGAGAGGGACGTCGATGGCAGGAATTTTGCCGAACGTGAAGAGCGCAAGTGTGACAATGCCCATGGTTTTCTGCGCATCGTTCAAGCCGTGACTTGTGGCCATGAAAGCTGCTGAACAGCATTGCAGTTTGCGGTAAAGGGCATTGACCCGTTGTCGGCGTTTTCGGGCAAAGACCCAATAGGTGGCCCACATCATAAGGAACCCCGCCAGAAAGCCCAGGAGGGGAGCTCCTACCAACGGCAGCAGGACTTTCTGGAGAATACCCTGAAGATTCAGAGACTGGGTGCCGGCCTCGGCTATGGCTGCGCCAATCAAGCCGCCAATAAGCGCGTGCGATGAGGAGGAGGGAATGCCGAAATACCAGGTCAGGCAATTCCAGAAGATGGCCGCAGCCAGCGCTGCCAGTACCAGAAGCTGACTGTGTTCGACAACCTCAGGTAAGACAAGTCCTCCGCCCAGGGTGCGCGCAACTTCTGTGCCGAGCAGGGCGCCTGCAAGATTCAGCAGGGCTGCACAGGTCACGGCAAGCCTCGGCGAAACGACGCGTGTGGAAATGATGGTGGCCACGGCATTGGCACTGTCGTGGGCGCCATTGGTGAAGTCAAAGACAAGCGCCACGACCACGATGACCACGAGCAGCAGGGGCAGCTCAAGCATGTTTCAAGACCGCTTCGTCAAGGGTTTCAGCAAGCGTATTGATATGTTCAAGAGTGATGTCCATGCGTTCATAGCACTGGCTCCATTGGAGAGCCAGGAGTACATCCTTGGGCGTGAGATTGCCGCGGTCTTCCATGAGTTCGGCGAGTCCCGTGGTCATGACCATGTCGGATTCATGGCGCAGGTCACGGAAAGCATGGGTTTTGTGGCTGTCCTTGCGCAGGCAGAGGCCGTCAAGCATGATCTGGGTGATGTCGAGCATTTCTTGCGCAAGTTTCGTCAACTGCAGCATGGGAAAACGGATACGGGGGAATTCAAAGATATGCAGTCGTGTATCAAGGCGCTGCAGGCTGTCCATGCAGTCTTCCTGTTCCTGATTGATGCGCAGAATGTCTTCGCGGTCAATAGGCGTGATAAAGGCCTGGGAAAGCAGGCGTAGGATTTGGGCGTGCAGGCGGTCACCCTTGGCTTCAAGCAGGGCGATTTCCTTGTGCGCCTGATTCATGACTTGGGGATTTTCGAGCATGGAGACAACGTGCCGTCCAATTTCCCTGAGCAGCAGGTTCTGTTCCTTGAGCAGCGGGAAAAAGGGCGGTGATTTGGGCATAAGGAAAGAGAACATCAGGACTCCTTGGCGGGGAGGTTGGCTTCATGAGTCCAACTTAGCATAGTCTCCCCAACTTTGTCAGCCGTGAGCTCAGCATGGGGAATTGACAGGCAAAGGAGCTCTAAGGGATAATTGGCTGTGTCGTTGAAGCTTTGCTTTGGGAGGAAATCCTTGACCGAGAGTTCGCAAAATCTTGTGCTGGAAAGCAGTGATATTTTTGCCATGCAGGCTGATCTTTGTGCCGCGTTACAACGTATCTGTCCTTTTGATGGCCATACGCTCTATTTTCCCATCTCTGTGGAAGACACCGCCCCGCAGTTTTTGCCGCGCGAGCATAAGCTGATCCTGCCCCTTGTCTTTCGTGAGCATTTTCTTGGCGTGCTTGTGCTGAACAAGGTCATCAATAAAAAAGCGCTGCCTCTTGTGCCCTATCTTGCAGGTATTCTTGAACTCTGCTTGGAAAATCTGGCTCGCAGCCGGGCCTTGCGTGTGGATGCCGAGACAGGCCTTTTTCTGGAAGGCGAGCTCTACGCACGCATGCTTGAAGAGTCAGCCATTGTTACGGCGCCGGAAAATGCCCATTGTCCTCTTGCCCATCTTCCGGCCTATCGTCTTTGTCTTGGTCTTGTGATCGTGCGCCTGCGCAATGAGGAAGAACTTGCCCTGCGCTGCGGCCATCTCTTTGTGCAGGATCTGAGTAAACGTCTGGCACAGGCCCTGAAAGCCGCCGTGTCTTCGGATGTCCTCTGCGTGCGTCTGGGCCGCAGCGAATTTGCTTTGCTTGCCCAGACTACAGGCCGTGAAAAATGCCGCAGACTTGCCGAAGAGGCTCTTGGCGCCGTCAAGCGGGTAACAGCTGTGAATCCCTTGACAGAGCAGGCCGTCTATCCTGTGCTGAGTGCAGGCTATGCGTATTATCCCCATGATATGCGCCACGAGGAAATGCAGCTGGCCATGCCAGAACAGGCCATGATCTTGCGGCAGCGCGTGGCTATGGCCTGTGAGGTGGCCGCCCCTGGCCGCTGTCTTGGTTTTTCCCAGATTCTGAAAAGCGGCGGTCGCATAGTGGAACTTTTGTCCCTTGGCCGTTTTCGCATCAATCTTGGACGTCAGATGGGCATAGCACCTGGCAGGCGCTTTGCTGTTTTTGGTGTCGGAGAAAGCCACAGCTATAAGGGTGACCTGGTCGTGGTGCAGACGCGGAAAAAAACGGCCGTGGCGGAACTCGCCTATCAGGAGACAGCCGGTCTTCTCCCCAGTGCCGGAGATCTCCTGGAGATTGTCAGAGATCAGCCTTTCTCGACTGAGCAGGAGACTCAGAGTGAGAGCGAAACCGGCGAAGAGCTTGCCCCGAGAGCCTTTGCGCAGAAGCTTGCGGCCTTAAGTCATGCCGAAAGTGTCTTTACCCTGGTTTTGCTGCATGTGGAAAATAGCAACGATCTGCCCAAGGATGTCTGCTTTGCCAAAGCCCATGAGCTGATTAACGAGACTTTTGCGCAAAAGTCCTCAGCGATCACCATTGCCCGCCACGGGCCCAAGATGCTTGAAATCTTTCATCCTGCTTTGACCGCAGAAGCGCTTGTGGCTGACTATGAAGCCATTTCAAGGACCTTGTTTGCCCAGGGTATTGTCTGCGCAGCCGGTCTCTGCAGT